>JAQZBV010000064.1 GCA_029237685.1 Cytophagaceae bacterium | reverse complement strand
ATAAAAATAAAAACACCCAATATAAGTATAAGCAGGGCCGTATAGAGTAGTCCCCAGGCGGGATAAGCGTTTAACTCCAAACGTTTGGACAAGGAGAACCAATTGACTGCAATGTATAATGCGCCTGCACAACCACCCCAGATACCAGCAATTTTTAACATAGAATAATAGAAATATGAATAGAAAATTAAATTAGAAATGGAATTAGTGATTTAGTTCGCCTACTCTATGCTAAGCCGGACTTTATTTAAAGCACCAAATAACAAAACACAAATGCCAAATAAATGACAAGCTTCGAAATCAATTTATCACTTGCATAAGCGTATAGAGAGAACATTAAGATTTGAATATTTGGTCATTGGTGCTTATTGGTTATTTATCATTTGATGCTTGGATTTTGCCAGATCCTTGAAAGGTGAGGTAAATCACTAATTCTGATTAGAAATTAATGGCGGTGAAATCCTTCATGACAATGTGGGCATACAATGATTTCCTGTCCTCCATTTTTCTTTTGTTTATTAAGGATCATGCGTTGGTTAAATCCTGCAGAGATCAAACCTGCCGGTATCGCAAACATGGCCACGCCCATGATGGCAATGCAAGAACCCAATAGTTTGCCCAGCACAGTCATCGGTATCATGTCGCCATAACTTACCGTTGATAGGGTAGCGACGCCCCACCACATGGTCGCAGGAATACTGGAAAAGACTTCCGGTTGCGCTTCGTGCTCGAAGATATACATCAGAGAAGAAGCCACAATCAATAAAATGAAAATCGTAGCGAAGGTGATGATTAACTCCTCCTTTTTGTCTTTGATGATTTCGGTGAGTGTATTCAATGCAAGGGCATAGCGACGAAGTTTGAAGATGCGCAGCATTCGGAAGAAGCGAATCAACATGAGTGCCCGGAAATCAAGTCCTCCGATGATAATGAATACAATGGGGAAGATGGCCAGGAAATCGATGATGGCCATTGGAGTCATCATGTAACGCAATCGTCCCCAGGGGCCTTGAAATTGCCTACGGATGTTGCTGACCCAAACACGCAATACATATTCGATCGCGAAGAGCACTGCTGAAATCAATTCTACTACATCAAAGTAGTGTCCGTAGTTGATTTTTACTTCGTCTATGGTTTCTATAATGACTGCAAAGACATTGAAAAAGATAAGAGAGACAATCGTAAAACGAACGAGTCTTCCTAAAAAATATTTATGGGCATTTGTCTCTAATACAGCAAATACCTTTTTTTTCAATGATTTTGATTCCACCGTTACATCTTAGAAGCCAGGAGGGCTTGTTCAATATCTTTTTTAATATCGTCGATGTGTTCCAGTCCTACAGATACTCTGATCAATCCCGGCAAGACGCCGACCGATTCGCGATCGGATTCGGATATTTTAGAGTGTGTGGTAGAAGCCGGATGCGTGATAATCGTGCGTGTATCACCCAGGTTCGCACAATGCGACGATAACTGAAGTGAATTTATGAATTTTCTTCCTCTTTCCACACCACCTTTCACTAAAAATGTAACTATACCCCCACCGGCTTTCATTTGTTTTTTAGCCAGTTCGTGTTGAGGGTGGGAGGGTAGAAACGGATATTTTACTAATTCCACGTCCGGATGTTGTTCCAGGAATTTCGCGATCTCCAACGCATTGGAACAATGTCGGTCCATTCGAACCGCTAATGTTTCCAAGCTTTTTGATAAGATCCAGGCATTGAATGGAGACATCGCCGGACCGCTGTGTCTGCAGAAAAAGCGTACTTTTTCGATCAATGTTTTAGAGGATAAGATGACACCGCCCAGCACACGACCTTGTCCGTCGATGTATTTAGTCGCTGAATGCGTCACGATATCGGCTCCCAACTTTATTGGATTTTGAAGGTATGGTGTCGCAAAACAATTGTCGACATTCAATAAAATACCCTTACTTTTACAAAGCTTAGCCAGCCATTCCAGATCCACTAAGTCCAAGGCAGGATTGGAAGGAGTTTCGATCATCACCATTTTAGTGTTGGGTTTGATCAAACTTTCCCATGTTCCAGGTTTGTGAATGTCAGCATAGGTATATTCTATTCCCCAACGCGGGAAGATCTGCGTGACGATCTGTATCGTAGATCCGAATACTGATTTACACAATAATACATGGTCTCCTTGTGAAAGAAATGTAGCCAGGCTGCTGAATACCGCAGACATCCCGGTAGCCGTAGCAAAACCGTCTTCCGCGCCTTCCAGCAAACAAAGTTTTTCAATCAGCTCACTGGTGTTGGGATTACTGAATCGCGAATAAATATTTCCCTCTACCTCGTCTGTAAACAATGCACGCGCATGTTCCGCATCATCAAAGGCAAAGCTGGATGTCAAATACAACGGAGCAGTGTGCTCGTTGTTTTGAGAACGCTCTGTTTGTGTACGAATGGCGATGGTTTCAAAGTTTGTAGAATCAGTAGACATAGGTAGAAATATTTATATAATGAGTTAGTTCAAGTGTTGTGATATCTTAGTAAGATATTTGTAGTAGAAGATTATTGAGTTGGAGTGTGAACTAAGTAGCATTCTTGGTTGCACTCTAAACTCTTGCTGAATTTGGGCGTGCCCCTGCGGGTCGGGCTATCCGCTTCAAGTCCTCGCTCTGGTTGCTTTCCGGCATTTAAGAACTTCGGTACTTCGCTGTGGGCTTTCCGCTACTATCCCTCACGCGAACTTTCTATTTATTGCCGGCGTTCGCCAACAACCGGTTTGTACTAACTCCTTTTATTTTTCTATCACTACAGAATAAGTAATCTTCGCCGTTTTTTCAATCGTTTTCGCCACCGAACAATATTTGTCCATGGACAACTGAGCAGCGCGTTCTACTTTGCCTGAATCGATATCGCCTTTTAAGGTGAAGCGCACGTGGATCTCTGTAAATAGAGAAGGCGTAGCGTCTTTTTCTCTTTCTGCTGAGATATGAATGCTGAAGCCATCCGGCTCTATTTTTTGCTTGCGCAGAATACTTAGAATGTCAATTCCACTGCATCCACCCAAACCCATGATCAAAAGCTCCATGGGACGAGGTCCTTGGTTCGTTCCTCCAATGGCTGGAGAAGCATCGATGTTGATTTTCGAGCCAGATTCATTCTCCGCTTGAAAATGATAGGCCCCTTCTTGTTTTACTAAGTTTATAATCATGACGCAAATTATAAATTAACCTAGATTATAGGAATTAGAATCATAAGATTCATCTCATAGCTTTCTGCTATTTTATCCAACCAAATGATTCGGAAAGATCAGGGATACTTATGGTCTAAAGAATAATATCGGTTAGTTAGAGAACTTTTTTGACCCAAAGGTCGTTTAGATTTTGAATTATGACCTAAAGGTAAAATTTAATTCTTAATTGTGGTACTATTTAACCTATAAAAAGAATAAAATTTTGTTTATGTTTTAAATTTAGAATAAAGTCGTAATTTTGTAGAAGTTTAACCTCTATTCTAGTAACTCTATCGGATAACATGGAATTAAAAGTAGAAAATAAGGCCATTTCTGATGCCGCTCGTGAAGACATTCTTGACTTGGAGCAAAAGATCAAAGCTTTTAGAAATTTGCAGTTGGATGATGATAAGTTCCGTGCCTTCCGGTTGGCTCGTGGTGTTTATGGCCAGAGGCAGCAGGGAGTACAAATGATCCGTATCAAATTGCCTTATGGGAAAGTGTCTCCGGAGCAATTGGTGCGTATTGCAGATGTTTCTGATAAGTATGCATCCAGCAATTTGCATTTAACGACTCGTCAAGACGTACAGATTCACTATGTGAAGTTGGAAGATACGCCTAAAGTATGGGAAGAGTTAGAACAAGCGGGCATCACGTTACGTGAGGCTTGCGGCAATACCGTTAGAAACATTACAGGTTCGGCTTATGCCGGCATAGATGCCAATGAAAAGTTTGACGTGACGCCTTACGCGCATGCCTTATTCGAATATTTCCTTCGCAATCCGATTTGCCAGGAAATGGGTAGAAAATTCAAGATGGCTTTTTCATCCAGTGAAAAGGACGACAGTGCATTTACCTTCATTCATGACTTAGGTTTTATTCCAAGAGTGAAAGAGGTAAACGGAAAAGAAATAAGAGGATTTAAAATCGTAATCGGTGGCGGACTAGGAGCTCAGCCATTCCTGGCGCAGACTGCCTACGAATTCCTGGAAGCAGACCGCATCATTCCATTTACAGAAGCGGTGATTCGTGTCTTTGACCGTTACGGTGAAAGATCAAAAAGACATAAAGCCCGTTTGAAATATTTGCTGGCTCAAATCGGTTTGGAAGAACTGATGCGTTTGGTAGAAGAAGAGAAGAAAGGATTGGCTGCTCAAACGGTGGCCATTGATTACAAGAGCTACCAAGCAACAACTGCACCTGCAAAAAGAACTTTTGACGCGGTACAAGCAGTGGACGAAGCGAAGTATCAAGCCTGGTTGAAGACAAACGTCATTCCTCAACAACAAGAAGGATTTCATGCCGTAAACGTAAAACAGTTATTGGGAGATTTAGCTTCTGATAAAACACGTGTTTTTGCTTCGATCATTAAAAAATATGCTTCTGATGATATCCGTATCACAGTCAATCAAGGTTGGTTGTTGAAGTTTGTACAGAAAGAAGCCTTGCCTCATTTATTCAATGAACTCAATGCCATCGGTCTTGCTGATCCGGGATTCGATAGTACGGCAGACATCACCGCTTGTCCGGGTACTGACACTTGTAACTTAGGAATTTCCAGCAGCACAGGTCTTTCTGAAGAGTTGGAAAAAATGTTGAAGGAAGAATATCCGGATATCGTTTACAACACCGACATTAAAATCAAGATCAGCGGTTGTATGAATGCCTGCGGTCAACATACGATCGCCAATATTGGTTTCCATGGCATGTCGATCAAAAAAGGGAATCAGGTATTGCCCGCCATGCAAGTGTTGCTGGGTGGTGGTGTAGAAGAAGACGGTTCCGGTTCTATCGCTGATAAAGTAGTGAAATTGCCAAGCAAACGTTGTCTGGAAGGTGTTCGTTATTTATTGGATGACTACGATGAAAATGGTTTGGAAGACGAGCGTTACAATGTCTATTACCGACGCAAAATTGCAGAAGATAAAATGCACTTCTACAAAATGTTGAAGCCACTTTCAGAATTGGAAACATTAACCGCAGAAGATTTCATCGATTGGGGGCACAACGACCAATATGTTACGGAAGTAGGAGTAGGAGAATGTGCGGGTGTGATGCTGGATTTGGTAGGAACCTTATTGAATGAAACCGAAGATAAATTGCGTTGGGCGACGCGTCTTTACGACAGAGGTACATATGGCGATGCCGTATATGCCACATATGTTACATTCGTCAGCGGCGCAAAAGCATTGTTAACGTTAGAAAGCATCAATTGCAATACGCAGATGGGTATCATCAATGACTTTGACAAGCATATGGTACAAACCGGTAAAATTACTTTCAACGGTTCATTCGCTGAAGAGTTGCTGAGCATTAATAAAAATGAGCCGACAAAAGATTTCGCGACACAGTTCCTCGCAAAAGCGTTGACATTCGTAGAACAAATCAAATCATTCAGAAAAGACACGGTTACTGTTTAATTGATTCATGAGCATAGAACCTAAACTATCGTTAGTTGGCGCAGGCCCCGGAGATCCGGAGCTGATCACTTTGAAAGGTATCAAAGTGTTGGCAACTGCTGATGTGGTTTTGTACGATGCGTTGATCGATAAATCCATTTTGGAACATGCTCCTGCTGACGCACTCAAAATTTTTGTAGGCAAGCAAAAGGGCGTGTGTCAATTTCCACAGGAAAAAATAAACGAGTTGATCGTTCAATACGCACAGTCACACGGTCACGTGGTGCGTTTAAAAGGCGGTGATCCTTTCATCTTCGGAAGAGGACATGAAGAGTTGACGGTGGCCAAACAGCATAACATCGAAGTACAAGTGATACCGGGAGTATCCAGTGCGGTTTCAGTAGCGGGCTTGCAAGAGATTCCTCTCACTCGCAGAGGCATCAATGACAGCTTCTGGGTGATGACCGGTACGACAAAAGACCATCAACTTTCCCGTGATATTTTCCATGCCGCACAGTCGGATGCGACAGCCGTTATCTTGATGGGTATGTCACAGTTGGAAAAAATTTGTGAAGTGTTTACAAAATTCGGAAAGTCTCAAACATCAGTTGCTATCATTCAAAACGGAACGCTTCCTACAGAAAGAGTATTGATCGGTAAAGTAGACGATATCGTTGCGAAAGTAGCGGAAAGTAAAATCGGTTCTCCTGCCATCATCGTAATCGGTGAAGTGGTGAAACTGCATCCTTCGATCTGGAAAGAGAAGTCGCTGAGTATATCTTTTGAACAATAAATACTGAGAACAGAGAACTGAAAACTGAGAACCGAAATCAGTTTTCAGTTTTCAGTTCTCTGTTTTCAGCCCTCATGAACAATCTCTTCCCCGTTTTCCTGAAACTCGAAAACCTACGCCTCCTCGTCGTGGGTGGCGGAGCTGTGGGTATAGAAAAAACCAAAGCGGTTTTAGACAACAGTCCTTTGGCTTCCGTTACCGTTGTGGCACCTGAGATCAGAGAAGAGTTAGTGGGCTTGCAAAGTCAATACCCCAACCTGAAATTGATTTATGCACCTTATGAGTTAGCGCATTTGCAGGAAAAAGACCTGGTGATCGCTGCCACTTGTATTAGAGAGTTGAACAAGCAAGTGTGGTCCGATGCCAAGCTGAATAAGATTTTGGTCAATGTAGCCGATACGCCTGACTTGTGTGATTTTTATTTATCGTCCATAGTAAAGAAAGGTAATTTGAAGATCGCGGTTTCTACGAATGGGAAATCACCCACCATGGCCAAGCGTATACGGGAAGTTTTGGAAGAGGCCTTGCCGGAAGAGATCGATGAAGTGCTGGATAAATTGCATGAACTCAGGGAAAAATTGAAGGGGGATTTTGATTATAAAGTAAAAAAAATGAACGACATTACGTCGTCGATGAAGTTAAATCCTGAAGAACCGAAAGACGAATAAAAGATCCCATCATTGAAATCCACTAAATAGCATGAAAGAAGTTACTGTAGAAGAATTGAAAAAAATGATCGATGCCAAAGAAGATTTTCAACTCATCGATGTAAGAGAACCGTCAGAATTTGCTGCCGCAAACTTAAAAGGAGAATTGATTCCTTTGTCTTCTGTCCCGCAGAACGTAGATAAAATAGCTAAAAATAAAAAAGTCATTGTGCATTGCAGAAGCGGTAAGAGAAGCGCCAATGCGATTACTTTCTTAGAGAACAACCACGGTTTTGATAATCTCTACAACTTGAAAGGCGGCATCTTAGCCTGGAAAGAGGAGATAGATCCTAGTCTGCCAGCTTCATAATTAGTTGACAGTGATCAGTAATAGGGTAGAATATCGTATAAATAAAAAGAGCAGTTTACTACTGCTCTTTTTTATTTTATACTGACAACTGAGAAATTTTTTAAAACCTCAACCTCACCAATCCAATGGCTGCAGAGTATAAAGGGCTGGATTGACCAATAAAATAAGTGGAAACATCTCGGGTGGAAATCCCCATTTCAAAACCTCCGTCTTCGCCTAATACAATTCCGATTCCAAAAGGAATGGCTACTCGTGTACTGTATCCTTGTGAAACGCTGGCGATGTTACCTCCGATGCTTGTTCCTGTCGAAAGTCTAAGCCAAGGCAGTACAAAGAAATCACCACCTAATGCCCATACTGCTGTATTGTAGTTACCTGCTGCGTTGTTTAATGGTTGTACATAATCTACGCCTACCTGTATACGTCTTTCTGCGAACATGGCACTTGCTCCTATTCGCAACTGCGTGGCCAGAGGCACAACAACACTTCCTCTTCTTTCCCATTTTACAATCTTATCAAATCCGCCCAGGAAATCACTGTTGTAATCTACCGTTGTAAAAACGGTATCGGACACATTGTATACATTATCACGGTAAGTAATGGAACCTATGTTTACCACCGATGCTCCTACACGAATGTCATGAAAGACTTCTGCGGTGACACCGATATCAAATCCCAAACCTTGTCCTACGGGTTTGTAATAACTGTTTGCCTGTTCTGCGGTTCTTATATTCAGCAAAGAATCGAGTTGTGTCAGACTAGGCATATAAGACGCCACACCATTGATCCTACCGTTTTTTGCGGAGATGTCAACATAGCCGAATCCTTGTACAAATTTCACTGCAACACCGGCGTACAAGGCATGTTGCTCATCCAGGCTCACTATTTTTCTTCCGTAGCCTAAAGCGTATTCGGTAGTCCAGTGTAATTTGTAACTGGAGTTGTTAAGAATAGACCCTAAAGACAAACCGTCCTTGTTATAACCTGCTTTGATTCCACCGTTGTTGTTGATGTAGTTTTGGTATTGATTGGGATCGTTGGCTACTGTATCCTGATTTCCTGTAATCAATTGTGGAAACAAATTCAGGGCAGTAGCACTGCTGAAAGCAAATTGTGTAAAGTTCAGGTTAAAATCCATGAAATAACGAAAAGACGTTTTCATGTTAAAAGCAAAAGATCCTATTTTATCATTGTTGTAGGCAAACCCTATAGGCATGACATCTACGTTGGCACCGAAAGCTTTACCTGAAAATTTCTTAGCACCTTCCAGTCGCTGGAAGTAATCGAGCGAATCAGAATTGCTGCCGGATTGAATGAACTCATTAATCTCTGATGTTTTTACGCCTTGCAAAAACACGTTACCGGTTCCTTCAAACAACCCAACTGTAAAGTTTTTAGTTTCTGCATAGCGAATGCCGATGTTCGCAGGATTCACTCCTATGGCCTGGTAATCTGTCAGCATGGTGGTTCCCACACCCGCGCGGCCTGTAGCATTGTATGCCGCGTTTTCAATCTGAGCAAAAACTGTAGTGTTTAAAAACAAAAAGAAACACAGAGCTGAGCTAAATAAGGTAAAACGTTTTTTCATAAAAAGAGGATTTGCAGGACTAAGATAATACTTTTGACTTTGAAAAACTGCGTTTCAAGGTATATAAAATGCCGGCTACAGAAAGGATAAATAGTGCAATAATAAAGGGAGTATAGGATTCCGGCAGCTGATAATCCGTTAATGTGCCTTGGTGTTGCCGAATGTATAAACCGCACCAGATCGCTAACAGCGTACGCGGAATCATACCCAGGGTGGAGGCGAAGAGGTATTGGATAATATTTAAACGAATGAAAGAACACAAAGCGGTCAATTGACCGAATGAAATGACCGGTGATAAGCGGAGAAATAGCACACTGGTAAAAGGGTAAAGTTCCAGAAAGGAAAGTGCCCTTTTTAAGCGTTTAGAATCTTGTAACAATTGAATGGTTTTACCCTGATCGATGACTGAAATGATTTGGTAGCCGATATAAGAAGAGGCTGCATAACAAGGTAGATAATAATAGAGGCTTTCCCAGCCTAAGAAATAACCTGCCATGAGCGCCAATAGCGTGGAAGATAAAATACCCAAAGAAAGCAGCGGAACGGCAAGAGCAAAGACCAATAACCAGAATCCAATGGTTTGTTCTCCAGTGTGGTGTAACCACTGCTGGATTCCCACTAATAGCGTGACATGAAAAAGTGCCATTAAAGCCAGTTGCACAGCGAAGGTTGCAAGTACAACTTTGTAGGGTTTAATGGCACTGATAAAGGTCATTGGTATAGTTGTTAGTTGTTAGTTATTAGTTGTTAGTTAGGAAGATATAATCACACGTTTTTAATTATAGCATAAAGGATAGTTGTCTTCAATAACCTGGATGAGATAAAATAGTTTCTTTTTTTATAACAACTAACAACTAACAACTAACAACTAACAACTAACAACTAACAACTAACAACTAACTTTATTTATTTAAAAGTTTAAACAGCTCATCCAATTTTGGACTCACAATAATTTCTGTGCGGCGGTTTAAGCGGCGTGCTTCCACTGATTTGCCTTCCGCTACCGGCAGGAATTCGCCGTGTCCGGCAGGCATGATGTTTACAGGGGAGAAACCGTTGCTTACTAGAATCTTTGTGATCGACGTTGCCCGGAGTACACTCAGTTCCCAGTTGTCTTCGAAGTTTGCGCCTTTGTTTACCGGCACATCATCGGTATGACCTTCTACCGTAATGTTAAGTGACTTGTCGTCTCTGATGGCTTCAGCCAGTTTTTTCAAAGCTTCCACTCCTTTTTCATCGACCTTGATGCTGCCTGATTTGAATAGCAATTGTTCAGATAAAGACACATATACTTTTCCGTCTTTTACTTTTACAGTAATGTCTTTGTCTTTGAAGCCGAGTAATGATTTGGTCAGTTTATCTTTGATGGCATTGACTGCACTGTCTTTTCGGGCCAATACTTGTTCCAGCTCTCTGACTCTTCTTTCTCTTTCGTGAAGATCGTTTTCCAGGGTGTTGATTTTTAATTCACGCTCCGAGAGGTCCTTGCTCAGTTTTGACAATTCAGTTTGATTGTTGCTGACAATCTTATTGTGAGTTTTTAATAGGTTCTGATACGTATCGTTAAGCGTTTCGTAATTGGCCTGTTCGACACGAAGTTCAGCTCCTAATGCAGCCGTATCTTTCAGCAACGAATCGTTCAGCGACATGAATTTATCCAGCTCAGCCTGCTTGGCTTTGAGGCTCTCTTCGCAATCTGCCTTTTCCGCTTCCAGCGCTGATTTCCTTCGGCTCAGTTCATCAAATTTTTTCTTACTTACAATGCAAGAGGAGAGTCCGCAGGTTGCAAGTACAACAACGAATAAAAGTTTTTTCATCATCGTGAGTGTAGAGATTTATTTTGTACTAAATTTAAATGAAGATAAGCAGATAAAACCAATATGGAAACATATACACAAGGAATGTTAAAAGCAGATGCGCTGAAAGGGAAACGCATCATGGTAACAGGCGGAGCAACAGGCTTGGGAAAATCTATGGCCAAGTATTTTTTGGAATTGGGAGCCAAGGTAATGATCGTGAGCCGCAAGGAAGAAGTGTTGCAACAAACAGTAAAAGAACTGTCCGAAGCCACTGGCGGCGAGATGCTCTATAAAGTGGTGGATGTAAGGCAATATGCGGAGATCGAAAGTTCGTTTGAACTGGCAGTGGAGAAATGGGGAGGTATAGATGTTGTCGTGAATAATGCGGCGGGGAATTTTATCAGTCCAACCGAACGATTGAGTCATAAAGCATTTGATATTGTAGTAGATATTGTGTTGAAAGGTACCTACTATACTTCTTTAGCAGCGGGTAAGTATTGGATTGCCAATAAAATGAAAGGGACGTTTCTGAATATCGTCACCACCTATTCGTTTACAGGTTCCGGTTATGTGGTGCCTTCTGCTACAGCGAAAGCAGGGGTATTGGCGCTGACTCGCTCACTGGCGGTGGAATGGGCGAAATATGGTATTCGCTCCAATGCGATTGCTCCCGGACCTTTTCCGACAGACGGCGCATTCAGCCGTCTGTTCCCTGAGAAAGTGCAACAGATCGCTACACCGGAAGAACGCATTCCGTTGAAAAGAAATGGTCATCACCAGGAATTAGCCAACCTTGCCGCGTATTTGGTATCCGATTTCTCTGCTTACATGAATGGAGAAGTGGTGGTCATAGACGGAGGAGAATGGCTCAAAGGAGCAGGGGAGTTTAATTTCCTGGATCAACTGGATGCAGAAGATTGGGATGAAGTAGAAAAACAAGTGCGCGGAGCCAATAAGAAGTAAGAGGGACGAGCAAGGAGGGACGAATGGTGTTCATGTATTCCTGCCTTTATTGAATCATTATTTACTAAAAAAATAAACACATGAAAAGAATTGCCTCGATTATTTTCGCTGTTGTTTTTGTAGCCACAGCATGTTACCTGTCATCGTGCAGAAAGAAAAAAGAAGAGGCGCTTCCGAATGATGGATTAACCACGGAATCCAACGAAGCGCAGAGTCAGTGGGATGATGTGTTAAAAATTTCAGAAGATGCTATCAATGGACAAGGTGAATCGTCTCGTACTTCTGCCAATCCTACGATTACCAAAGAAACTATTTCAGAAGGCAACTTCATTGGTAAAATCACGATAGATTTTGGTACCAATACAGTAGGTAACGACGGCAGAACACGTTCCGGTCAGCTCATTGTCAAATATACGGGCAAATACAGAACTACTGGAACAATCATTCAGTCTACCACACAAAATTATTTTGTAAACGGCAAGCAGATTGTAGGATGCAGAACGGTGAAAAATACCAATGGTACGGTGTTCAGCGTGATGGACAGTGCCCTGCCTGATAGCACAGGTTTTGCTCAAATCATTTATCCAAATGGTGGGGGTACTACCACTTGGAAATCTACCCGTACCAGAACATGGACAGCAGGCTCTTCAACTATTGGTACATTATCTGATGATGTGTACAGTGTTTCAGGTTCCGCTTCCGGCGTATCGAAAGAAGGGAAAGCCTACACCATGACCATCACTAATTTGATTGTAAAGTTAGAGTGCTTTTTTACTTATTACATTTACATGCCAGCCGGCGGAACAATTGATATCGTGACTACAGAAGGTACCCGATCTGTTAACTATGGAAATGGTGTAAGTTGCGATAGAGATGTGACGTTTACTGCTATTGATGGGAAGATGTATGAATTGAGTTTGTAATTGACTTAATATAATCAAAGCAAGAGGACGGGAAGGTAATTTTCGTCCTCTTGCTTTATACTATCAGTCTTGCCCCTAAATCCCCTGAAGAGGACTTGTGAGAAACAGAAACAGATCGGAGAAACAGTACCAATCTTGCTCCAGCACAAACTTCTTGTTGTTTTGCGTGAGGGATAGCAGCACAATCGAGCACGGTAGTGCGAAGATTGCGAACAAAGTTCTGCCCACAGCGAGGCATTAGGTTTGGTTATGTTATGGAGATGGTTTCGCGCGAGGACTTGCAGCGGATAGCCCGACCCCGCCATCGTGATTTTTTAATAACAGAAAGGCCTGAATGGCGGGGGCACGCCCTTATTTACCGACTGATAACTCTCAAATACATTCTATTAACAATCATTTATAGAATGATCAATTAATTCCTACCATGAATAAACAGTCCTAAATGTGGACAAAACAGCCCTTTTTCTCCAAATAATTTAGAAAACACGTTTGTATAAACAGATTTTTGATTTATCTTTGCACTCGCTATTCTCAGGAATGGTGATTTAAATGCTAGTATTGACCGATGGTGTAACTGGCAACACGTCTGGTTTTGGTCCAGAAGAGTCCAGGTTCGAGCCCTGGTCGGTCAACAGAAACGAAAGCGTTCCCGAGCTCCGGGAACCTTTCTTTTTTATAACAAAAGTGACTATAAACTCCCCAAACGTAATGTCTTACGTAAAAATCTTTTCCGGAACCAACTCGAGGTATTTAGCTGAGAAAATCGCTAAGTCTTATGGAAAAGAGTTAGGGGCAGTAACCATCAGCCGCTTCAGCGATGGGGAACAATCTGTAAGTTATGACGAGTCGATCAGAGGTTGTGATGTATACATCATCCAATCTACGTTTCCTTCTGCCGATAACTTGATGGAATTGTTGCTGTTGGTAGATGCAGCCAAAAGAGCTTCCGCTAAAAGTGTAACAGCCGTTATTCCTTATTTCGGATATGCCCGTCAGGACAGAAAAGATAAACCACGTGTACCGATTGCGGCGAAATTAGTAGCTAATATCTTACAGGCTTCCGGCGTAAACCGCTTGATGACTTGTGACTTACACGCCGGACAGATACAAGGATTTTTCGATATTCCGGTAGACCACTTAGACGGTGCTGCTATTTTTATTCCTGAATTGAGACAAATCAATAAAGATACCTTGCTGATTGCTTCTCCGGATGTTGGAGGGGTGAAGAGAGCAAGAGATTTCGCTAAGTTTTTACATGTTGATTTAGTGGTTTGCGATAAATACCGTAAACGTGCTAACGAAGTGGCTTCGATGCAATTGATCGGAGATGTAGAAGGTGCTGATGTGGTATTGATCGATGATTTGATTGATACGGGAGGTACCATCACCAAAGCTGCTCAAATCATCTTGGAAAAAGGCGCGAAAAGCGTGCGTGCGGTTTGTACACACGGTATTTTATCCGGAAATGCTTACGATAACATTGAGAAGTCAGTGTTAACAGAGCTTTGGGTAACCGATACCATTCCTTTGAAGAAAGAATCTTCGAAGATTAAAATCTTTACGGTAGCAGACTTGTTTGCGAAAGCCATCCGTAAAATCCAGGACAATGAGTCGATTAGCTCTTTGTTTGTTGAATAGTAACCAATTAAATTATAATAATATGAAACAAGTAGAGATTATAGGGTATAAAAGAGCAAATCTCGGTAAGAAGGAATCTGCTCAATTGAGAGCAGAAGCACAAGTTCCTTGCGTACTGTATGGTGGTACTGAAGTGGTTCACTTCTCCACTCCAATGTTTTTGTTCAAAGACATCATTTACACTGGCGATGCGGTTCAAGCGTTGATCCACGTAGAAGGTAAAAAATACACAGCGATTTTGCAGGATGCTCAATTTCACCCGGTAAGTGAAATGATCCTTCATGCTGATTTCTTGGAGTTGGTTCCAGGTAAAATCGTGAAAATGGATATTCCGGTTACATTTGAAGGTACCTCTCCAGGTGTTTTGAAAGGTGGTCGTTTTAACCAAAAAATGAAAAAACTAACGGTAAAAGCTACTCCTGACAAATTGCCAAGTTCTATCACTGTAAACATCTCTACATTGGAACTGGCGAAATCAGTAAAAGTAGGTGATGTAGTAGCCGACGGATATGTGATCCTGAACGCGAAGAGCAACCCAATCGCTACGATTGAAGTGACTCGTTCATTGAAACAAGAAGCAAACGAAACAGCGAAGAAGTAATTCTGTTTTGTTCATCATAAGAATCCTATTCTCCTTCGGGGGGATAGGATTTTTTATTTTATGATAATTGAAGACAGAACCCTTTTGGGTGTCAGGTCTTCAGACCTGACACTGTCGGACAATGGTAGGCTGTTTGCGTTAACACTAGCTGTCTTGCCCCTAAATCCCCTAAAGGGGACTTTACAGTACAGAGTATGGAGTTTGAGTATTGAGAATGGATCCCTCCATACTCGCGCTCGCGCTCCATACTGTCTTGCCCCTAAATCCCCTAAAGGGGACTTAAATATCTTAATTAATTCTTCTCTAGAGACATTATGTCCCTTAGGGACATGTGTCATCTATTTGGAAGAGTTATTGTTTTTTTATTTAACTAACAACTAACAACTAACAACTAACAACTCTTTCTTTTTGTCTTTCATGTAGAATCTCGGTTTATTTGCACCATGAAATTTCTGATTTGCGGCTTGGGAAATGTGGGCAGTGAGTATAAAAACACACGCCACAACATCGGCTTTATGGTCTTGGATCGCCTGGCTGAAAAGGCAGGTGTGAAATTCGACGTAGGCCGTCAGGCTTATGTGGCGGAGATGAAGAGCAAGGGTCGCACATTAATTTTAGTGAAGCCAACCACCTTTATGAACTTAAGTGGGAAGGCATACAGTTATTGGTTGAAAGCGGAAAGTCTTTCCGTTGAACAATCCATCGTCATTACTGATGATTTAGCGTTACCTTTCGGAAAGATTCGCATCAAAGCCAAAGGCTCCAATGGAGGGCACAATGGCTTGGGCAATATACAGGAAGTGTTGGGCTCTGACGTGTATCCACGCATGCGCCTGGGCATCGGAGACACTTTTTCCAAAGGACATCAAGTAGATTTTGTCTTGGGGGAATTCTCTAAAGAAGAACAAAAAGACCTGGACGCATACATCGATCGTGCGGCGGAGGCGGTGTTGTCTTTTGTTTCGATTGGGTTGGAGAGGACGATGAATACATTTAATACAAAATAGGGACGAGGTACGAGCTAGGAGGTACGAAGCTTACCTTGCTCGTACCTCCTAGCTCGTACCTTTAATGATTATGAACTCATGAATAATTCACCCATCGGCATCTTCGACAGCGGCATCGGCGGACTCACCGTGGCGCATGCGGTCAACACGCTGCTTCCTCAGGAGAGTATCATCTACTTTGGAGATACGGCACATTTGCCATATGGTGATAAGTCTACCGCGGCGATACAATCGTACACCATCAAGATTGCGGATGTGTTATTGAAGAACAATTGTAAAGTCATTCTGATCGCGTGTAACTCCGCGTCAGCTGCGGCATACCAGTTGGTGAAAGAGTATGTAGGAAGTCGTGCAAAAGTATTGAACGTGATTGATCCGGCAGTACAATATGTCGCTAAGAAATACGAAGGAAAAACCATCGGTTTGATCGGTACAAAGAAGACGGTGTCTTCGAATGTATACCGCAAACGTTTGGATAAAACGAACGCCGACATCGAACTCAAAGCCTTGGCCACGCCTTTGCTGGTACCCATGATTGAAGAAGGTTTTTTTAATAGCAACATTAGTCATAGCATTATAGAAAACTACCTCAAAGACCCGTCTTTGCAGGGAATTGAAGCTTTGATTTTAGGATGTACGCACTTCCCGTTGATCAAAAATGAAATAGAGTCCTTTTACGACAAGGGTGTGGAAGTCATTGATAGTTCTATGATTGTAGCGGAACATCTGAAAGAATACCTACGCAAGAACGATTTGTTTAGCTCAGGAGAATCGTTGAAACATACCTTTTACGTGTCCGATTACACCAAATCCTTTGCGGAATCGACCCGAATATTTTTCAAAGAGGAAGTAAATCTTGAACATTACCCTTTGTGGGAATAGCTGTCTCTGTTTTGCGTTAGGGATCGAGTGAAAAGCCCGAAGTGCGGAGGCTTTTGAGCGTGGGCGGACTTGCAGCGAGAGCCCGGCCCCGCCATCGAAGTCATTTTTTACTGTGATCTATGAATGCGGGGAAACGCCCTAATAATACATCCTGCGATCCACGTATTCATCCCAAAGATCAACCTTCTAAAATACCCTATTCTTCTGTTGAAAACCCCCTTCTATTTCCTTAGAAAATCACTCGCTTTATTATAACTTTGACTCAGGATGTTTATCTGGTCTTTCATAGTAACGCTTGTTGTCATTTTGACCTATGCCATATTTGTGGTATATGCCGAGCGAAAGGCTGCGGCCTTTGTGCAAGATCGTCTGGGACCGGTAGAAGTAGGGCCGAAGGGTATACTTCAGACGGTGGCCGATTTGATCAAACTCCTTCAAAAGGAAGACATCGTTCCAACAGCTTCGGATAAAATACTCTTTCGTTTAGCGCCTTGGCTTATTTTTACTGCCATATTCTGGGGCTTTACCGCTTTACCCTGGGTTCCGGGATTGGTGGGTTCCAATTTACCTTCCGGTATTTTCATGATTTTTGCCGTGGTGTCTTTGGATGTCATTGGTTTATTCATGGTCGGTTGGGGAGCCAATAACAAATATGCTTTGTTTGGTGCCGTACGTTCCATAGCTCAGATCATTTCCTACGAAATTCCTTTGGGTTTGTGTTTGTTAGCGGTTGTTACGTTTACCGGTACTCTGAACTTACAAGAAATCGCGCAACAACAATCCATCGATACCACCTTTCATTCTTCCCTGTTCGGTATTCCCGGCATTGATGTCAGTGCATGGGGTGGAGTATTTACCTGGAACATCATTCGTTTCCCCGTGCTGCTTCCAGTAGCGGCGTTGTTTTTCATCGCAACGTTGGCAGAATGCAATCGTGCGCCTTTCGATATTCCCGAAGCCGAATCTGAATTGGTAGCGGGTTTCCATACCGAATATTCAGGTTTTCGTTTCGGCATGTTGTTCTTATCGGAATATGCCATGATGCTTTTGGTAGCGATCTTATTGGTGTTTTTGTTTCTGGGCGCATGGAGTTCTCCACTGCCCAATATAGCAGGCGTAAAACTTTACGATTGGACAAGCGGTACGACAGGGCAGTTGTCTTCTTATGTTTGGAGTATCGTTTGGCTAGGAGGAAAAACGATTGCGGTTATATTCTGGCAAATCATGTTGCGCTGGACATTCCCTCGTTTACGCGTGGATCAACTGATGCACCTGTGCTGGAAACTTTTCTTACCCTTATCCATGTTGTTAGTACTAGTAAGTGCCATTTGGAAATGGTTTCTGATCTCATAAATGACGGTTAAGCATTCTACATATCGTACACACTTTCTGATTATCGTCGGCTCTCTCTTGCGTGCGCTGTTTTTGGCATGGAAACATTTCAAGTCCGCTTTTCGAAGCCATAAAATATTGAACATTGAAGACCCTGCTTATTTCAAACAGTCAGGCGGCGTTGTGACCACCCGTTATCCTTACGAATCCATTCCGGTTCCCGACAATGGACGATACCGCCTGCACAATGAAATGGAAGATTGTATCGTCTGTGATTTGTGCGCGAAGGTTTGTCCGGTCGATTGTATAGCCATTGATCCCATCAAATCTACCGTAGAGATCGGTAAAACATCTGACGGTTCTACGAGAAGAATATACGCGGCCACGTTTGACATCGACATGGCGAAGTGCTGCTATTGCGGTTTGTGTACAACGGTATGTCCTACCGAGTCATTGACCATGACCAAAGCCTACGACTACAGCGAGTTTGATATCCGCAACATGGTGTATCACTTTGCCGATTTGTCTCCGGAAGAATCGGTAGTGAAAAGAAAAGAATGGGACGAAGCACAGCTGGCGAAGCAAACCGCGAAGGCATCACCTGCTGCTGAAGTGAAAACAGAATCGACCGTTGCTGAAGGTGAAGCGCCGGCTAAGCCGAAGCCGTTTATTCCCAAAGCCATGCCTCCAAAGGTTGCTAAAGAAGAAACAGAAACAGAAGAATCTAAGCCTAGTCCCAAAGTTGCTATTCCTCCTAAGATAGTTATTCCTGTGAAGAAGCAAGGTGAAGCAACAGAAACACCGAAGCCTAAGGCAGTGATTCCTCCCAAGGTAGTTATTCCAGTGAAGAAGACCGAAGGAGAAGCAACAGCAACGCCAACGGATCAAACAGCAGAAGTGCCTGCACCTAAACCGAAAGTCGTGATACCTCCGAAGGTGGTTATTCCTGTTAAGAAAGCTGAACCTTCAACTACTACTTCTGAATCAACCACTCCGACACCGGATGAAGCTCCAAAACCTAGAGCTGTTCCGCCAAAGATAAAAATACCTCTTCCGAAGAAGAAGGATGACGAA
>JAQZBV010000063.1 GCA_029237685.1 Cytophagaceae bacterium | reverse complement strand
CGAATTGTTGCAGTTGCTGTGTATTACCTTCCGGTTGAAAAGGAATATTCTGATCGGAAATACTAGCGATAATGCTCACGTCATCTGTCAATTTCCCTTCCAGTTGTAAGTTCAACACCGAGTTGACAAACACACTTTGGTTGTTACCAACAGAGATGCCTCGAGAAATAGTACCTGTTTTATTGATTCCGGGAGAAGAAAACAATTCTTCCTTGCGCCCCTGAAACTGCCTGTTGTAATAGGGATCGTCGCGGAAGTATCCGAGTGTATCGTATTGTTTTAAACTACGTTTGTAATAACGCGAAGACAAATCGGAAGATAAAACTCTGTAACAAACTAAAACCGAATCCGCAGCAGAGTTGCCTGACCATGAAGCTTTGCCTGTATTGGGATCATAAGTTAAACGAAGAGAATCACCTCCTCCTGTAACACTTATGGAGGAAGGAAGAACGGTGCTCGTATCAAGCTGCAGATCTGATGTACCTTGAACCTTGACCCATTTGCAACGCACATTATTGATCTGTGCGTACAGTATCCTAGGGCTTAGTACGAAAAAAAACAGTACAGCGAGCAGTCGCGCCATCGTTAGCAATTAGAGGGGTAAGAGTATGTAAAACGTGGTACCCTGATCCTGCATTGTCTCAAACCAAATTTTACCTCCCATATATTCCACGCCACGTTTAGCCAAGGCCAGACCGATGCCGGATCCCGCGAATTTTGTGCTGAAATTCGGCTGAAAGACCTTTTCTCTGATTTCTTCGGGTATTCCTGTTCCGTTGTCTTTGATGTAGATTAATACGGAATCTCCCTGAAAGGTATACCCTAATGTCACTTTTGCTTTTTGTTGCGCCGGAATAGACTGGTAAGCATTAATGATCAAATTATTCAGCACATTGTGCATCCAGCCTTGGTCACCTTTGATGAAAAGAGGTTCTTTGTGCTGCATATCCAATGTTAAAGGACTGGAGGACGCATAAAACATGGAAATGTCTTTTACCAGTGCCGTCAGGTCGAAGGATTCCATGATCGGTTCCGGCAGCTTGGCAAAGGCGGAGAATGAGCCGGCAATATCACTTAAGTTGTCAATCTGTGACAGCAAGGAATGAATGGTATTCAATATGCCTTCTTTATGAGACAAAGGCAATTCCTTCTCATCGTCAATTCTGCGGATCAAATGCTGCAAACTGAGTTTCATCGGTGTCAATGGATTCTTGATCTCGTGCGCTACTTGCTTGGCCATCTCTCTCCAGGCTGATTCTTTCTCCGTACGGGACAGCATTTTTTTATTCTCTTCCAATACTTTAAGCATGCTGTTGTATTGTGAGATCAATTGTCCGATTTCATCGTCACCTGTCCATTGCAACGGTTCGTTCTCTGCGGTCAATGAAATACGACTCAGTTTATTGGTAATCATGTGCAAAGGATACGTCAGGTAGCGGGAAGCAAAATAAGACAGAATCAATAAAGCGATAAACGTAAAAGAAAATAAGTTCATGATGGTATTCAATACCTGTATCAACTGATGATCCAATTCATTTTTTGATTCGAAAAATGGCACACTCAATACGCCATAGATCAAACCGCTTTCTTGTGAACGAATGGCCGTGTAGACCATTTTAAAATCTAACTCTCCGATGTGTTCAGTCAGCAAAATAGCTTGGTTGCGTTGTTCTAAAATAGCAGAATAAGCATCCGGGTTGAGTTGACGGGATACGATTTCCTTCTTATAAATATCTTGTTGATTGGAATAATATAGCACTCCTTTGTTGGTATACACATTTAAATCCACTTCTGAATAGCGCGACAAATCATTGATCTTATCCTGTGTATGCGCCCAGCCAATGGTTTTTCCTTTATTCTGATCCAGGATGCCTGCAACCAAAACTGAGATATCTTCTGCAGTACCTGTAATTTTTTTATTTAAACCATCGAGGTAATTATTGGTGATGACACTCAATGAAACAATGCTCATGATAGAAAGTGGCAGGAAGAAGGCAATGTTAATGTATACTTGTATACGGGAAGCATAGCTCACAGATTTCTTTGAGAATCTGAATAAGATCAGATTCACCAATACCAGCATCAATAAAATAAAGACGTTAATGATAAAGTAAAATGAAAAATTCGTCACCAATACATTAAAACGAGAGGCTTCCGAAATTGTCTTCTATCCTCTTTATTCAAGGTGCTGTAATAATTGAGCACACCACTGGAATAAATTAATTTATCGTTTTCGTATACCGCGTAATTGTATTCCCCTTCAGGAACATTCTTTTTATACTTCCGATCTACCAAAAGTTCAGGATAGACACTATTGGGTTGAATTTTCTTATACTTCAATTCAATGACCACATAACCCAATATGATTTTACCATATAGGATCGGCTGGTAGCAAAAATACTTCTTGGCCTCTGATTTAGAGGCTTCTTCCACTAAGTAAATATTAGAAAATTGTGTTCTGAACTTCTTAATGAAAAAATTATTCTGAAAACGATTCAGGTCGTTTTTACCTGTCGTGTCGATATAGTTCTTTTCATTGGCATCAAATAGAAAAACGTTAATGTCGAACTTGTCAAAATAATTCGACAAGTGAATCTTTCTAATCTTACGCTCCACCTGTTCTTCTTTGTCACCGAAAGGTGATAACATCACATTCTTCAGGTAAGCATCCTTAGCGATATGATCCAATGCATCGTGCAGCAAGTATTCTCCTTGTATGTCATTATCTACAAATAATTGGTAGTAGTACTTTTCTTTGTCACGATTAAGTTTTTCAACATAAAAACCCTGCACCGCGAACGCCAGTATAGCGGCGATCTCTATGGCATAAAAAAAGAAATACAAATAAGCCTGATAACGCATCAAGGAGACTTCTTTGATATAGCCTGTATACAGCATGATCAAAAGAAATGTCAAATGAATCAAGGGTAAAAAGAAAGAGCCGTCGTAGGTAAACCACAATAAACCAGCGAGCATCAAGGTAATCCCGGCAACTATAATGACGATGTTCTTTATAGAAGTCAATTGAACGGCCAGTCGTATAACCGTATGGTTGATGTAATAATAACTCAATCCAATAAGTAGTATGATCAACACAGAGAGGATACGCAGCCAATCAAAATCGACACTCGCTGTAATGTCCATGACCGCCTGTGAATGCCGCTGCAGAATATCTACGATGTAATATACTTCTACAAACATGCCGAAACTGATTATTACCAGGATACAGACTACACTGTACCTCAAGCTGTCGTGCAACAGCAACAATTCTTTCACCCATACAAAAGAAGCATAATGCTTATAAATGAAAGCACATACTAAACAACCAAACAGTGTATTGATAAAGAAGTCACCAATAGAAGGAGACAATATAGAATAAGCGAAATGAGAAGGATCAAACAATACCAATCCATCCAATAAGGATAGGCGGAATAAACTGTACAGAAGTAGTTTGTAGCTGACACCGAAAAGCAATAAGAGCAATAAAGACTTTTCGAATCCATAAGCTTTCCCTTCCAGGTACCATTGGTTGATTCCCGTGAAAAGCCAAAAGAGATAAGCCGCAAAGCTCAACAACAGCAGAGAGACGAATACTGAGGTTTGAAATTTATTGTTTTGTTCCAATTCATACGCAAACAAAAAACGCCCCTCTTTATCGTTGATATTTACCCAGCCACTGGTTGGATCTACCACAATGCGCCCACGATCACTGTCGAAGATACGTCTATCTGTCCCTGATCTCAAATAGTTGTTCTCTATCGGATACTCCCTATACAAAGGGTATACAGAGACAACATCGTACTGCACCTGCGCTTTTGTAACATGGGTTCTATACGTAAGATATTTCCCTTTGGCATCAGAGATTACACCGGCACGATCAACATGCTCTATGTTTTTCCAATGTGGAACATATTGATAAGTGGACCAGTAAATCAATTCTTTATTCCTGTAGATACAAACCCACTGCCCTTCTACCTCTTGTTCTATTTCATAAAAATAAATCTTTGACTCTTCTCCTTTTGAAGACAGGTAATCAGTGACTTTGTGATTGACACGATCGAGTTTATGAAGTTGTGCCTGTACTTTTTGCTGCACTATTCTCTCCGGCTCCTGCTTAAAAAATGAAAGGTGAGGATGCCATATAGCTCCCGCAGCAATCAAAAACATGATGCCCGTGAACGCTAAGGATGTCCACAAAAATTGTTTCTTATTCTGCAAAGCCCGCTTTTTATTTCAATTTACTAAAATCCAAGGAAATAAGCTAGGAGGTACAAGCTAGGAGCAAGGAGGGACGAACACCTAGCTCGTACCTCCTAGCTCTAGCTTCTATTTAGACAGTGCAGTCTGTTGCTTCTTCTTATACGCTCTGTACCAAAAAAAACCAAACACAGAAGCGATGATATAAGGGAAGGCCATCAAATACAAGATACCTGAGTTCAACCCTTGTCCCTTCCCTTTTCCGGAAATGACATTCTCTGTTACCGTAGCTTTGCACATGGCACACTGAGCGGCCACATCAACAGAAGATGCCAATACCATCAATACAACGGCAGCAACAATCAACAAGGAGGTTCTTTTCATGGCTTTCATTGATTTAATATACATAATAAGGGCTGATCATCAGGTATACGATAACGCCCGTTACAGACACGTATAACCAGATGGGATGTCCCCATTTCACAATGCGTTTATGCTCTTCAAACTGACCGTTCAAGGCAAAATACATGGCCATCAATACAAAGTAAACAACAATAGCCGCTAAGGTGATGTGTGAAATCAATAAGGTGTAATAAATATACTTAATGATTCCTGCTCCACCGAAATGTGTCGACTGATTGGAGAAATGGTACAACACGTAGGTCACCAGAAAAACAGAGCCGCAGTAAAAAGCCATGGTCATGAGCTTTCTGTGCCATTCTCTTTTATTGCTTTTGATGGCAAACCAACCGGCAACTAATAGTACAGCTGTGGCGGAATTCAACACGGCATTCAAATGGGGCAAATACTTTGTCCAGACTCCTAAATCGAACTTCACTCGAATGCCCAGCAACAAGGCTACTACCAAAGGAATAGCGATAGATACCGCATTCACCAACTTACGAGAGACCCATTTAATTTCCATTCTTATCGATGTCTTCTAATACTTTTATTTCTGTGATCAGACGGTCCACTTCTTTTTGATCAGTACCGTCGTAAAATCCGCGAATCCATCCTTTCTGATCCACCAGAATGAATTTTTCACTGTGAAGGAAACTTAAGGGTTGGTCCTTTTCTTCCATGGTAGAAACGAAGAAACCCGTTTGTCCCAAATTATAAATGTATTCTTTCTCACCTGTCAAAAACAACCACTTGCCAGGAATGGCCTGGTGTGCCTGAGCATACTCTTTTAACACACTTGCCGTGTCGTATTCAGGGTCAACAGTGATAGAAACGATCGATACATCCTTTCTATCCTTAAAAGCCTCCTGTACTCTGATCAGTTGATTGGACATGTCTTTACATTGTGCCTCACAACGGGTGAAAATAAAATTGACGATGAATATTTTACCTTTTAAACTTTCAGATGAAAAGGGCTTGCCTTCTTCTGACGTCAATTGAAAGGAAGGAACGGTATAGGCTTTTGTTACTTTATACCCTTGTTCCGTTGCTACCGAATCAATGGGTTGAAAAATAAAAAGGCGATGATGATTCTCGCCAAATAAGTTAAAGAATAAAATGAAAAGGATCGGCAGCAGTATGATAACAAACAGCAGGCCGATCCTAATTGATAATTTCATAATGTTAGTTGAATATTGCGGCGCGCTCTACGAAGATATAACCACCTTCCATCAACAAAGCTGTAATCAGCCAGATGATGAACATGACAGGCAATACAATCGACCAGATCAATACTTTTACTTCGTACTTCAAGTGCATAAACTCTCCTACGATGTAAAACGTTTTTACGAATGTCAGGATAACGAAGATAGAAGTCAATACTGGTCCTCTTTCCATCGTGAAAGCCAAGATAAATTCTATAGCTGTTACTACCGCCAAAATACCGGCGGTGAACCATACCTTACGGATCTTTGCGGGATCTTTAGGATGAACATGTAATGTTGGTGCGCTGTCGTGGTGTGCGTGTGACATATAATTTTATAATTAAGTCGTGAGGAATTAAACCAAGTAGAAGAAGGTAAATACGAATACCCAAACAAGGTCTACAAAGTGCCAGTATAGACCAACCTTTTCGACCATTTCATAGTGTCCTACTTTTTCGTAGGTACCTATCGCCACATTGTAGAATACAATGATGTTGATGATGATACCGGATGTTACGTGTGTACCGTGGAATCCTGTAATGAAGAAGAATAAATCTGCGAAGGGTACAGGTCCATATTCGTTGGCCTTCAAGTTTGCACCGTGGAAAATCGTACCGTCATATAACATTCTACCTGCTTCAGAACCGTTGATGAAGATCGTCCATTCCCAAGCCTGGCAACCTACGAAAGCCATACCGCCAAGGATCGTCCATAACATCCATTTCTGAACGTCATTTTTATCGTTTCTATGACCTGCTTCCACAGCCAATACCATCGTCACAGAACTCATGATGAGGATAAAGGTCATGATACCTACGAATACCAATGGGAATGGCTCGTGTGTAAAAGGAATGTGAGTAAATACTTTTTCAGGAACTGGCCAATAGGTATCAGAAAAAACGAAATCTCCTATCTTTCCTTCAAATGCACTATGGGTAAATCTAATCATCCCGTAAGTGATCAATAACCCGGAAAAAGAAAGAGCATCAGACAAAAGGAAAAACCACATCATGAGCTTGCCATAACTGACTTTCATGGGTTCAACCCCACCACCCCATAAGTTTTTATTGTCTTTTTCTATTGCAGCAGTTGCCATATAAAATAGTTAGTTGTTACGAATTAATTATTGACCAGTAAAAATACAAACAAATATATCCAAAGCAAATCTAAGAAGTGCCAATATATGGTGCACAGGCTAAATTGTAGCGATTTTTCTTTCGTGATTTTTCCACTGAAAAGCATGGCTAATACTATCAGTATGTATATCAATCCAGTAAGCAAATGGAAAGCATGTACGCCAGAAAGGATGTATACGAAAGATCCTGCAGGATTGCTGCTGTCTCCTCCCAAAAAAACGTTCATATCTACTAGTTCTCCCCATCCTAAGTATTGCACATACAGGAATGCCAAGCCTAAAATAAAGGTTACAGCTACGACAGGTTTTGCTTTATTTATCTCCCCTTTCTTTACGAGGGTATAAGCCCATTGCATGGTGACGCTGCTGAGCAAGATAATGGCGGTGCTATAGGCAAATATAGCAGGCAATGAAAACAGTAACCATTCGCCATCTGCCTTGCGCACGATGTATGCACTTGTAAAGGCAGCAAACAACATGATACTGGTAACGATGAATAATCCCAGTATCATCACTTTAGAGTTGACGACTTCTGGTCTGGTATAAGCGGGAAATTCAGATGAGTCTACAGGTTGTTGCATGACGATTATATTTTATCTAATAAATAAGCAATTTGTACGATAGGCAAATAAAGAAAGGATCCGAACATGATCAGTTTCGCCGCTTTATTCGTGCCTTCACGCATCAGGTAAAAGGTTTGAGCAAGGAATAAAATACCTGCTACCATGGCGACCAGTGCAGAATTGATTCCTGTCATGCCGATAAGGTAAGGCATAAAACCTAAAGGAATCAACAGCAACGTATAGATCATAATGTTGAAAGCCGTCTTCATGTCTCTCCCACCGGCAGAAGGCAGCAGTTTGATGCCTGCCTTTTTATAATCTTCATCCAATACCCAGGCGATGGCCCAGAAGTGCGGAAATTGCCAGAAGAATTGAATGGCAAACAAGATCCCCGGCTCCCACCCGTACTGCCCTGTAGCCGCTACCCATCCAATCATAGGTGGCAATGCCCCAGGAATGGCGCCTACAAATACAGCAATCGGACTTTTAATTTTTAAAGGAGTATAAGCAAATGCATAGAGCAGCAATGAAACCAAGGATAAGAAGGCTGCATTCAAATTAAATTTAAATACAAAAATCCCTAAGCCTGTCGCGGCCAATAACAACGTAAAAACGATGGCTTCATTCACAGAAACAACACCGGTGACCAGCGGCCTTTGGTGCGTACGACTCATCAGCGCATCCGTATTTTTTTCCCAGATTTGATTGATGATATTGCTTGCACCGATCACTAAAAACCCACCGAGCATGAACCATATAAATTCGGTGCTGTACCATGAATGTCCGGTAACTAAATAACCAAATGCGGCTGAAAAGCTCACCAATAGAGTCAAACGCATCTTTAGCAACTTCACGTAAGCGCCTGTTTTCAGAGACAACAGCTTCATAAATCCTATGCTTGCAGAATTACTTGACATGACTGGAAGAAAGAGGTGTGTAGTTAATGTTTAACATGACCATCAACAAAATGAACTCTAAACCCAAGATGATGGATCCGTTCAATAAGTGCAGTGGCTGTGCAAATGCGGGTAGTTGCAAAAATACTAAAACGTAGCCTATTATCACCTCTAATGTGATAAAAAAGGCAATACTGTAGATCACATTCTTTGCTCCTTTGCCCAATTGTATATCTGAAATAGCTTTTATCAAAATGTATAGCGTCAAAACAGCGATCACGTAGGACAAAATGCGGTGTGCCAGAAAATATTCCCCGAGCATATTGATCCATTCTCCCCGCCCTTGATGGTTCATTGACGCTGCTAGGGTATCTATTTCCTCTCTTACCTGCGTACCGATAATGATTTGAAGAAACGTAGTAATGGCCAATAACCACATCCAAAGTCGGTAGGGACGAAGACCATCAAACAAGGTTCCGGAAAACCATATGGTTTTAGAAGCCCTGAAGTAAACATACCACAACACGCCGATCAGGACCATGGCCAGCCCCATGTGTATGGTGATCATGACAGGAGAAAGGTAAGAAGCCACTACTTTGGCGCCCAGCCAGCCTTGAAACCCTACAATGAACAGACTCAATAAACTGAAATAGAAAACCTGTTTATCTTCTTTGAAAAAAGGAATGGAATAAATGAACATGCAAAAGATGAAAACACCCGTTAATGCTCCAACCAATCTATTGCCATATTCAGTCCAGGTTTTAGCCACGTTGAATTCGGCTTCATGTCCTTGTACCTTATATTTTTGTTTATAATCGGATGGAAGTTGAGACTCATCGGTCGGTGGTACCCAGGTTCCAAAACACCTTGGCCAATCCGGACAGCCCATGCCTGAGCCCGTACAGCGCACTACGCCACCAGCCAGTATTACAAGATAAACGGTACCTATAGTTATCAGATTAAATCTTCTGAATAAACTATGGTACCGTTTGGCTGACATATTTGTCTAAATATGGGTGAACTTACTCTTGTGAATCTTTCTCGTGAGGGAAATTAGAATGAGGTGTTTGAGAGAAAGGAACATCCTGAGGGATGAAGTCTTCGTTGTGTCCCTTCTTACTGTAATCGTATGGCCATCTGTATACGTGAGGAATATCACCTGGCCAGTTACCGTGACCTGGATTGATAGGAGTTGTCCATTCCAATGTATTAGATCTCCAAGGGTTAAGAGAAGATACTCTTCCTTTGAATATACTATAGAAGAAGTTGAAGATGAAAATAAACTGTGCGAAGAATACAAGAATCGCCGCAATTGAGATCAATTGATTCAAATCAGCAAAAGTATTGAAGGCATCAAAACCTGTCCAGCTGTAGTAACGACGTGGGAAACCGGCGATACCGATATAGTGCATTGGGAAGAACACGATGTAAACTCCAATGAATGTCAACCAGAAGTGAATGTAACCCAATCTTTCGTCCATCATACGGCCGAACATTTTAGGAAACCAGTGGTACACACCAGCCAACATACCGAAGAACGATGCAGAACCCATTACAATGTGAAAGTGGGCCACTACGAAATATGTATCATGCAATTGAATATCGATCGCAGAGTTACCTAAAATGATACCGGTCAAACCACCAGAGATGAAGAAAGATACCAGACCGATAGAGAATAACATCGCCGGAGTGAAGATGATATTACCTTTCCAAAGAGTAGCAATGTAGTTGAACGCTTTCACCGCAGAAGGCACCGCAATGATCAACGTCAGGAACATGAAGATCGATCCTAAGAAAGGATTCATACCTGTGATGAACATATGGTGAGCCCATACAATGAACGATAAGAAGGCAATAGCTAAGATAGAACCGATCATCGCTTTGTAACCAAAGATTGGCTTACGAGAGTTTGTAGCTACGATCTCAGAGGTAATACCCAGTGCAGGCAACAATACGATGTATACTTCAGGGTGACCTAAGAACCAGAATAAATGCTGGAACAAAATCGCTGATCCACCTTGGTTAGAAAGTGCTTCACCACCGATATAAATCTCAGATAAGAAGAAACTTGTTCCGAAACTTCTGTCGAAAACCAACAGCAAGGCGGCAGAGAACAATACAGGGAAAGAGAGTACACCGATGATCGCTGTGATAAAGAAGGCCCAGATAGTCAATGGAAGACGGTCAAATGTCATTCCTTTCGTTCTCAGGTTAATGATCGTTGTGATGTAGTTCAAACTTCCTAAGAGCGAAGAAACGATGAATAAAGCCATCGATGTCAACCATAAGGTCATACCTAATCCAGATCCACTCATCGCTTGAGGTAAAGCGCTCAATGGAGGATAGATCACCCAACCACCTGAAGCAGGACCAGTAGAGATAAAGATAGACGTGAACATCACAACACTAGAAAGGAAGAAGAACCAGAAAGATAACATGTTCAGGAATCCTGAAGCCATGTCTCTTGCTCCAATCTGCAAAGGAATAAGGAAGTTACTGAATGTACCACTCAAGCCGGCTGTCAATACAAAGAATACCATGATGGTACCGTGCATGGTTACCATAGCCAAATAAAATTCCGGATCTAATTTTCCATTCTGAATCCACTCTCCTAGCACAGGTTTCATCCAAGACAAATCTGCATTAGGGAATCCTAATTGGATACGGAAAATCAAAGAGAACAAACCACCCATGATAGCCCAAAGGATACCAGAGATTAAGTATTGCTTAGCAATGATCTTGTGATCTTCACTGAAGATATACTGTCTAATCCATGGTAATTCATGGTGCTCATGCTCGTGATCATGGTCATGAGAGTGAGCATGGTGATCTTGGATATGGATATCAGAAGCTGACATATGTATTTATATAAGTGATAATCAATTAATTCAAATCTACTATAAATTATTTGGTAGCTGTAGTATCAGCCGGTACTGCCGTAGAATCAGACGGAGCCGAAACTTCCGTAGCTTCTACTTTCTTAGCCGGTAAAAGACTTACTAACTTAGGTGCTTTTTCCGCTGCGTAATCTCTATTCAAAGAAGCAAATGTATCTTGAGATGCTTTCCATTTCTCATATTCAGCAGGCTCATCCACTACTACTACAAAACGCATCGCATAGTGACCACGACCACAGACTTCGGTACAAGCCAATTCATAGTTGAACTTGGCATTGCCTGTTTCCTCTCTCATTTGAGAAGTCGTTTTGGTGGGCACAAACCAGAAGTGCGTAGGCATGCCAGGAACCGCATCCATCTTTACACGGAAGTGAGGCAAGAATACACTATGGATTACATCACGCGCACGGATGTTCAATAATACAGGTTTACCCACCGGGAAGTGCATTTCTCTTGGAATGAAATCATCGTAAGAGGCAGAATCATTCATGTCCATACCGAATTCATTGACCGCATCAATGTTGCGGTAATTGTAGTTACCCAATACTCCGTCTTTACCAGGGTATCTTACTTGCCATGCAAATTGCTTACCCATGATCTCAATCACTTCAGCACCTTTAGGAGCTGGAGAAGTAATAGCAGTCCATTCTTTGTAACCGAATACAACCAAGCCAGCCATAACTAACGCTGGGATGATGGTCCAGATCATTTCCAATTTATGGTTATCAGGATAGAAGTATGCTTTTCTATCTTCTTTGTATTTGTAGATATAAGGGAAAACGTAAAGCAATGCGTTTGTAACAAGGAATGCGGCTACAAGTATCGCCATGGTAACCCAGAACAATTGATCTGTTTTAACGCCATGCTCAGAAGATGGAGCCGGTAAGAAAAACTCAGATGCTTGTTGGTACGAATACCAGAAAGCACCAACTCCTACTACAAATACAATGACGAAAAGCAAAGCGTTGATGTCGTTACCAATACCTACACGCTTTTCATACCTGCCTTTTAGGACAGCAGATAGTACCTGTAGTCTGAAAATCACTACAAGGATAGCTATGATTAATACTATTGCCGCTAGGATATAAATGGTTGTCATATCTATTATTTAAATCGTTTTATTATAAGCTCAATCTAAGACTAAAATACGCTGTGATGCTCGCTCTCGCCCAACATCGGGTGATTCTTCGCTACCAAACCAACTTTTGATAAAGCAGTAAGAATAGTGAATAAGAATATACTAGCGAAGATCATAGTCATTCCTACTTCTACAAACAAGAAGGTTAAATCCAATCCACCTGCCTGACCCAAGATTGGAGGTGTGATCATCATGTAGAAATCCATCCAGTGACCAAGAATAATACCGGTACAAACTACTTTCAGTATTACCCCTTGTCTCTTCGCGTTTCTTGTCATCAAAGCAAGGAAAGGGAAGAAGAAGTTCACAATCAACACCAGGAAGAAGATCGGTGTATAGGCATCTGTTTTCAGACGTTGTACAAAGTACCCTACTTCTTCAGGAATGTTTGCATAGTAGATCAACAAGAATTGTTCAAACCATACGTACGTCCAGAATACACTGAAGGCAAAGTTGAATTTACCCAGATCGTGCAAGTGGTTTTCGTTGATGAACGACAAGTAACCGTTTTCTTTCAGGATCACAACAAATAAAGTAATCAAAGCTAAACCAGATACAAACCAGCTAGCGAATACATACCAACCGTACATTGTGCTGAAGAAGTGAGGATCAGTAGACATCAACCAGTCCCAAGCAGCCATCGATTCAGTCACACCAAATGTTACCAAGAACACAGCAGACCAAACCACACTCTTATGGTGGAATTTCTCATCACCTGTAATATCTTCTTGTTTAGAGAATTTACGTAAAGTCAACCATAGAGAAATCCAGATGGCAAAGTATACGATCGTGCGGATGATAAAGAAAGGGAAGTTCAAATAAGCATGCTTACCTACCAATAAAGTATCATACTCTGGGTTCTTTGTTTTACCATCTGCTAAGAATTCTTCATACAGATGATGATGTGTCCAGTGAAACAAATCATGGTTGAATAATAATAACAAACCAATAGTCAATACCGCTGCGATAGGAAGGTAAGCACCGAAAGCTTCCGGAATACGTTTGATACCCGCAGACCATCCGGCCCAGGCCACATAGTTGAAAGCGATAAAGAATACACCGATCAACGCTATACCTGCGAAGAAAACGTTATTCAACCATAAATCTTTGATCAAACGGGTTGTCCAATGTACTTCGTGATGACCACCACCAGCATGTTCTGCTTTTTCATGGCCTGTCACTTCCTGTTCAGCAGGACCCTGAGCAGGACCGGCATGTTCAGTGTGATGTGTTTCAGATGAATTAACAGTCGCCTCTTTTGATGCTGATACCTCTTCGTGTGCCGTCATGTGGCTGACAGCAGTATCTGAATCAGAGTTCATACTTGCCTGTTCACCTGTAGCATGAAGACCTGCGGTATCGTTTGAAGAATGGCTAACTGCAGAATCAGCGTGACCTTCTTCTTGAATAGTATTGGCATGTGCACCTTGCTCATGTCCAGTCTGTGCATTTTCTTCTGAAGAAGAATCTGCCGTTACAGCATGCGCTGTTTCCTTAGATCCGTGGCTATGGCCTTCTCCGTGATGAGCAGATTGATTAGCCAACATGAAAATACCAATTGCCAAAAGCAATACGCCAATACCAAGAGTAATGAAAAGCTTTTTCTTGGCACCTGAAGTAAATATGAATTTTTCGTCTCGATTCATGATCTATGAATTCAATTATATAGTAGAGTAAGCTATTGTTTTTTCTGAATTTTTTCTTTCACAAAGTGAGCAATCTTCCATCTGTCGTTTGCATCAATTTGAGAAGCGTGCTGAAGCATTCTTCCTTTACCGCGCGTGATGACGTGGAAAATATGTCCTTCAGAAACTGTTGCCAACTGTCCTCCTGACAAATTTGCTACCCCTTTCAATTTTTCACTTACAGGACCGTCACCACCGCCTGTTTCACCATGGCAATGCGCGCAGAAACGAGTATACAATACTTCTCCTTCAGCTAATACCTGATCGTTTAGAACCAATGGATTTTGAAGTGTTCTGGCAGCAAATTCCAAACTGTCTTTGCTGATATGGTATGGAGTAGAACCTCTCTTGATGGTATTGGCTACAGGAAGTTTCAGGTTACCGAATCCTTCGTTACCAGGCATCTGATTGTATCCCTCAGGGAAATTAACAGAGTCGTCTATAACAGATACCGGCTCATAAGATTCCGCATGGTACATATTGGGTGCAAATTCTACCCGAGGTTGCTGATGCACCGGAATACGGTCAAAGTTATGGTTGCAAGAGGCCAAGAAACCTACTGCAGAAACGATGAGCGCTAATTTGATGTATGTAAAATTCATAGTCTTTATGATTCCTTCAACTATTCAAATGATTTTTTATTTACTTCAGTTGCACCAGAATTTTTAAGAATGCTGGTGATAGAAGCTGCATCTTGTTTGTTGGCTGCCAAATCGATGGCCATAACAAATTTATGGTCAACGCTTCTTGGATCGAACATGCGTGGTGTTCCCCAAGGCTTCAAATCGCTTACTACAAAGAAAGTACCTGTCATTCCCAATGCACACAAAAGCACAGTCAACTCAAACGTAATCGGAATAAAATCAGGAAGAGGGATATAAGGTCTACCTCCTATGTCCATAGGCCAGTCAAAGCCCATCATACCAATCATCATGGTCAAGGCGCAGATGGTACCAGTCATACCAAATAGAAAACCGGCGATTGGTAAGTTAGAATAATGATAACCCATAGCGTCATCCAACCCGTGTACTGGGAATGGCGTGTAACACTCATGAATTTTAACACCCGACTTCTTTACTTTTCCTACTGCTTCCAACAGGACATCTTCGTCGTCGTAAATTCCTACTAAAAAGTTATTTCCTTTTTCCATATTACTATGTATCAGTAGATACTATATTATTTTTTATGCTCAGAAGACGATTTAATAATTGCTTTTACTTCAGCCATGTTGATCACCGGGAAATATTTAGCGAACAACAAGAAACAAGTAAAGAAGAATCCAAACGTGAACAGGTAATCTCCCACATCATACATCGTTGGAGAGAACATGGCCCAGCTTGATGGTAAGAAATCTCTGTGCAAGGAAGTACAAATGATTACAAAACGCTCAAACCACATACCGATGTTTACAATGATAGACAAGATGAATGTCCACATTAAACTTCTTCTCACTTTTCTGAACCAGAACAACTGAGGAGTGATTACGTTACACGTCATCATACTGGCATAGGCCCACCAGTAAGGTCCGAATGCTCTGTTTTGGAATGCGAAGGCTTCGTAGTATACACCGGAATACCAAGCGATGAAGAACTCTGTCAAGTAAGCTACCCCAACGATAGAACCAGTAGTCAAAATTACTTTGTTCATCGATTCGATGTGCTCTATTGTGATATAATCTTCCAGGTTATACAATACTCTGGTTACTAACATCAAGGTCAATACCATCGCAAATCCAGAGAAAATCGCACCGGCTACGAAGTATGGAGGGAAGATCGTAGTGTGCCATCCCGGAATGATAGAAGTGGCAAAGTCCATGGATACAATCGTGTGTACAGAAAGTACAAGAGGAGTAGAAACACCGGCCAATACTAGAGAAACCGCTTCGTATCTTGACCAAGTTTTAGCAGAACCATCCCAGTTGAAGCTCAATGCTCCGTAGATCTTGCGACGGATGCCTGTTGCTCTTTCGCGAATGGTAGCAAAATCTGGAATCAAACCTACGTACCAGAATACTAATGAAACCGTAAAGTATGTAGAGATCGCAAACACGTCCCACATCAAAGCGGAGTTAAAGTTTACCCAAAGTGATCCGAATGCGTTAGGCAATGGAAGTACCCAATAACCTAACCAAGGACGTCCCATGTGGGCAATGATGAAAGTTGCAGCACACAATACGGCGAAGATGGTCATCGCTTCTGCCGCACGGTTAATAGAGGTTCTCCATTTTTGACGGAACAACAAAAGAATCGCAGAGATCAATGTACCGGCGTGACCGATACCTACCCACCATACGAAGTTGGTGATATCCCAAGACCATCCGATGGTTTTATTCAATCCCCACATACCGATACCTTCGTACCAAGTCGTCCACAAGCAGTATCCGCCGTAGAATAAGATGACCAACGAAAAGGTAAATGCGATTTTCCAAGCCGTGGAAGGAGCGCCTTCTACCTGCTTACAAATATCCTGGGTGACATCCTCGTATTTTTTGCCTCCTGTTACCAGAGGGGGTCTTACCGATGAAGTAACGTGCATATTAAGTTATAATTAAGCTTGAGTGTTTCTGATTTTTGTTAAGTAGAAGATGTTTGGCTGAACGTTCAACTCTTCCAATACTGCGTAAGCACGTTCCTTGTTCAAGTCGTCGTTTTCCAACGATACTTGACTTTCCGGATCGTTCTGATCGCCGAAAGTAATTGCTCCGGTAGCACAAGCCGCTGCACAAGCAACGTTGATTTCTCCGTCTTTTACTTTTCTCTTCTCTTTCTTAGCAGTCAATTTACCTTCTTGAATGCGTTGCACGCACATAGAACATTTTTCCATTACCCCACGTGAACGAACCGTAACATCCGGGTTCAACACCATGCGGCCAAGAGCTGTGTTCATTGAAGTGTTTTTATCAAATACTTCTCCGTTATCGAAATACTTGAACCAGTTGAAACGACGTACTTTATACGGACAGTTGTTGGCACAGTATCTAGTACCTACACAACGGTTGTATGTCATTTGGTTCAAACCTTCTGTACTGTGTGTGGTTGCAGCTACCGGACAAACAGACTCACAAGGAGCATGGTTACAGTGCTGACACATCATCGGTTGGAAAGTCACTTCCAGATTTTCAGTTTGATCAGGCAATTCTAAGTCACCTTCACCTTTAAAGTAAACACCCGTTTCTTTCGGTTCTGCAGCAGAACTGTAGTATCTATCGATACGGATCCAGTGCATTTCACGACGGTTGATGACTTCTTTCTTACCGACTACTGGTACGTTATTTTCAGCTTGACAAGCAATCACACAAGCACCGCAACCCAAACATGTGTTCAAGTCGATGCTCATCCCCCACTTGTGGTTAGGCTGAACGTGTTGATCTTTCCAGATATCTACTTTTGCAGGAGCAACTTTTCCATCCGGTGTGGTTACCGTTGGGAAGAAACGTCCTGCAGCAGGATTAGCTTTGTATTCCTTCAATGTCGCATCCTGAATGATCGGACGGTTCATGATGGTATGGTGAGTTTGCGTTTGAGCGATTTGAGAAAATCCTCCGGTTGGTGTGATCGTTACATTGAATGCGCTGTACTGCACCAATCCATCCTGTATCGTAGCTAAAGCAAAAGCATTCGCTCCTACTCCTGTACCTACTTTACCTGCTTTCTCTCTACCGTAACCAAGTGCTAGAGAAGCAGTACCTGGAGCCTGACCCGGTTGAATTAACACAGGAACAGCTTTCGCTAATTTTTTATTACCAACTTTGATCTCTACCAGATCTCCTTCTTTCAACTTGTTATCGTCAGCGTATTTCTTAGATACGGCTAAGTAGTTATCCCAAGTTGCTTTAGAGATTGGATCTGGAAGTTCTTGCAACCATGGGTTGTTGGCTTGTACACCAGAACCGATACCTACTTTCTCGTACAATTTCAAGTCGATACCTTTGCTTGCAGAAGTATAAACTTTAGAAATGTTTTCCGCTACAGCAGAGGTATTGAAGGTAGAACTTACAGCGGATTCTACAGAAGCTACACCTGATTCGTATACCCCATCATGCAATGCTTTATCCCATGAACCACCATTCAGGATCGAAGATCCCCAGTTGTTTTTCAGGTAAGTGTAATAGTCAGTATTGTTACCGGACCATTTCAACAAGCTTTCTTGCGCTTGTCTTGTTTTAAACAATGGAGAAATAGTAGGCTGAGCCAAACTATAGAAACCTGCTTTAGGTTCCGCATCGTTCCAAGACTCCAGGTAATGGTGGTCTGGTGTGATGTATTCCACCAAAGAAGCTGTTTCATCTGCTCTGTCTGCAAAAGAGATGGAAAGTTTGGTTTGTTTCAAACCTGCTTTTATATCTTCTGCTTTTGGATGATCGTAAGCTGGGTTAGCAGCGTAGAAAATAACTGCTGCTACTTTACCACCTTTTAAATCATCTACAAACTGATTCATTTTTTCATCGTCACCCAAACGATAATTAACCGGACTGTTAAGGTTGATGGTCGTACCATAATTACCCAGTGCCAGGTTGATCTCGTTGATCAGGATCTGAACATTGACATCGTTAGAACCAGACACAACAATTGACTTGCCTTTGCTTGCCAAAAGATCAATCACTGCCTTATCTAAAATGTCATTTTTAACAGCTTCCGTATTGATACGAGCAGATGTTAAACGATTGTATAGTTCTGCTACGAACAAACCTTCCTGAGACAATTTGATCGGAGCACGGAAATCCGCGTTACTACCTGTCAAAGAAAGATTGCTTTCAAAAGCGTAAAGACGACTCATCGTCTTTTTGTTTTTGCTTAGCTTTCTAGTTTTTGCAAAATCAGCAGAGTAATCACCGGCACCCCAAGTACAAAGGAAATCTGCACCGAAGCTGACAATCGTATCTGCTTTATCAAATCTATAAGAAGGAATCACAGCTTTGCCAAATGAAGCGGCATTCGCTTTAGAAATAGCGCTGGAAGAAATCGCATCATACACTACATGTTCTGTAGTTGGATATTTTGCTTTAAATTCAGCGATTGCTTTTAATGTTGTAGGACTAAGAATAGTAGAAGAAACGATTCTGATCGCTCCACCTTCTTGAGATATTTTAGACAATCTATCTACAATCGCTGCATCGGCAACTTCCCAAGAAGATGCTTTGCCTGCAGACTGTACGCCTTTCAAACGTTCTGTATCGTAAAGACTCAATACTGAAGCCTGTACTCTGGCAGAAGTAGCACCTCCGGTAACGCTGGATAATTTATTGCCTTCTATTTTGATCGGACGACCTTCACGAGTCTTTACCAAGATGCTGGCATAGTCACCACCTTCAGCGAAAGTAGTAGCATACCAGTTGGCAATACCCGGTTCGATTTCTTCCGGTTTATTTAAATATGGGATAGCTTTTTTTACAGGAGCTTCGCAAGCCGCTAACGTAGCTGCTGCAACACTGAAACCCACCAATTTCAAAAAGTCTCTTCTATCAGGAGCACTTTCATCAGATGCCTCATCCTTTGCCAATACTGACGCAGGGAATTCATTCAAGTTATTTTTAATGAATTCAGGTTCGTTGTGAAGTTCCTCTACGCCCTTCCAGAATACTTTATTTTTTTCTTTCATATTAAGTATGAACTATTGTGTATTAGGCTATGCTTAGTATTAATAGTGACATTTAGAACAATCGATCGCTCCGATGTCTTCGGCTTTCATTTCGCCTTTCTTCTTAGAGTCAGCGTGTACTTTCAACAACCTGTCGTAGTAAGCGTTGTCTTTAGAATTTACAGCTGTCTCTCTGTGACAGTTGATACACCATCCCATGGTCAATGGAGAATGTTGTCTTACGATCTCCATTTCTTCAATCGGACCGTGACATTTCTGACATTCGATACCAGCTACTGTCGTATGCTGAGAGTGGTTGAAGTAAGCCAAATCAGGCAGGTTATGAACTCTGATCCATTTGATTGGAGCACCGTCGTTGTATGCTTTCACCACTTTAGCGATGGCCTCTTTACCGAAACGAGAACCTTCTGTTACGTGTGTATGACAGTTCATACAAATGTTCACGGAAGGAATGTTCGCTTGTTTGGATTTGTAAGCACCGGTGTGGCAATAGTTACAGTTGATTTTCATATCACCCGCATGTTGCTTATGGGAGAATGGAATCGGCTGAACCGGCTCGTAGTTTTGTTCTACTCCGATAGACAGAGCACCTAACCAGCAGGCACGAACAGCGATCGTAACGAATAAGAGAGAAACAATGGTGATGAACATTTTGCTCTTCACTACCACTACCAGATCAAACTTCTGATTCACCAATTCTTTATCGGCTTCTGTTAAAGTAGCTTCTTTGTCTTTCAGGAATCGTTTGATCACGGATAAGAAGACAATCAATGTCGTCAAGACTAAAATCAGAACGACTACTACTAGAATCAGGATGATTGTTGATGTAGGATCTTCTTTTGGAGGTTCAGGAGATGATGGTCCACCAGGAGGGCCATCCACTATAACTTTTTCAGGACCTTTTTCACCTTCCGCATCGATATAAGCCAACACCGCTTTGATCTCCTCGTCTTTAAACGAAGGGAACGAAGTCATCGGAGACTTACCGAACTTGTTGTAAATGTCGTTGGCGTATTTATCGCCGCTGGCGATTACCGCTGTAGAGTTCCTGATCCAGGCAGACAACCATTTCACATCTCTGCGTTTGGTAACGTCTTTCAACGCAGGTCCCACCTCTTGGGTGTGTACTGCGTGGCAGGATTTACAGTTTTCTTTGAACAAAACTTCACCCTGGGAAACTAATGCAGGGTCCGGAGCGTTTGCTGCACGGACGGTTGTGAAGAAAAATGATAGAATTATCAGTAAAGATAACCTTGATGCAAGGTTCGAAATCGATGTTTTGGACATGTTAGACAATATTTTTATCCCTTTCTATGGCCATTTCTTGAATAGACTCACAAATCTATTACTCAAATCGAATTAATCAAACTTGTTTTGACATGCGGAAAAGCCTTTATACAGCGTAAAAATGAAGATTCCGTATAATGAACTGACTGTCTACTCATTATAAATGGGAACGATTTACTCACATGAGTAATTTAGAATCAGTATAAATAAAAATGCGTTTTTTTCTTTTTTAACAAAGCTTTCGCTCAATTTTGGCCATAGAGTGATAGATTTGTCTCACCGAAACTAATACAAACACCTTGCCAATGCTCGTTTCTTCTTACTTGATGACAGGCGGATTTCAGAAGAACCTTTATTGATTTTGGGAGGAGGCAGCAATATTCTATTTACGGAAGATTTTGAAGGCATTGTTTTAAAAAATAACATCAAGGGACTACACATACACGAAGAGACCGATGATTCCATATTAGTAGATGTAGGTGCAGGGGAAAATTGGCACCAATTTGTGTTGCAAGCCGTGGACAATGGATGGGCAGGTGTTGAAAATCTTTCCTTGATCCCTGGTTCAGTAGGCGCCTCTCCTATTCAAAACATAGGTGCCTATGGAGTGGAAGTTAAAGATGTGATCGTATCCGTTGAGGGAGTCAATATCCAGACCAAAGAATCCCGTCAATTCAGCAATGCGGAATGCCAGTTCGGTTACCGGGACAGCATTTTTAAACGGGAAGAAAAAGGGAAATGGGTCATTACAAAAGTTCGCTTTGCCTTGAGAAAAAATGCGACATTGAATACGACTTATGGAGCGATTAAAGATACGTTAGATCGCATGAAAATTACAGCTCCATCCATCCAAGATGTGAGCCAAGCGGTCATAGCGATCAGACAATCTAAACTACCGGACCCCGCGCAAATCGGGAATGCCGGAAGTTTTTTCAAAAATCCGGAGATCAGTGTGAATCAATTCGCCTCACTGAAAGAAACCTATCCCAACATCGTGAGTTATCCGATTGACGCTACCAAAGTAAAAGTTCCTGCCGGATGGTTGATCGAAACAGCGGGATGGAAAGGCAAAAACTTCGGTACCTACGGAGTGCATAAAGATCAGGCGCTAGTGCTCGTCAATTACGGCCATGCGGATGGCAACGACATCAAAAAATTATCCGAATCGATCAAACATTCTATCTGGGAAACATTCGGAATTCAGTTAGAGACTGAAGTGAATATTATATAGTTGTTAGTTGTTAGTTGTTAGTTGTTAGTTGTTAGTTGTTAGTTGTTAGTTGTTAGTTAAAAAATTATTCGCTGTTGTGGCTAGAAGCCAACAATAACAACTGCACTACTGATCACTATTCACTCCTTGTTGGCGTCCCGCCAACAAGTGTTAGGATAGAAACGTGTTACTAAAATCCAGTTGTTGGCGAGACGCCAACAACGCGCAAACTACTGACCACTGACCACCGACAACTGATCACTATTTTTATACCGCTCTACCGTTACTCCAAACTTCCTTAGAAAGGCTACTCCCTCATCTTCTTTCAAGCCTTTGTATTCTGCATAAGAGTTGAGGTAAATGACTTTTTCAATCCCAACAGAGAAAATATGGCGGGCACAAGACAAACAGGGAGACAAAGTCACGTAAAGGGTTGATCCTTTCAATTGCGATCCGTTATTAGAAGCAAAGATGATGGCATTTTGTTCGGCATGCAGGGCCAAAGAGCAACTTCCCTTAGAATCCTTTGGACAACCCACTTCCGGCCATTCTAAATCGCAGTTATGCGTGCCTGCGGGAGGTCCATTGTAGCCGATGGATATGATCCGGGTATCTTTTGTCAATACCGCCCCTACCTGTCTTTTGATGCAATGAGACCTCAAAGCAAGGTTTTCGGCCAATTGCATGAAAATATCATCAAACTCGGGTTTCCTCATAATTCTTCATTCCAAACTAAGCTTTAGACCATATGTATCATGCAACTCATGAAATCATTCTTTTTTTAGAACCAGAGCGCTTTAAATAAAAACACTTTGTCCTAATTGGGGAATCGGGGTTAATTTGGGCTACAAATTTAAAAAGAAGGAATGGATATATTACCTTTGTGCTATGCTTACTATTCACAATTTATCCTACTTCATCGGCGCCCGCCCTATTTACGAAGACATCTCCTTACAAATTAAGCCAAAAGATAAAATCGGACTGATCGGCGCCAACGGAACCGGCAAATCTACCCTATTGAAATTGATCAATGGAGACATGACACCAGACGCAGGATCCATTTCTAAAAGCAATGATTGCACGATCGGGTATTTGAACCAGGATTTATTGTCCTACCAAAGTGAAGACAGCATTTTAGCCGTAGCGATGGAAGCCTTTGCCGAAGCCAATCAAGTGCAAGCGCAAATGGATAAAATCATCCAGCAAATGGAAACGGATTACCAGGAAGACCTGGTGTACAAATTGAGTGCACTTCAGGAACGCTTTGAAAGTCTGGATGGCTATTCGATACAATCGCAAACAGAAAAAATATTAGAAGGCCTTGGTTTTCGTACCGAAGACTTAACTAAACCTTTGAAGAATTTTTCAGGAGGATGGAGAATGCGTGTGATGCTGGCGAAACTACTGTTGCAAAAGCCTTCGCTTCTCATGCTTGATGAACCGACCAATCACTTGGACTTGCCTTCTATTCAGTGGATCGAAGAATACTTGACGGACTATGAAGGCGCTACCATTGTAGTATCCCACGACAGGGAATTTCTGGACCATACTTGCAACATGATTGTAGAAGTGAAATACCAGGATCTTGAAATTTATCAAGGGAACTATACTTTCTATCTGGAAGAAAAAGAGTTGCGTTCTGAAATTCTAAAAAGCACTTACGCCAATCAACAAGCTAAAATAAAACAAACGGAACAATTCATTGAGCGCTTCAAGGCCAAAGCGAGTAAAGCGAGACAAGTACAATCGCGTGTAAAATCACTGGAGCGTATGGATGTCATCGAAGAAATTCCGGATGAAGAAGCGAAAGTCTTATTCCGTTTTAACATGCGTGTGCAACCGGGAAGAAGTATCGTAAGCTTAGATAAAATCGCCAAGAGCTACGGCGACCTGCACATTTTAAAAAACGCTACAGCCCGCATTGAACGAGGCGATAAGATCGCATTGATCGGTGCCAACGGAAAAGGCAAGTCTACCCTGCTCCGCATCATCTCCGGTGAAGAGTCATTTGAAGGTGAACATGCTTTTGGTCATCAGGTCGAAAGTTATTCTTATGCTCAACATCAATTGGAATCTTTAACGGTTGAGAATACTGTATTGGATGAATTGAAAACCATGGGCAGTGCGAAAACAGAAACAGAACTGCGCAGTATTCTTGGTTGTTTTCTATTCTCCAGTGACGATGTATTCAAAAAAATAAAAGTACTGTCGGGAGGAGAACGAGCGCGTGTGGCTTTAGCCAAAACATTGGTCTCACAATCCAACTTTCTTTTGCTCGATGAACCGACCAACCATTTGGACATGTCTTCGGTGAATCGTTTGATACAAGCCTTGACACAGTATGAAGGCACGATCGTTATCGTTTCACACGACAGGCATTTTGTGCGGGAAACTGCTAATAAAATTTGGTGGATCGAAGATCAGCAAATCAAAGAATACCCTGGTACATACGACGAATTCGTCAAATGGAGTGCGGAACGTGATGGCAATACAAAAAAACAGAGTGCGCCTAAACCTGTCAAAACCGTAACTGTAAAACAGGAAGCGCCACGAACAACGAATCCTGCCGATGATAAACTCATCAAGAAAATTAAAAAAGAAATCACAGCGATTGAACAGGAAATAGAAGAGCTGGAAAAAGAGATCAAATTGGTAGAAGAGAAACTGGCTTCTGACGAGATCTACAAGCAGGAAGCGGAGTTGAGATTTTACAGTGAAAAACATGCCGCGCTTAGTCCCGTATTGATTAAAAAGCAAAACGAATGGGAGAATAAAATGATGGAACTTGAAAAATTTTAATCTAAGATAAGCGGAGAAAAAAAACTCCGCTTTGTGTGGGTGTCAGGTCTTTCGACCTAACATGGCCATTAATTGAGCAATCGGTTTATTTTCATTCCATCAGTGTCAGGTCGAAAGACCTGACACCCAATCAAAACCTCCGCCTTATTTTATAATTTAAGCCTTGTCCTGTCGTTAAGGAAATATACCTTGTGCCTATGAATAAATCATTGACCGTCTTTCTTCTTTGCCTGATCAGCTTATCTCTGCACGATGCTAAAGCAGACGTTCCGTTAGTAGACGCGGTATTCAAATCAACGATCAAAACCGTACAATTCTATTCCCGCACAGCAGATACGGCCATCATGCCGATTACCTACATCAGCACTCAAGACTTGTCTTTGGAGTTTGATGAAATTGGAGAAGAAGCCAATTCTTATTATTTCAAGATCATTCATTGCAACGCAGATTGGCTTCCTTCCAATTTGAAAAGTATTCAATACATGAAAGACTTCAATGAAATATTCATACAAAGCCGTCAATTCTCTATTGGTACACTTGTGCCCTTTACACATTACACGGCCATTATTCCGTCCATGATGGTAAGTGGAAACTTTTTAGTCAAAGTGTTTGAAGAAGGAAATGAAAACAACGTCTTGCTGACGCGTCGGTTTATGATCGTTGAAAACAGAATCACCATTCAGGGACAAGCAGGTTTCCCTAACAATACCGCCAAAGTGAGAACACACCAGATGGTGAACTTTAATATTTTTTATCCGGGCTATAACGTAGTGAACCCTTCGGTACAAATGAAAGTGATTGTTCGGCAAAATTACGATTGGAGAACAGCGACCGCGCCTTTGGCTCCTTTGTACATCAGAGAAGATTTAAGGCAATTGGAATATACTTTCTACAATGATGCCACGACCTTTCCTGGAGGTAATGAATACCGCTACTTTGACATGCGCAGTTTTTATTTTGGAGGATTTAATGTAGGGCGACTCATCAAAGCGAAAGACAGCACTACGAAAGTGATCCTTGCACTGGATCAAACCAGAAACTCCAAAATGTATATTCTATGGAACGATTTAAACGGACGTTATTTCATTCAAAATTACGAGACCGGAGGTTCAAGGTTGGAACCCGATTATGGCAATGTAACCTTCTCGCTCGAAACCAAAGAAATGCCCGGTGCTAATGTATACGTCTACGGAGCGCTCAGTAATTGGGAGCTGGCACCTGAAAACCGCATGAAATACAACAGCGAACACGAAGCGTACGAAGTCCAAATGCTATTAAAGCAAGGGATTTACAACTACCGCTATTTCGTGACCGGAAAAGGAATGGATGAAAACTATTACGAAGGCAATTACAGCGCAACAGAAAATGTTTACGATGTAATTGTCTATTACCGTATTCCAGGAGAATTTTATGATCGCATCATAGGCTACCAAACGATGCGTTCGGTAGGCAATACAAACTTCAACCGATAGTAACGATTATTTAATATCGTATGCCGTTACGCGTTGATTAGGATCAGCATTGGCAATGTCCAACATACCAAAGCCTCTTTCAGTCAATACCCCGATACCCGCGTTGAATACAAATTTTTGTACTTCAGGATCAGCATACAACGTGAATGGGAAAGTATAGCCTCTTACTTCCGCTTTGTTTCCTTCGAAATAAACCGGGAAAATACGAGCGAACTTCTTCTCTTCGTTTTTAATTTTACCAAGGTAATCGGCATCCGGTACCAATTGAAATTTGAAGAAAGCAGCTAATTGATCTTGAGTGTAACCCGCTTTTTCCATTCTCATCATGGTGCTTTCAAACAAATGATCTGAAAACTCATCTAAGGTAGGACTAACAAATCTTTTGGCATCAATACCTCCGTCACTTGGATGTACAATGGACAACGGTGAAAGACAAATGAATTTTGTTTCATTGGTCAATACCGGTACTTGCTCCATGTCAACATTCATAGGATTAAGTTCTAATCTTCCGATCATCACCTCTTCCTGTGCGAAAATACCTTTGATCACTGAATCTATCAACTCCTTGTCAATGGAAGAAAAAACCAAAGTAACTTTGCTGGAATAGAAATGCAATCCGTCTTTTCCAACTCTGGTTTGTCCTTTCAACGCGGAGAAATTATAGTTGTCTGCCGTCTTACCAATCGCGCTCTCGTAACGCTCAATGTAAGGCTGAACAAACTCGTGTATCAAATACTGATGGTGAAAAGGAACGTAAGCCCCTTTATTCTTTAAACCAAAAATTATTCTTACTCTCACGACTTTTATCTGTTTAGAAAAAATATTTAAAATATACTTCTGACCTACCCTAACAACAAAACTACAAAATTTGTTTCAATGTTTAAACATTGAATCTAAAATGCATGATGTCGCCATCTTCTACCAGGTATTCTTTGCCTTCAATAGAGCTTTTGCCATTCTCGCGACAGGCAACCTCTGTTTTGAACTGCTGAAAATCCTTCAATTTAATTACTTCCGCTTTAATAAACCCTTTTTCAAAATCAGTATGGATAACACCTGCAGCCTGCGGAGCCTTCCATCCCTTTTTAATGGTCCAGGCTCTCACTTCTTTAACTCCCGCAGTAAAGTAAGTGATCAAATTCAGCAATGCGAAAGAAGACTTGATCAGTTTGTTCAATCCTGAATCAGTCAACTTGTATTCTTGCAAAAACAGTGCCCTTTCTTCTGCATCCGTCAGCTCTGCAATCTGCGCTTCAATGGCTGCACACAAGATGATTACATCTGCGTTTTCCGCTGCTACATTAGCTTTCAGTTGCTCTACATAAATGTTTCCATCAGGCAATGATTTCTCATCTACGTTGGCTACATAGATTACTTTTTTGATCGTAAGTAAGTGTATATCATCCACTACCTTTTTATCTTCCTCGTCAAGATCAAGGCTTCTGGCACTTTTACCTTCTAACAAATGATTTTTAAAAAGCATCAAATTAGCAAGTTCCTTCTTCGCTTTCGCATCACCAGCCTTGGCAGCTTTCTCCACTTTTGCTATCTTCTTCTCTACTGAATCTAAGTCTTTCAACTGTAGTTCTGTATCTATAATTTCTTTGTCAGCAATCGGGTCTACTTTACCAGCCACGTGTACCACATTGTCATCTTCGAAACAACGCACGACGTGAATGATAGCATCTACTTCACGGATGTTGGCGAGGAATTTATTCCCCAAGCCTTCCCCCTTTGATGCCCCTTTTACCAAACCGGCAATATCAACAAACTCGATGACTGCTGGCAAAACCCTTTCCGGATGAACTAACGACTCCAAAGTCTCCAAACGCTCGTCAGGAACTGTAACAACTCCTACATTTGGTTCAATTGTACAAAAGGGATAGTTAGCTGCTTCCGCTTTTGCATTTGATAGCGCATTAAAAAGGGTTGACTTACCTACATTAGGCAATCCTACAATCCCACACTGCAAACCCATTAATTCTAATTTTATGTCTTTTACAAAAATAGGACACTCTTTGTTAAAAAGAGCTCTGAAGTAACAAAAATGAAAAAAAGCTTCTTTTATTAGAGAGTCCCAGGGTTATTCCCATTTCAATTCTGTATCTCCGCTTGCGGTATTTTCTTCTTCTTCCGCCGGTTGATTAAATTTTTCAAAGTCTACATCGGGCAACAGCTCCGTCTTGACATGATCAATGGTTTGTTGCAGCGCTTCTAGAAACTTACCAAAATCTTCTTTGTACAGAAAAATCTTATGTTTCTCATAAAAAAAGCCATCGTCCTTAAATCTCTTTTTACTTTCGGTAATCGTCAAGTAATAATCGTTGGAACGAGTGGATTTAATGTCGAAAAAATAAGTGCGCTTCCCTGCCTTTACTCGCTTAGAGTAAATTTCAACGTGCTCCTTGTCTTTGTTCTCTTCCACGGTACTCTAAAATTTTATAGGTGATAAAATGTAAGTAAATGTAATTTTTTTTAATTAAGTTTCAAATAAATTAGCTATTCCCTTCGAATAGCACAATTTGAGAGTGTAAATAAGTGAAATTTAGTTACTTAATACCCTTAAAAGCCTATTATAACCTGACGTAATGAATATTAACTTAGAAGACATTTCGATATTCAAACACCTCGATTTACTTGCCCGTAAACAGGTGGAAGGGTTTATAACCGGCCTTCATCAATCTCCTTTTCACGGTTTCTCCGTTGAATTTGCGGAACACCGCATTTACAACCCTGGAGAAAGCACCCGACATATCGATTGGAAGGTCTTCGCCAAAACGGACCGATTATACACCAAGCGCTATGAGGAGGAAACCAATCTGCGCTGTTATGTTTTATTGGATGTATCAGGATCCATGTACTATCCGCAGGATACTCACCTAAAAATTAGATTTAGCGCCCTGGCAGTAGCCTGTCTGCTTCAATTGTTTCAAAAACAGCGGGATGCCTTTGGTATTGCCACATTCTCCGATCAAATTCAGTTTCAAAGTCCACTTAAAAGTACGGGGTCTCATCTTAACCAATTGATCTCTATTCTTGAAAAAACGGTGGCGAACCCTCCTGTGGCGAATAATCGGACCATGGTCAGTCAAGCGATACAAACGATTGCCGACCAGGTAGGACGCCGAGCAATGGTCATTGTTTTTTCAGACATGTTGGAACAAGAAAATATAGAAGAAGTCTTTTTAGCTTTACGGAACCTAAAACACAACAAACACGAGGTGCTTGTTTTTCATACGATAGATCAATCCACTGAATTTGACTTTTCGTTTGAAAACAGGCCGTATGAATTCATTGACATTGAAACAAAAGAAAAAGTAAAATTACATCCCGTTCAAATTCGCCAGCAATATCAGGAGAAGATGAAAAAACTGATGTATAATATTTACGAAAAATGTGCGCAATATAAAATTGATTTGATTGAATGCGATGTGCGTCAACCGGTGGATCAGGTTTTGACTCCTTATCTGGTAAAACGTACAAAGATGCTTGTTTAAAAAACGACTCATTATTTATTAACTTTTAGCTTATGAAACATGTCAAAAAAGCATTTATAATAGACGATGATGAAGCCATCAACTTCGTTACAAAAAAGCTTTTGGCAAACTTTGACAAGGATTGCGAGGTCACTACTTTTTCTAAACCGATGGAAGCTTTAGATAAGTTAAAACAAATGTTGGATGCATCAGAACCCTTGCCGGACGTATTGTTGCTGGATATCAATATGCCTAAAATGAATGGGTTTGAATTCCTGCAAAAAATGCGTGAAGTAGGATTAAACAAAAAAATACAGGTGATTATGTATACGTCTTCAGTGAATCCCGACGATAAAAAACAATCGGCTGATTTTGAAAATGTGATTGGGTATATGGAGAAACCATTCAGTGCGCAGGCGTATGGCAAGATTTTGGAGATGACTTACAACAGATAGAGAAAACTGAAAACTGAAAACTGAAAACTGAAAACTGAAAACTGAAAACTGAAATAAAAATTATAGTAAATAAAAAAAGAGTCGGCTATTAACTAGCGGACTCTTTTTTATTTATCTGTTTTCAGTTTTCAGCTCTCAGTTTTCTGTCCTTAAGCTTTAACACTAGCACGAATGATGTTCAACGCGCCACCTGCTTTGAACCACTCGATTTGTTGTTCATTGTAAGTATGGTTCGCTTTGATTTCATCTACTGATCCGTCTTTGTGAGTGAAACGAAGTGTCAATGGTACGTTAGGAGCAAAAGAAGTCAAACCAAGAATATCGATGACATCGTCTTCCTGTATTTTATTGTAGTCTTCTTTATCGGCAAACGTTAAACCAAGCATTCCCTGTTTCTTCAAGTTCGTTTCGTGAATACGAGCGAATGATTTCACCAATACTGCACGAACCCCCAAGTGACGAGGCTCCATGGCTGCATGCTCACGAGAAGAACCTTCTCCATAGTTTTCATCTCCTACTACGATTGTACCGATGTTAGCGGCTTTGTATGCACGCTGAGTAGCAGGTACCGGAGCATATTGACCTGACAATTGATTTTTTACGCTGTCTGTTTTCTCATTAAAGAAGTTCACAGCACCGATCAACATGTTATTAGAAATATTATCCAAGTGGCCACGGTATTTCAACCAAGGACCAGCCATAGAAATATGATCTGTTGTACATTTTCCTTTTGCTTTGATCAACAATTTCAAGCCTGTAAGATCAGTACCTTCCCACGGTGTAAATGGATCAAGTAATTGAAGGCGATCAGATGTTGGAGATACCGCTACTGTAACACCAGAGCCATCGGCTGCCGGAGCTTGGAAACCTGCATCTTCTACGGCAAATCCTTTAGCAGGTAATTCATCGCCTTTCGGAGGGTCCAATTTCACTTGTTCTCCTTTATTGTTTGTTAAAGTATCCGTCATAGGATTGAAACCTAAGCTACCTGCAATCGCCATCGCCGCTACGATTTCCGGAGAAGCCACGAATGCGTAAGTATTAGGGTTACCATCGGCACGTTTCGCGAAGTTGCGGTTGAACGAGTGGATGATGGTATTTTTTTGCGCTTTCTCAGCACCTACACGATCCCACATCCCGATGCATGGTCCGCAGGCATTGGTAAAGATGGTCGCTTTCAAATCTGTGAAGATGCCAAGTAAACCGTCTCTTTCTGCCGTGTAGCGTACTTGTTCAGAACCAGGATTGATACCGAATTCTGCCTTAGTTGAAAGACCTTTGTCTATGGCTTGTTTAGCGATAGAAGAAGAACGAGCCAAATCTTCGTAAGAAGAGTTGGTACAAGAACCGATCAATCCCCATTCGATATTTAGAGGCCAGCCGTTTTTAGTCGCTTCTTCTTTCAATTTAGAAATAGGAGTTGCCAAGTCTGGAGTAAATGGACCATTTACATGTGGTTCCAATTCAGACAAATTGATTTCAATTACTTGATCAAAATATTGTTCAGGATTAGCATATACTTCCGGATCCGCAGTCAAATGCTGCTTGACGCCGTTTGCCAAATCAGCTACATCGTTACGACCAGAAGAACGCAAGTAACGCTCCATGGACTCATCGTAACCGAAAGTAGATGTTGTGGCACCGATTTCAGCGCCCATGTTACAGATTGTTCCTTTGCCTGTGCAAGACAAAGAGATGGCTCCATCACCGAAATATTCTACTACAGCACCAGTACCACCTTTTACAGTTAAGATACCAGCCACTTTCAAAATAACGTCTTTAGCGGCAGTCCAACCGGATAATTTACCGGTCAACTTTACACCGATCAATTTAGGGAATTTCAATTCCCAAGGAAGACCAGCCATTACGTCGCAAGCATCCGCTCCACCAACACCAATTGCCAACATACCCAAACCACCTGCATTCACCGTATGAGAATCCGTACCGATCATCATACCACCCGGGAAGGCATAGTTTTCAAGCACTACCTGGTGAATGATACCAGCACCCGGCTTCCAGAAACCTATACCGTATTTATTAGAAACAGAAGATAAAAAGTCAAACACTTCTTTAGATTCTGTATTGGCAACAGCTAAGTCATTTTTTGCACCAACTTTAGCCGTGATCAAGTGATCACAGTGAACAGTAGAAGGTACAGCTACTTTAGGACGACCGGCCTGCATGAATTGAAGCAAAGCCATCTGAGCCGTTGCATCTTGCATCGCTACCCTGTCTGGGTTAAAATCAACATATGATTTACCTCTTTCAAATGCTTTTCCAGGAAGAGCATCTGTTAAGTGAGAATAAAGAATCTTTTCAGTAAGTGTCAAAGGACGCCCAACCAGTTTACGGGCAGCTTCCACGCGTTGAGGAAAACGCTCGTACACCGCCTTAATCATTTCAATGTCAAATGCCATAATTAATAGATTTCTTGCTTTGTTTGATTAAAACTCTAGAACAGTTAGAATAAACAAATCTACAATAAAGAATGATATTGTGAAACTGTAATTCCCCAACGGATAGCACGTCAATGTAAAATATTGTATAATCCCTGGTCATTTTTTCATTAAAATGCTTAGTTTTAGCACACAAAAGATCTTTTTATGTACGAAAAATGTAATTTTTCTTATACAATACACCAGAAAACAACAACCTATACAGAATATTAGCCGTAAAAGACGTTTAAGTTGTGTTTTGTCAACTATGAAAAAACTTGTATCCCTTTTGTTTTTATTCCTTTTCCTGGGAAGTTCTTTTACTCATCATTCCTGGAATGGAAATCAGCCATTAGAGCTTTCGACGCAACCACTGATGCTTGATGTCAAGATAGAGCACCCTCAATCTGCCAGCAGCAATGATGGCGTTTTGTTCTTAAATGTATCAGGTGGAACTGCGCCTTACACGATACAAGTGATCAGTACTTTTAGTCCTTCACAGGTATACAAAAGTGAGAGGGTTGAACTTAAAAACTTGGGAGTTGGAAATTACACCATCATGGTTCAGGATGCGGAGAAACATGTGTTGCAGAAAATCATTGAATTAACACCTATGCAATGAATGATAGAATAGGAAAAGTTTATACCGGTGTAGTAAAAGCATTGCTTGGCATAATGGCTGTGGTTGTTCTTTTTTCAGGACAAGATGCCAATGCACAATGTTTCCCCGCCTCTTCAGGGGTTTCTGTAATTTATGACATTACTCCTCCTACCTGCAACGGCGCTACAACAGGTAGTGTGAGTGTAATTGTCTCAGGAGGAGGAGCTCCTTATACATTTACCATTGCCGGTTCCACCATTAGCTTCCAATCCATTACCCAAGCCGGTGATACTTATACATTCACTAATCTTCCTTCAGATCCTAGTTTCTTTATCAGTGTGCAAACCAAAATTACAACCGGTTTTGCGGTATGTAATTTTGCAGGTTTATCAATAAGTGAACCTGCTCCGATTACAGCAACACCGGATCAGGATAACGTTACCTGTAACGGAGACAATGACGGAACTGCTTCCATCACTGCTGTTGCCGGTGGAGTTGCTCCTTATACTTAC
>JAQZBV010000062.1 GCA_029237685.1 Cytophagaceae bacterium | reverse complement strand
TCTACACGGGGATTTTATAATGATTTCAACAGCTTCAACTTATGTCAGCATCCAATCTTAGGGACTTTTTTCATCTCATAGCTTCCAATTTTTGGGACATCCTGCCGGTTGCTTTATTTCTGTGTGTGATTTTGTTTCTTATCGCCAGGTCTTTTTTTAAGGCGGCAGATATCGATGCCTTTTCACCGGAAAAAATTAAAGTAGGTTGGTTTACGATAGGCATGTCTTTAGTAGCCACAGATGTGTCGTTGGCTTTTATCATAGGCTCTGCCGGCTTAGGTTATACCAAAGGATTAGCGGTAGGAAGTTACGGCTGGACCGCTTCATTGGTCATGATTGGAGTGGCGCTGTATGTTTTGCCTCGTCTGATGCGGGTAGGTATAAAAACATTACCTGAGTATTTAGAATTACATTTTTCTCCTCAGATACGTTTAGTGGTTTCACTGTTGTTTGTATTCTTCATTGTTGCCGTTGTATTATCTTCTGTATTTTATTCTTTTGCTTTTTTGATCATCAACTTGTTGAACCTGGAATCCAATTGGTTGTTTCCCATGATATGGTTCATCGGTTGTTTGTCCGGTGGCATCTTGTTTTCAAGCGGTATTGAGAAAGCAATGAAGGTCGATGTCTTTATTGCCTTAGCCATGCTTGCAGCAGGTGTTTTTGTCATGACTTTATGTGTTGTAAAAGTGGGAGGATTTGATGTGTTGGTGAACCATGTTCCGGCTTCCCGTTTATCTTCTATCTTACCCGCTACAGATGACTACTTACCATGGACGCAAGTGTTTCTGGGCGGCTTATGGTTGTTGCATTTTAATTATTGGGCTTTTCATCCTCCTATTATTCAGAAGGCGCTCGTTGCTTCAACTTTGTCAGATGCGCAAAAAGGTTATTTGCTCGCCGCTTCTATCAAGATCATTGTTCCTTTTATTTTTATTCTTCCGGGTATCGCAGGCTTAATTCTTTATGGAGATAAAGTAACCAATCAAGACGCTATCTTCCCTTTGATTTTGAAAGATGTATTGCCTATCGGATTCAAAGGATTGGTCATGGTGGCTTTCTCTGCTACGATCATCAGCACGACCAATGCCATGCTTAATTCCGCGGCTTCTATTTTTACACTGGATATCTTTCAACGCTTTATCAAACCTGAGCTTAGTGATGAGTTAAAGAAGACGGTGTATCGTTATTCCATTATATTTTGTGTAGTGATTGCGATCGTTGTGGCTCCCTACGTGAGTAATTTCGAACACATTTTCGATCTCAGTCAAAAAGTAAGAAGCATCATTACTCCCGGATTGTTGATCACATTTATATTCGCTTTGTTTTTTACCCGATCCTCGTCGACTTCTGCATGGATTGCTTTAGGAGGCATGATACCGGTGTATTTTATCGTACGTTATGTATTTGGCCAAATGGCGTTCGTCGATTTATTTGGATTGAATGTGATGTTCCTTTTGATTCCTGTCGTTTTATGGACATTGATCAAGCCGCTAAAGGATCCTGTGAATTTGAAAGGTAAAAGAGAAATTAGATTTGAAAGAAACTTGCTGGTAGTAACCTGGAGTATTTTTATCGTTACTGCGGTATTGAGTATCTACCTGATGTTCCTGTAAAAAAATAAAGGCGTCATCTTGTAGATGACGCCTGAGTATTATTTTTTGCCAGCGACCAGCGCTACGATTCCTCCAACGAGTGCAGCGCCTGCTAAGCCCCAATAAATGTATTCCGTTGAATCACTCTTCTTTTCAGCAGACAATTCAAGTTTTCCGATTTTTACTTCTGCAGTATTTGCATCGTGTGTTCTGAAGGCAAGTATGCCAAATACGACACCGACTACAATGAGCACAATTCCGATGGTCTTATTATTCATAACAGTGTTGGTTTTAGGTTTAGTTTATTGAGAAATATCTCCCAATTGATCAGACAGGGAGTTGTTGAATTCTTTAATGACTTCATCTAGTTTAATCACTGTGCGCTCGAGGTGCGTAAGGAGTAAAGGATCGATGCCGGCGTAAGACAGGTCTTGTTTGATCAATGCTGTCAATCCCAAAATGGTTGTTACAGGTCCTCGCACTAAGTGGGAGTTTTTGTAAGAAACATTTTCCAGCACTTTAATGCTTTGAATTAATTTTTCATCGAGCTGCTTATAGCGTGTAACGTCTTGCGTAGATCCGATGATTTCTTCCACGCCGCCGTCTGCTGAACGTTTGGAAACCCAGTCCGTTGTTTTGACCCAAATATAGTGCCCGTCTTTTTTCTTTAACCTGAAAAAGCACTCTACCATTTCATTCCCACGGGTGTGGAGCAATTTCTCATAAGCTTCATATACTTTTTCAGTATCCTCAGGATGTACCAATAATTCTACAAAATCATTAGAAAACGTTTCAAATTCTTCCGGCATGTACCCCAGAAAGTTCCTGTCTTTATGAGAATAGAATACCATCTTCTTTTGCAGGATGTCATAAATCTTAAAGGTGGCAGGAGATACTTTAATAATGCCCTTCAGTAATTCTTCTTTTCTTCTGTAGTCTTCTTGTAAGGTTTCTGTTTTTTTTCGTTCGGTAATGTCCAGGTGAATGCCTACTAATTTAGTCGCTTCTCCTTTTTCATTGCGTTCAACGGTGCGACCTCTGGAGAGAATCCATTTATAGGCTCCGCTTTGACAACGCATCCGAAATTCCAATTCCCAACAGTCACCGCTTTGCATGTATTGACTTTGTAAAGCAATCACTCGGTCTTGGTCCTCTGGGTGCATGAGTTCTTTCCAAACATTAAAGGTAGCCGGCCATTGATTGTAGCGATAACCAAGCATCTCATACCAACGTGGACTGTGGTAAGAAGTATTCTCGGTGACGTCCCATTCCCACCAACCTTCCAGTGTAGAGTCCAGAATAAGAGTTAACCGGTCAATAGAATGTTGTTGTTCGTACATGTCGGGAAGGGTTGTGCAAGAGTAAGTGAAGTAACGACTATTTTATTTACGGTCAAAGTTCTGTCAAGTAGGTGTTTAGACATTGCAGTTGAATTTATAAAAGCACAGTAGCAATTAGCGTTAAATGATGAATGGTTGGGCGTGCCCCTGCGGGTCGGGCTTTCATTCCAAGTCCTCGCTCGGATCAATCTTTTGAGCGTTCAAGACAATAGTTGCTCGCTGTGGGCTTTCCATTCAATCCCTCACGCGAGCTTCATAAGATTTAATCCGTTGATTTTTCAACCGGTGTTTAATTATTCAAAAGAAGACTATATCTTGTTGGAGAGCTAAAGCACATGCAGCGATGAAACAAAAAAATCGAATCAATGAATTGTTCGGTATCGAATACCCGATCATACAAGCCGGCATGGTTTGGTGCAGCGGCTGGCGGCTGGCTTCGGCAGTGAGCAATGCCGGTGGGTTAGGATTGATTGGTGCGGGTTCTATGTATCCTAATACGTTACGAGAACACATCCTAAAATGTAAAGCGGCTACCACTAAACCCTTCGGTGTGAATTTGCCTTTGCTGTATCCGGATATCGATCAACACGTGAAGATAATACTGGAAGAAAAAGTGCCGATCGTTTTTTCTTCAGCCGGTAATCCTAAAACATGGACAGAGGTATTGAAGAAAGAAGGCGTGAAAGTGGTGCATGTGGTCAGCAGCGCCAAGTTTGCCGTGAAAGCAGCGGATGCCGGTGTGGATGCAATAGTGGCGGAAGGCTTCGAAGCTGGAGGACACAATGGGAGAGAAGAAACCACCACCTTGTGTTTAATTCCTTCGGTTCATGACGTGCTTTCAATTCCTTTGATTGCCGCAGGAGGCATCGCTGATGGACGTTCTATGCTTGCCGCTTTTGCCTTAGGTGCGGAAGGCGTACAGATCGGAAGCCGCTTTGCGGCGAGTGTAGAAAGCTCGGCACACGATGCATATAAGCAAGCGGTGATTCAGGCAGGAGAAGGAGACACGGTCTTGACATTAAAACAATTGACGCCGGTTCGTTTTATCAAGAATGCTTTTTATGAAAAAGTGCAAGCCGCCGAAGCCGCCTGTGCAAGCAAAGAAGAGTTGGCGGCACTGTTAGGTAAAGGCCGCGCGAAGAAAGGAATTTTCGAAGGGAATCTGGAAGAAGGAGAAATAGAAGTGGGGCAAGTATCTGCAAGGCTGAAAGAGGTATTGCCTGCGGCGGATATTGTAGCGAAGGTTTGGAGCGAGTTTTTGTTAGAAAAAGAAAGGGTACACCGTCTGTAGAGACGCCATGCATGGCGTCTCTACGATGGATTATCCTCTTTCGGTTGTCTCCTGCTTCCCTCATACAATTCAAACGTCAGCAAACGGCAATCAATCCGTCCATTGAGAAACGGGATGCGCTGTTTGGGTTTAAGGCGAATAGAAGCATAGACTTCTTTATCGGCCGACAATACAGCGGCTCCCCAGCCCGGTGATTTTTTGAAGAAGGCACCAATGTCTCCGTATAAAGTTTTCAATTCTTCCTTATCACCCATGCGCTCGCCATAGGGAGGGTTCATGAGGATGGTTCCTTTTTGTTCGGGAAGTTCTACGGTCTGGAAATCCTGTACAGTAAAGTCAATCAGGTGATCTACACCTGCCGCTTTGGCATTGATCTTCGCGGCTTCTACAGAACTCTTGTCTCTGTCCGATGCCAGGATGCGGAAGTCCAATTCCTTTTTAATGTTTTTATCGAGGTACTCAATGTTTTGGTTGTAGTACTTTGGATTATATCCTTTCACATGCTGGAATCCGAATTTGTCTCTGTTCAAACCAGGTGTCATACCGGTCGCCATCCATGCGGCTTCTATAGCGAGGGTACCGCTTCCGCAAAAAGGATTGACGAAAGTTGATTTTTTATCCCAGCCTGAAGCGATGATGAGGGCACTGGCTAAGCTTTCCAGTAGGGGCGCTTCTGTTGTAATTTTTCTGTAGCCGTGTTTGGAAAGTGTGGGTCCTGTGGTATCGAGGTAAATAACTGCTTTTTCATTGACCCAAAATAAGTAGATCACCGTTCCGATAAATTCTGAACCGGAGTCGGGACGTTGTTTGGTCAGTTGCATGAAGCGATCGGCGATGGCATCTTTGATACGCACGTTGGCAAATCGCGGATCGACCATGGTATCGTTTTTTACAAAACTATCGATCGACACATAACCGTCTTTCTCGATCAGATTTTCCCATGGAATGAGATAGGCCTCGTCGTAAAGTTGTTGTGCGTTAACAGCCGTAACCGTTTTCAGTTCCAACAGGATGCGGTGGGCGGTTCTTAATCGTAAGTTTAAACTGATACAATCGTTGAAGTTTCCTTGCAATGTCACTCCGAAAATACCAACCTTGGTGCAGGCATAACCTAAGTCTGTCAGTTCCTTTTCCAACCACTCGTTCATTCCCGGAGCGGTATTGATTTGGATGGTTCTTTTTTCTCGGATGAGGGTGTCAATGTTCATGAAAACGACTTATATTGAGGATGCAAAGCTAACCCTAAAAATCAATTAAAGATGGATTTAAAGCAGGAATTTGAGCAAGCCTCTGTGAATGTCAAGAACTTACCTAAGCAGGAAAACGATGTGTTGTTGAAATTGTACAGTTTGTACAAGCAAGCAACAGAGGGTGATGTGAACATAGAGAAGCCTACCAATTTCTTTGACTTTGCAGGCATTGCCAAATTCAACGCCTGGGAAGAGTTGAAGGGTATTACGCAAGAAGATGCCATGAAGAAATACATTGATTACGTGAAGTCTCTAGGTGCCTAGTGAAAAAACTCTTAGCCATTCTCCGTATGAAATGCCCCAAGTGCTACCAGGGCAATATGTATAAGGATATCAATCCATTTCATATCAAACAATTGCATGCCATGCCAAAGCATTGCGACAAATGCGGACAGCTGTATAATCCTGAACCGGGTTTTTACATGGGTGCGATGTATGTGAGTTACGGCTTATGCGTAGGGTTGTTTATCGTTTGTTTCTTCGGGCTGTACATCCTGCTCCATATTGATCCGGTCGTGCTATTGCTCATCTATGCGCTGAGTTTATTGCTGCTGTTTCCCTTTATCTTCCGCTATTCCCGAGTTGTTTACCTCCATTTATTCTACGATTTTGACCCTGAGGCCATCACCAGACATCAGCAGGAGCAAAAGGCATTGAAAGATCAATAGACTGGGAATGAACCGCTCCGGTCTTGTCTCAAGACTGGTGCCTTTGCCAATATTTTATGGCTATGGTATCGTAAAAATTACTAATTTTACACCCCAAATCTTTACACGATATGAGTAAGCAAATTATCAATTCCGCCGATGCTCCGGCTCCTATAGGACCATACAGCCAGGCGGTGAGGCACGGAGATACGGTATACATTTCCGGTCAGATTGCATTGGATCCCAAAACAGGAAACCTGGTGACAGGCGATATTAAAACGGAAACACACCAGGTCATGAAAAACCTTCAGGCGATTTTGACTGCTGCGGGTCTTGACTTTACACATGTGGTAAAGACTAGCATCTTCGTCAAAGACCTTGGCAACTTTGTAGCCATCAACGAAACTTACGGAGAGTATTTCAAAAGCAATCCTCCCGCCCGTGAAACAGTGGAAGTCAGCAGACTGCCGAAAGATGTTAACGTGGAAATCTCTTGCATCGCTGTATTATAAGGAGCAACAAAGGTTGCGTGAGGGATAGAAGCGGAAAGCCCACAGCGAGCAGCCAGGATAGAATAACTAAGAAGAATGGAAGCGAGCGAGGACTTGTAGCGTATAGCCCGACCCGCAGGGGCACGCCCAAATACTTCACCACTCAAGCATATTAAAACATCAAATCATTCTCATCTTATTTGAGATAAATTAAATACCATGTCATCATCAAATGTTAGAGTACGTTTTGCCCCTAGCCCTACCGGCGCATTACACATCGGAGGAGTAAGGACAGCCTTGTATAATTATTTGTACGCCCGCAAAATGGGTGGTAAAATGTTATTGCGTATTGAAGATACCGATCAAACCAGATTTGTACCCGGAGCGGAAGAATACATCAAAAAATCATTGAACTGGATCGGGATCACCATCGATGAAGGACCTGATAACCCGGGAGACTGTGGACCTTACAGACAATCGGAACGCAAGCCGATGTACAGAGAATACGCGCAACGCCTCATCGACGAGGGCAATGCCTATTACGCCTTTGATACCGAAGACGAATTGAACGCGATGCGCGACCGTTTGAAAGCGGCGAAAGTGGCATCGCCGCAATACAACGCCATCACACGTGCCACGATGAAAAACTCCTTGACACTTCCGGAAGACGAAGTGAAAGCACGACTGGCTGCCGGCGATCCCTATGTGATCCGCTTGAAAGTTCCACGTAAAGAAGAAGTGCGTTTGAATGATTTAGTACGCGGATGGGTGATGGTTCACTCTTCAGCGATCGATGATAAAGTGTTGATGAAATCTGATGGCATGCCAACCTATCACTTGGCGAACGTGGTGGATGATCATCTGATGCGCATCACGCATGTGATCCGCGGAGAAGAATGGTTGCCTTCTGCGCCCTTGCATGTCTTGTTGTATAAATTCTTAGGATGGGAAAGCACCATGCCGCAGTTTGCACACTTGCCTTTGTTGCTGAAGCCTGACGGCGAAGGTAAATTGAGCAAGAGAGATGCCGACTTGCAAGGCTTCCCGGTGTTTCCACTAGAATGGAAAGATCCGGCATCCGGCGACATTTCCAAAGGATTCAGAGAAGAAGGCTATTTGTCAGAAGCCTTATTAAACTTCTTAGCCTTCTTAGGCTGGAATCCGGGTAACAACGAAGAGATCTTCAGCATGGATCAGCTGATCGAAGCCTTCAGTATTGAACGCATCGGTAAGTCAGGAACGAAATTCGACATCGCTAAAGCGAAATGGTACAATCAGCACTACTTGCGTTTGAAACCGACTTCTGACTTAGTGGCTTATTTAGAAGCTGATCTGAAAAAGAACGGTGTGACCACAAAAATTGATTTGGCAAGAATAGTAGACTTGTTGAAGGAACGCATCGTATTTCCTGCAGATTTATATACCGAGTGTCAATTCTTTTTTGGGCGTCCGACAGTATATGATCAAAAAGTAATTGAAACGAAATGGACAAGTGAGGCTGTAACTGTCATTGAAGCCTTTGCGGCAGCGTTGGCAGCATTGCCTGCTACACCGGATGGTCCGGCGGCAAAAGCATTGTTCCAACAAGTGCTGGATGATAAGCAAGTGAAAATGGGTAAAGTCATGCAGGCACTGCGTGTCGCCTTAACAGGCAACGGAGCAGGCCCTGACTTGATGGAAATCATTTCGATCTTAGGAAAAGACGAAGCAGTGGGGCGTTTGCAGCAAGCGGTTTCTGTTTTACAAGTAAGTTAAAGTAAAACGAATAGTTATTCGTCAATACAATATGATACCAACAATGTTGGTATTATCCCCGGCCTGTCCCCCGACAGTCCTGTGTTGGCGCCAGATTTATGGTGTCTAAAATGACATAGAGCTTAAGCTCGGGGATCGAATAGAACCAACGGCAGAAAATTACTTCTACGCCCGCGCAAATGCGCTAAGACATAAAAGGTACAAGCAAATGCTTGCGCTAACAGTTTGAGTATTGGAATTTAATTTCAAGAACCATGGCTAAAAAGAAGACAACCGCTAAAGACAGCAAAGCCGCGAAGATCAATCCTGACCTGGATGGATTGAGTGTGAACATTAACTCACTCGGAGAGGTGGTTACGTCTTACGACATCGACAAATTGAATCAGTTTCTCAATGAGAATGTGGACGATAAAAAGCTGCGCGATCGTCCCGATAGTTCCGATAGCCATCGGAATCGGGGAGACGAAGAAACGCCGGCAAAGAAGCCCAAGACTCCTAAAAAATAATTGCGGTGATCGAACTGATTCAAAAGCATAAACTTTTCTATGTGCTGACCTTATTGTTTTGGTTGGTGTGCGGCCTGGTTCTTTTGTTGACCGATAAAGGAGAACCTTTGCTTTTCATCAACAGTTACCATTACCACGTATACGATTATTTCTTTTTTTTCATGACGTATTTCGGAGATGGATTATTTTCTGTCCTCTTTCTTGTCGGCATTCTTTTGTTTGTCAACATGCGCAAAGCGTTTGTGGTTACGGTTACGTTTCTCGTGGTTGTGTTGGTGATACAAGCTTTGAAGTTCGCCTTTGTTGAGCCACGTCCTTCCATCTATTTTCAAGAAACGCAAGGCGTATATTATATTCCTTGGTTGGAGATTCATAAGTTCAATAGTTTTCCTTCGGGACATACCGCACAGGCTTTTTGTTTTGCTTTGTGCATATGCTTTTATGCGCAGAAAAGGTATGCTGTTTTGGTCTTTACATTGGCCGCATTGACAGGTTTATCGCGCATGTATTTGTTACAGCATTTTCCTATCGATGTATTAGTCGGTTCTTTTGTGGCGGTTGTTCTAACGACCTTGATCTTTCCTTTGCTGGAGAATCGGGAATCGTTTTTTCGCCGTCCGGTATTTAATCAATCGTTGATTGCTCTTATTAAAAAATCCAAACATGAAGCAGTATAAAAATGAAGGACTGATTGCTTTACTGGGAGCCTTGTTGTTCATTCCATTTTTGGGCAATGTCGGCTTGTTTGATTGGGACGAAATTAATTTCGCAGAATCAGCCCGTGAGATGCTCATCACCGGAGATTATTTCAAAGTGCAGATCAACTTCAAAACATTCTGGGAAAAACCACCTTTCTTCTTTTGGATGCAGGTGTTGTGCATGAAAATATTTGGCGTGAATGAGTTTGCGGCACGTCTTCCTAATGCTTTGGTTGGGATCATTACACTGGTGCTGATTTATCGCATCGGTAAAAAATTAGTCAGCGAGCAGTTTGGATTTATATGGGTGTTGACCTATGTGGGATCTTTTCTTCCGCATTTTTATTTCCGTTCAGGCATCATCGATCCGACGTTTAATTTGTTCATTTTCCTTTCTATCTATTTCTGGGCCAAACAAACCGAAGCACGCAAACAAGGATTGTCCGGTAACGACATTTACTTTGCAGGCTTCTTTGGCGGCATGGCTACGTTGACCAAAGGCCCGGTAGGCGTGTTGATTGTGGGCTTGGCTGTATTGGTGTATTGGATTTACCAACGCCAATGGAAAGCCATTGCCATCGTTGACCTCTTAAAATATGCAGCGGTAGTTTTTGTAGTTTCCTTCGCCTGGTTTGGAGTGGAATTCGTAAAAAACGGTCCTTACTTCTTACAAGAATTTATCGTATACCAAATTCGCTTGTTTCAAACGCAAGATGCAGGTCATGGCGGGCCATTCTATTACCATGCGGTGGTTTTGTTTTTGGGTTGTTTCCCTGTTTCTATTTTTGCGGTGCAGGGCTTGTTCCGAAAAACAGAAAATGAAGTGCTCAAACATTACCTGGTATGGATTAAGATTTCATTCTGGATTGTCTTGGTTTTGTTTTCCATCGTCAACACCAAGATTGTACATTACTCTTCCTTCTGTTATTTCCCCATCACGTTCATTGGTGCATGGATCATACAAGAACAGTTGAAAAAAGGTGAAGCCTACAGCAAGAAGTGGGTAGGATTTATTTTCACGTTTATAGGTGGAATTTTAGCGGCCGTGTTCATCCTGCTTCCATTAGCCATGGCTCATAAAGAGCAGTGGTTGAATATTTCTTTTATTCAGGACATTCGTCAAAATGATCCGTTCACCTGGTCCAATCTTCAGGCACCTGTGCAATGGCAGGGTTACGAATGGATTGCCGGAGTGGTATTGTATGCAGGCTTGTTGTTGTTTGGTATTTATGCAAAGAAGAATGCGTTCAGAGCGATCCTATGTTTGTTTGTAGGTGTGCTCTTGACCATTGAATTAGTATTGCCTTTGGTAGTGCCGAGGGTAGAAGAGATCTCACAAAAAGAAGCCATTGATTTTTATAAGAGCATTGCTCAAGAAGACAAGTACGTGTATGTACACGGTTATAAAAGTTACGCGCATTACTTTTATGCCAACATGCAGCCCGAAGCCAATCCTTTGGCAGAAGACCTGAATTGGTTGCTGAATGGTGACATTGACAAGACCGTATACATCGTGACGAAAGTGGCGAGTGATGCAGACAACGAGATCAAGGGACATCCCAACTTGCAACGTATAGGCGGTGAGTATGGATTTATCTTTTACCGTCGTGCCCCTCATACAAAAAAAACAACAGATGGCCTCGCTGAAAGTTGGTATCCTGAGAGAAGGTAAGATCCCTGTCGATCGACGGGTTTTGCTGACACCGGATCAATGCCTCGAGGTATTGAAACGTTATCCCCATGTGGAGTTGCTGATACAACCCAGTGATGTACGCTGCATCTCCAATAAAGAATATGCCGAGAAAGGCTTGAAGCTGCAGGAAGATCTTTCGGAATGCGATATTCTTTTGGGCATTAAGGAAGTACCGATTCACTTGTTGATGGCCGATAAAACCTATTTGTTTTTTTCACATACCATTAAGAAGCAAAGCCACAACCAGCGGTTGTTTCAGGAGATCGCGGCGAAACGCATTACACTGATCGATTACGAAGCATTGAAAGATAAAGAAGGCAACCGCGTCATTGCCTTTGGAAGATTTGCCGGCATTGTGGGTGCCTACAATACCTTTAAGTTGCTGGGAAAGAAATATAAACTGTTTGACTTAAAGAACGCCTACGATTGTTTTGACATGGTGGATCTTAAGCTGCAGCTGCGTCATGTGAAATTACCACCGCTGAAATTTGTCATCACAGGGGCTGGCCGCGTAGGGAAAGGCGCACTGGAAATTATGGATGCGGTGGGCATGAAACGGGTTGATCCTTCCGACTTCCTGGCGATAGAAGAGACATCGGAACCTATTTATACCGTGTTATCTTCCAAGCATTACAACGAGCGCACAGATGGCGCTCCTTTCGAAGCCTCTGCTTTCCATCAGAATCCTTTGGGTTATACTTCCACTTTTTCACGTTATGCCAATGCCGCCGATGTACTGATTGCAACGGCTTACTGGGATCCAGCCGCGCCTATTTTGTTTAGCATCAGTGATATGCGTTCTTCTGGGTTCCGTATCCGTTTGATTGCTGACATTACCTGTGACATTGGCGGGTCTATTCCTTCGACAGTGAAGCCGACAAATATTTATGACCCGGCTTACGACTTTAATCCTTTCAATTCTGACCTGGAAGCCCCTTTTTCTGACCCTCGGAATATCACCGTAATGGCCATTGACAACCTGCCTTGTGAACTGCCTCGGGATGCCTCTGAAGACTTTGGAAATCAATTCATTAACAATGTTTTGCCAAGCCTTATGGAGCAACCTTACGGCGACTTGATTTCCCGCTGTGCAGTGCTTGATAAGGGTCAACTTACACCGGCGTTTAACCACTTAAGAGACTATTTAAACGGTTGATTTACAATTTATATTTGCTTAGGCGGTTAAGCAATTTTTATTATTTGAACCGTTTAGTAACTTTGATTTGTAAACAAAGACCAAATTATCCACAATGGACAAATACTCTTATGTCTCCAATGCTCATGCGAGTTATATCGATGAGCTTTACCTTTCCTACAAAGCTGATCCCAAATCTGTAGACGAGAGCTGGCAGCAATTCTTCGAAGGTTTCGATTTCTCTATCCAAAAGTATGGAGAGAAAAAAGCAAGCAACGGCAACGGTGCAGCAAACGGAACCACTGCTTCTTCTAATGGAACAGCATCCGTTTCTGAAAAAGAAATCAGAGTTCACTACCTGATCCATGCCTACAGAAGCAGAGGACACTTGAAATCAAAAACCAATCCGGTAAGACCAAGAAAAGATCGTAAGGCAATTCTGGATTTGGCAGACTTCGGTTTGTCTGATGCAGATCTGGATACCGTATTCCCTTCTGCAGGCGAAGAGTTGGGTATTGGTGCGGTACCCTTGAGAAAAGTTATGGAGGCACTCGTATACATCTATGAGGGCACTGTCGGTTTTGAATATACATACATCAGAGAGCCTGAAAAGCTGGCTTGGTTAAGAAATAAAATTGAGAAAGAAGCAATGGCTTTTAATCCTGCGTTGGAGGAGAAGAAAAGAATTCTTTCTAAACTGAATGAAGCGGTTGTGTTTGAAAATTTCCTGCACACGAAATATGTAGGTCAAAAACGTTTCTCTTTGGAAGGTGGCGAAACAACGATCCCTGCTTTGGATGCCATCATCAACCGCTTAGGTGATTTGGGTGTTCAGGAAGTGATGATCGGTATGGCTCACCGTGGTCGTTTGAACATTCTGGCAAACATTTTAGGTAAAACCTACGAACAAATTTTCACTGAATTTGAAGGAACTCAAATTCCTGATTTGACCATGGGAGATGGTGACGTGAAATACCACATGGGTTACTCCAGTGAGATTGCTACGCCACAAGGGAATAAGGTCAACTTAAAGCTTGCTCCAAACCCTTCTCACCTAGAAGCGGTGAATCCTGTTGTGTTGGGCTTTGTGCGTGCGAAAGGCGATGCATTATACGGTGGTGATTATTCTAAAGCCTGCGCCATCCTCATCCACGGTGATGCGGCGGTAGCTGGTCAGGGTATCATGTATGAAACGACTCAAATGAGTAAGTTGAAAGGTTACCAAAGCGGCGGTACCATTCACTTTGTCATCAACAACCAGGTAGGTTTCACGACTGACTTTGAAGATGCGCGTTCCAGTATCTATTGCACGGACTTAGCAAAAATCATTGATGCTCCTGTATTGCACGTAAACGGTGACGATCCGGAAGCGGTGGTGTTCTGCGCGAAGTTTGCAGCGGAGTACCGTCAGAAATACCAAGGCGATATTTTCATCGACATGGTTTGTTACCGTCGTCACGGTCACAACGAAAGCGATGAACCGAAATTTACTCAACCTTCTTTATACAACATCATTTCCCGTCACCCGAACCCGAGAGAAGTTTACAACAAACAACTGATCGACCGCGGTGATGTAGATGCGGAACTGGCGAAAAACATGGACAAGTCATTCCGTGATTTGTTGCAGGATCGTTTGAACATGGTGAAACAAAAACCATTGCCTTATTCTCTGCAAAAAACAGAAAAGGAATGGAGTTCACTGCGTCGTTCTAAGCCGGAAGATTTTGATCAGTCACCGAAGACAGGCATCACAAAAGCGGTCATTGAAAAAGTAGGGAAAGCCTTGAGCGAAATTCCTTCCGGATTCAAGCCGATCAAACAGATTGAGAAATTATTAAAAGATAGAAAAGACCAATTCTTCGAAACGAAATCACTGAACTGGGCTTCTGCAGAATTGTTGGCTTACGGTTCTTTGCTGGAAGAAGGCAAAGGTGTTCGTTTGTCCGGACAAGATGTACAACGCGGTACCTTCTCTCACCGTCACGCGGTGTTCAAAGATGCGGAGACAAATGAATCTTATTGCGCATTGAACAATGTCGGCAAAGTAAAAAACAGTGTTCAAATTTATAACTCTCTGCTTTCTGAGTACGGTGTATTAGGATTTGAATACGGATACAACATGGCTAACCCAAATGCATTAGTGATATGGGAAGCACAGTTTGGTGACTTCGCCAACGGTGCACAGGTCATGATCGATCAATTCGTTGCATCAGGTGAAACGAAATGGCAACGCATGAACGGTGTCGTGATGTTATTGCCTCACGGTTACGAAGGTCAAGGTCCGGAACACTCCAGTGCACGTTTTGAACGCTTCCTGGATTTGTGCGCCGATGACAACATGGTCGTGGCGAACATTACTTCTCCTTCCAATTTCTTCCATGCAATGCGCAGACAAATGACGTGGGATTTCAGAAAGCCTATGGTTATCATGTCTCCTAAATCTTTGTTGCGTCATCCATTGGTGGTTTCTCCGCTGAGCGAATTTGAAAATGGTTCATTCAAAGAAATCATCGACGATACCTACACAGAGGCAAAAGGCGTAAAACGTGTCTTGCTGTGTACCGGTAAAGTGTATTACGATTTGTTGGAAGAACAACAAAATAACAAACGTAAAGACGTAGCCATCGTTCGTATGGAGCAGATTTATCCTTTTCCTCAAAAACAATTGGAACAAATTTTTGCTAAGTATTCAAAAGCTGAATTTGTTTGGGTACAGGAAGAGCCGTTCAACATGGGTGCATGGGGCTTTATCCTGAGAAGATTGTATGCGTTGAAAAACAAACAAGTGACCATGGATGTCATTTGCAGAGACGAAGCAGCTTCTCCTGCGGTAGGGTACTACAAAGCGCACAATGAAGCGCAGGCGGATTTAGTGAAGCGTTCCTTTGCAGATAAAATCAAACCGATTTATTGGTAAGCAGGTATTGGAAAGAGTAGTTTGTTAAGCACCAAAAAACAAATACCAATTCCAAATAAGCTCCAATAATCAAATCTCAAAAAAGTGCATTAAGTTATTGTTATTTGGGATTTGGTACTTGTTATTTCAACAAAGAAAATATTAATATAACACATTGAATTACTAGAGTTATGGCCTTAGACATTAAAATTCCCGCAGTAGGCGAATCAATCACAGAAGTTACCATTGGTAAATGGGTAAAGAAAGATGGTGATACAGTGAAAGCGGACGAGCTCTTATTAGAGATCGAATCAGATAAAGCAACATTTGAATTGAATTCTGAAGGTGCCGGTATATTGCGCATCAAAGCAAAAGAAGGTGATGTGGTACAAGTTGGTGCCGTTATCGCTTCTATCGAAGAGGGTGGTGCGGCTGCTGCAAAACCAGCAGATGCCGCTCCTGCCGCGAAAGCGGAATCTGCCGCTCCATCAGCTACTAAAGCTCCTGCTGCTGCTCCATCAGCCGGAACCGGTGAAGTGAAAGAAATAAAAGTACCTGCAGTAGGTGAATCCATTTCTGAAGTAACCATCGGAACATGGGCAAAGAAGACAGGCGACTTCGTACAAGTAGAAGATCTGTTGTGCGAAATTGAATCGGATAAAGCAACTTTCGAATTGCGTGCTGAAGTAGCCGGCACATTGGAAACAGTGGCTAAGCAAGGCGATGTATTGCCGATCGGTGGTTTGGTTTGCAAAATCAAAGTTGGTGCCGGTAGCGCAACGGCTGCACCGCAAGAAACAGCTGCTCCTGCATCAACAGCAGCTTCTTCAGGAGGTTCTGATTATGCGAAAGGACATGCTGCTCCTGCAGCGGCTAAAATATTAGACGAAAAAGGAATCGCTGCTTCGAATGTACAAGGCACAGGCAAAGACGGAAGAATAACAAAAGAAGACGCGCAAAACGCACAAAATAAACCGGTGGAAAAAGCAGCCGCGTCGAACGGAGCAGCGGCTCCTAAAGCTCCTGCAGGAAGCAGAGTAGACGACAGGCAAAAAATGACCAGCTTGAGAAAAACGATCTCAAGAAGATTGGTGGCGGTGAAAAATGAAACGGCGATGTTGACGACCTTCAACGAAGTGAACATGAAGCCGATCATGGACCTGCGTGCCAAATACAAGGATTCTTTCAAAGAGAAAAACGGGGTGAACTTAGGTTTCATGTCTTTCTTCACGAAAGCGGTTTGTCAGGCTTTGTTGGAGTATCCTTCAGTGAATGCTTACATCGACGGAGAAGAAATTGTTTACCACAATTACTGTGACGTATCCATCGCTGTATCTGCTCCCAAAGGATTGGTTGTTCCGGTGATTCGTAACGCGGAAACGATGTCATTCGATCAGGTAGAAAAAGAAGTCGTTCGCTTAGCATTGAAAGCGCGTGATAATAAATTAACGATCGACGAAATGAGCGGCGGTACGTTTACGATTACAAACGGCGGTATCTTCGGTTCGATGATGTCCACTCCGATTATCAACGCTCCTCAGTCTGCCATCTTAGGTATGCACAACATCGTGGAACGTCCGATGGCTGTTAACGGTCAGGTGGTGATTCTACCGATGATGTACTTAGCCTTGTCTTACGATCACAGAATCATTGACGGTAGAGAGTCTGTAGGATTCCTGGTGAGAGTAAAACAATTGTTAGAAGATCCTTCCAGATTGTTGCTTGGTGTTTAACGTAAGGCCGCGTTAGGGATCGAATGGAAAGCCCGAAGCGCGGAGGATTAGAGCGTGGCCGGACTTGGAGTGAGAGCCCGACCCGCAGGGGAACGCCAAAACAATAAGAAAGAGAAACAGAAAGAGAAAGAGATAACATTTTCATTAAATACTATATACTATGAGTTATGATGTAGTCATCATCGGATCAGGACCTGGCGGATATGTAGGTGCCATTCGTTGCGCACAGTTAGGGTTGAAAACGGCCTTGGTCGAAAAGTACAGCAGCCTGGGAGGAACTTGCCTTAACGTAGGCTGCATTCCTTCTAAAGCCTTGTTGGATTCTTCTGAACATTACCACAACGCGGCACATACGTTCAAGACACACGGCATAGAATTGAAAGATTTGAAAGTGGATCTTGGTCAAATGATCAAACGCAAAGGGGAAGTGGTACAGCAAACTGTTCAAGGAATTAATTTCCTGATGAAGAAGAACAAAATAGATGTCTTCACAGGCATGGGTTCTTTTGTCAATAAAAATAAAATCAAGGTAACAGCGGCTGACGGCAAAACGCAGGAGATCGAGACAAAGAATGTCATCATCGCTACCGGTTCTAAACCCATCAGCATTCCTCCTGTACCGATTGACAAGAAAAGAATCATCACTTCTACGGAAGCATTGAATTTGACGGAAGTTCCAAAACACCTGATCGTCATTGGGGGCGGTGTGATTGGATTGGAGTTAGGTTCTGTGTATTCTCGTTTGGGTGCGAAAGTAACGGTGGTAGAATTCTTAGATACTTTGATTCCTTCGATGGACAGAGGTTTAGGAAGAGAATTGCAAAAAGTATTGAGCAAGCAAGGATTTGAATTTTTGTTCAAGCATAAAGTCGTAGGCGCTGAAACCAAAGGCAAAGAAGTGACTGTGAAAGCAGAGAACGCAGAAGGCCAGGTGGTAGAAATCAAAGGCGACTACGTATTGGTAGCGATCGGAAGAAAAGCTTACACAGAAGGATTGAACCTGGAAGCCGTAGGTGTGAAAGTAGATGAGAGAGGACGTGTAGATGTCAACGAGCATTTGGAAACTTCTACTCCTGGTATCTATGCCATTGGTGACGTAGTGAAGGGCGCGATGTTGGCTCATAAGGCGGAAGAAGAAGGAACATTTGTAGCCGAACGTTTGGTGGGACAAAAGCCACACGTGAACTACAACCTGATTCCTGGTGTCGTTTATACCTGGCCGGAAGTGGCAGCGGTAGGTTTTACCGAAGAGCAATTGAAAGAATCAGGCCGTGCCTACAAAATCGGTTCGTTCCCTTTCAAAGCATCCGGGAGAGCGCGTGCGAGCATGGACCTGGATGGTTTTGTAAAAGTATTGGCTGATAAAACTACGGATGAAATTTTAGGGGTTCACATGATCGGTCCTCGTGCAGCGGATATGATTGCCGAAGCGGTGGTAGCCATGGAGTTCAGAGCATCGGCAGAAGACGTGTCTCGTATGTCTCATGCTCACCCGACATTTACCGAGTCTATGCGTGAAGCTTGTTTGGCGGCTACGGAAAATAGAGCGATACACATGTAATCAATAATATATTATTAAAAGGAGGTGGCGACACCTCCTTTTTTTTTACTTTTAAAACTGTTTTAACGATGAAACAACTATTTGTACTTTTTATTTTAATGACGGGTGTTCTGCCTGTGCATGCTCAGAATGTAATGTTAATTAAGGATATTACCTCCGATGAAACACCTTCAGTATCTTGTAGCGATACGATTGCTGGTCAGTTGGGTAATAAAATATTGTTTGTCGTTCGCAGAGCTCCATCCTATACCTGGCCGGATCTTTATGTATCAGATGGTACAGCTGGCGGAACAATTATGATTCATGACGGCATAGAGGATGATAGGATTGAACAGTTTGTTAAAATCAATGACAATAAGATGGCCTATGTCATGTTCAATAATTTGGATCAAACATTCAAACTATACACAACAGATGGAAGCACAAAAGAATTGATTACAGCCCATGACAATAGTACGATTTACAATCTCAAATCAGTTGGCAATGATCTAATGTACAATAACGCAGCGCAAATCAGAAAAGTAGATCTAAGCAATGCATTGGAAGAGCAAGTGCTCAATGTAGCTCCTCGCACTCTGATGGATTTTTATTTTGATGGTCCAAATGTAGTTTATTATGCTGTAAAGCCTGTCAATACGAGTCAAGACGATACATTATATGTTCGTGATTTAACAACAAGCGTAGTAAAGAAT
>JAQZBV010000061.1 GCA_029237685.1 Cytophagaceae bacterium | reverse complement strand
AATGAATCCCCCCTACTCCAATAATTGGAATGGTGCCCGAGGATTTTTGATGGATGTAACGGATTACTTCTGTCGATCTATTCTTGACCGGCTTGCCGCTCAAGCCACCTGCTCCCATTTCCTGAACGGTTGAAGCAGGTGTTTTTAAGTCTGCTCTGGAAATGGTGGTGTTAGTGGCAATGACTCCATCAATGCCTGTAGCCTTTACAATATCTACAATATCATCTAATTGCTCATTCGTCAAATCCGGTGCAATTTTTAGCAATATCGGTTTACGCAAAGCAGATTTATTATTGACATCGTTTAATGATTGCAACAAATGAAGTAATGGTCCTTTCTCCTGGAGCTCCCTTAGACCGGGAGTATTGGGAGAACTTACATTCACAACAAAATAGTCCACATCATTTTTAAGCGCATGAAAACAATATAAATAATCACTTAATGAATCTTCGTTGGCTGTTACTTTGTTTTTACCAATGTTACCTCCCACTATGATTCCGGGATTTCTTTTTTTCAAACGTTCAACCGCTTCAGTGACACCATCGTTATTGAATCCCATGCGGTTAATGATGCCTTCATCTGTTGGGAGACGAAACAATCTTGGTTTATCATTTCCTGGTTGTGCTTTAGGGGTCAGGGTACCGATTTCTATAAAACCAAAACCTAATGCATCAAATTCATTGATCCGTAAGGCATTTTTATCAAAACCGGCCGCTAAACCAACGGGATTAGGAAAATCAATCCCCCATAAGCTGCGTTTTAAAACCGGATGATCGACACGGTAGTATGATTTTAGCATCCTGCGGAGAAAAGGAATATACCGGAGTAACAATAAAGCATTAAAGGCAATGGTATGTGCTTTTTCAGGCGTGAAACAGAACAAAAAGGGTTTTATAAGGAAGCGATACAAATGGCTTAGGGGCTTGAGGTTATTTGATTATGCAAAAATATCATTTTCCCAATAATTTATTCAGCATTCAGTGAACAAAAAAAGAGGGCCTTGTCCTAAATTCTTCTACTTTTTAATGTATCAGTACTATTTAAGCCCCCAAGATCTATTAATTTGGATTGTTTCATATGAAAAGTAGTTCTATTTTTACACCCACAATTTTAAAATCCATATAAAACTGTTGTTGGAAGAGAATATGAGTAAATTTTGGAGAATACCTTTCACTTTATTGATCCTTGCCAGTGCTCTGGCCCTGGCTTTACCCAATTATAAAGCCCCATCTCTGGAAATGGAAGGGGTAGATAAGGCCGATATGGCCTGGATGCTGACAGCCACTTGTCTTGTTTTGCTCATGACACCCGGATTAGCCTTCTTTTACGGAGGAATGGTGAGCATTAAAAATGTTATTTCTACCATGTTGCAAAGTTTCATCTCCATGGGTTTGATGAGTTTGTTGTGGGTATTTGTCGGTTTTAGTCTCGCTTTTGGAGATGATATCGGCGGTATCATTGGAGATCCGAGAACTTACTTTATGTTCCATGGTGTTTCTGCCACAAAAGCCATGACCGGATTAACCATTCCCATGATGTTGTTTGCTTTCTTTCAATTGAAATTTGCCATCATCACTCCGGCTTTGATTACAGGTTCATTTGCAGAACGCATCCGTTTTTCAGGTTACCTGTTATTCATCACTTTATTTAGTTTACTCATCTACTGTCCGCTCGCTCATATGACCTGGCATCCTGATGGATATTTCTTTAAAGATGGTGTATTAGATTTTGCCGGCGGTACGGTCGTACACATCTCTGCCGGCTGTGCGGCATTAGCTGGTGCGATTTTTCTGAAGAGAAGAAATAAACATGTACACTCTCCTGCCAACATTCCCTTCGTTATCTTAGGCACAGGTCTATTATGGTTTGGCTGGTTTGGTTTCAACGCGGGGTCTGCTTTGGCCGCTAATGGTATTGCCGTATCTGCTTTTGCCACTACCAATACCGCTTCAGCCGCTGCGGCATTGGCCTGGGTTTTCTTTGATGCTGTACAAGGAAGAAAAATCTCCGCGATGGGCGCTTGCATTGGTGCTGTGGTCGGTTTGGTTGCGATCACACCTGCTGCAGGTTATGTCGGTATTCCGGCGAGTATTTTCTTTGGTGTATTCGCTTCTTTCATCAGTAATTTGATGGTGAATTATAAAAACAAAACAGGAATCGACGACACATTAGATGTATTTCCTTGTCATGGTATCGGAGGAATTGTAGGGATGATCCTAACTCCAATCTTTGCCTTTGAAGAAAAAGGTGGTTTGTTGGCAACCGGTGACTGGACGCTGATGATCGCACACCTGGAGGGTCTGGCCATTGTATTGGTTGCTACATTCGGAGGTTCTTACGTATTATTCTGGCTAGTAAACAAATTGATTCCCCTTCGTGTCACTCCTGAAAATGAAGAGTTGGGATTGGATGTCAGTCAGCATGGGGAGCAATTGACGGTGTCAATTTAGTTGCTAGTTGTTAGTTATTAGTTGTTAGTTGGGTTCATCTTAACTTACAACTAATAACTAACAACTTTTTAACTTCTTGGATGAAACTCCTTCACCACCTGTTTTAAATAATCTCTATCCAGGTGTGTGTAAATCTCAGTGGTGGTGATGGATTCATGTCCCAGCATTTGTTGTACGGCACGGAGATCTGCACCTCCTTCAATGAGATGTGTAGCAAAAGAATGTCGGAAGGTATGGGGACTTATATTCTTTTGAATACCTGCTTTTTCTGCTAAGCCTTTGATCAGTAAGAAGACCATAACCCTGGATAGTTGTTTTCCTCTACGATTCAAAAACACAATATTCTGGCTGTCTTTATGAATCGGCACGTGTACACGAATTTCTTCACTGTATATTTTCATTTGGTTTAAGGCGGCCCTTCCAATGGGAACCATCCGCTCCTTATCGCCCTTTCCTATTATTTTCAAAAAGCCGTCGGAAAAGAATACATTCGTCAGTTTTAGTGTAATCAATTCACTGACCCGTAAGCCTGAACTGTATAAGGTTTCCAGCATGGCTCTATTTCTGAAACCTTCAGGGGTAGATACATCGATAGATGAAAACATCCGCTCTATTTCATCATAATCTAATGTATCAGGAAGTTTACGGCCCAATTTAGGCCCTTCGATCAATTCAGTGGGATCTTGATTCAATAGTTCTTCAATAAGTAAAAACTTGTAGAATGCTTTGATGCCGGAAAGCATCCTCCCCTGGCTGTGTGCACTTAGGCCCAATTCGTTGATGTACTTCAAAAACGCTTTGATATGGCTTTCTTCTACCTTCAATGGTCCTACCTGTAAATTGGAGATGTCTAAAAACTCTTTTAGCTTTACAATGTCACGGACATAAGCCTGTACAGAATTAGAGGCCAATGCACGTTCCAATTGCAAATATTGCTTAAATTGTTTGATGAGAATATCCCAGTTCATGTTCTTCCGAATGCTAAACTAAACATACAAATGAAAATCATCATCATCAACGGACCTAACCTTAATTTACTTGGTGTAAGAGAAAAAAGTATTTATGGCGATCAATCGTTTGATTCCTTCTTGCAAACCTTGCGTCAGGAATACACTGGTCAGATTGACATTGATTATTTTCAATCCAACACCGAAGGTCAACTGATCGATAAGATACATGAAGTGGGTTTCAGTTACGACGGCATCGTATTGAATGCGGCCGCTTATACCCACACGTCTGTGGCCTTAGGTGACGCCATTGCAGCCATTAAAGTACCCGTTATAGAAGTACATATATCTAATGTACATGCCAGAGAAGAATTCAGACATAAGAGTTGCATTGCCAAATACTGCAAAGGTGTGATCGCAGGTTTTGGTTTGAACAGCTACCGTTTGGCTTTGATTCAATTTCTGTTGCCTGCCTGATGGTATCCTTTTATCCCGGGCCTTCCCGATTAGATCCCAATGTGGAACATTACCTGCGTGAGGCGCTCCAAAGTGGTATCCTGTCTCAGAATCACCGCAGCAGCGTCTTCATGCAGCTGTATGAAGATACGTGGTCAACAGTCCGTTCCTACTTCAACGTTCCAGATGATTACTCTTTGTATTTTGTTTCCTCTGCTACGGAATGCTGGGAAATACTGAGTCAGGAACTAGGCCAACTCAAAAATCTTCATGTCTACAACGGAGCTTTTGGAGAAAAAGGATTTAATATCAATGCTTCCTTTCATCCGGATACAGTGATTGGATTGCCTTTTGATAAAGAAGAATCTCCGCTTGCCGAAGCCTATCATGCAGAAGTGATTCACTTGACGCAAAATGAAACAGCAAATGGTACGCAGCTTTCAGCTGATTGGCTGGAAAACTTAAGGAAACAAAACCCTTCTGCCTACATTACCGTTGATGCCACTTCCTCATTAGGCGGTCAGGTTTTACCTATAGCATCTGCTGATGTTTGGTTTGCTTCTGTACAAAAATGCTTAGGGCTTCCTTCCGGCATGGCTGTTTTAATGTGCTCTAAGCGCGTAGTTGAATTTTGCAAAAACAATAAAACTCCGTATTACAACAGCATCGCCTCTCTGGAGCTCCAATTTCAAACCAGACAAACGACGCATACGCCAAACATCTTAGCTATTTATTTATTCTACCGTACGCTGCGCGCTCGTCAAGAATTAAAAACGATTCATGAGTCACTGAAAAATCAAGCTCAGAAATGGTATCAATTGCTCGAACAACATAGTTTGTTTGAACCGCTCATTGCTTCTCAAGCACAACGTTCTGATACCATCATTGCAGTGCAAGGACCAGCTTCCGATATTGAGCGCTTTAAAACTTATTGCTCAGAAAAAGAGTACATCATCGGCAATGGCTATGGAGCCGATAAAGGCAATACGTTTAGAATCGCTAACTTCCCGGCTCATCAAGTTTCTGAAGTCGCGTTTCTACAAGATCTATTAATCCATTTTAAGTGAAAGAAATCATAATTTATACAGACGGTTCCTCTCGAGGCAATCCAGGACCAGGAGGTTATGGAACGGTCATGTTGTACAAGCAATACCGCAAAGAACTGGCGGAAGGTTTTAGAAAAACCACCAATAACAGAATGGAATTGTTGGCTGTGATCAAAGGTTTGGAAGCGATAAAAGAACCGGGATGGAATGTCTTGATCTTTTCTGATTCTAAATATGTGGTGGATGCTGTTGAAAAAAAATGGTTGTTCGACTGGGAGAAAAAATATTTTAAAGGCAAAAAGAATGAAGACCTCTGGATTAAATTTCTTCACGAATACAGAAAGCATAAAGTTCGTTTTCAATGGGTCAGAGGACACGATGGCAATACGGAAAACGAACGATGTGATGTTCTGGCAACAGGTGCTGCCGATGGCAAAGATCTAAAACCGGACCATGGATACGAAGCTTACGAACGTGCCGGCATGGAATAATCATGGCCAACTCTTTTTTTCAATTCAAGCAATTTACCATACACCAGTCAGAGGCTGCTTTAAAAGTATGCACTGAATCCTGCATTTTTGGTGCGAGTATTCCTGTGGGAGATGTACACCATATTCTTGACATAGGTACAGGGACAGGGCTGTTGTCACTTATGCTTGCACAACGAAGCCAGGCATCGATAGAAGCCATAGAGCTCGATGAAGCGTCAGCGCGGGATGCTAAAAAAAACTTCATCGAATCGCCCTGGAAAAATCGGCTGGTTTTGCACCTCGGAGATGTGAAGAAATTTTCGTCTGCTAAAAAATTTGATCTCATCATCAGCAATCCTCCGTTCTTTATTCATCAATTTAAATCACCCAATACTAGAACAAATACCGCCTTACACGGAAGCGAATTAAAGCCCCAAGATCTTTGTACAATCGTTAATCAACTGAGTACTGAAGATGCAAGATTCTTTGTATTGTTGCCTGAACAGGAAATGATCTTACTCCGCCACGCCTTGGAAGCAACGGGATGGCATAGTGTGTATGAGTTGAACATCTATCAAGAAGCGCATAAAACTATTTTTCGGCAAGTTGGAGGTTTCAGTAAAAAAAATGAAATGACTTTTGTTCGCAAGCAGCTGATCATTTATAAAAATGGAAAGACTTATACCGAAGAGTTTATTGACCTGCTGAAAGACTACTACCTCTATCTTTAGATTTGTTCTTCTTCAAAGGAAACGCCTTCCTTCTTTAACTGAGCCAGAACCTGAAGGTATAATAAAGGATCAGAAGGTATATGGATTCCCGGTTCTCTCCAGGTATTGTTATAGATACAAACAGCGGCCATAGCCAGTGGCAAGCCTACTGTTTTGGCCATGGCGGTAAATAGATCATCCTCACCTTTTACAGAAAGCGTAGACAGGTATTCTTTTTCTATTCCTTTCTTTACTGTTTTAATGCGATGCTGCATCAATACCCAATCCTTATCTCCTTTATTCAATAACCACTTTACCTCTAATATTTCCTGCAGATAAGCGGCTGCTGTTTGGCGTGGATTCACTAAAGCAATATCCGCATCTAAGGTCAGGTAACTTATCTTCTTCCAAACATCATCTGATACGGTGGCATTCAATTTAGATTCCAAAGCTTGTTTATTCCAGATACCAGGCACAAAATGAGCCAGGAACGAGGCATAGCTTGTTACCTTGTCGAGAATTAGTTCATCGTCAGTCATACCCAGTTGCACCAATACATTCCAGGCTTCGCTGTATCCTTTTCGACGAATGGTACCTCTGATAAATGTTTGTACCGCCTGAAGACCATATTGTTCCTGGTATTTGAAAGAATCTCGGTTTGGATAATATTCCAATTCCTCTATCCCTTTCCAGGCTAGCGGACGGGCATTAGCAAACAATTGTTTATACGGAATCTTTTTGATCAATGCATTTTCACGGAACAAGGCTGTGCCCTTTCCCGCTATTACAACATTGCGGGGGTTCCAGGTAAATTTATACTGCCATGGATTGTCTCCTTCATAAGCAGGATCTACAAGCCCCCCGGTTATGGAAACAAAAGAAAGTACCTCTTCGCCTTTGTGTTGAATACGATCCAACAACTCGAAGGCAGACATGTGATCAAGACCGGGATCAAGACCACATTCAAATAAAAAAGTCAATCCTTTTTGTCTGACTTCGCGATCTAAGACTTGCATCTCGTTGGAGATGTAAGAAGCAGTAAGTAAATGTTTATTGTACTTCAAACAAGCCTGTGCGACACCATAATGATGCGCAACAGGCAACATAGAAATCACCAGTGTACCTTGCATCACTACATCTTCGAGTGAAAAAACATCACCTTCACGCAACAAAACAAACTCAATTAGCGCTTCAGGTCTTACGATGGCTCTGGCTTTGGATAAAGCATCAGGAAACGCATCAGCAATCAACAATCCTACTTGATTATTAATCGACCAATCCGATAAATGCCTCAACAAATAAGAGGAGGATTTACCCGCACCCAGGATTACTATTTTCCCTTTCACAGCCATAACGCACACAAAATTACTTCTTCAATATAATAAATAGGGTGATTATTTTACCATAGAAATTAAGGATTCACTTATATTAGACCATTAATTCTTACATGAAACAATCTTCTGCCATTAAAACTACCTACCTGAGTATACTTAGCAGTGCCGGTTTAGCATTACTAAAAGGAACTGTAGGTATACTCGGTAATTCCTATGCCATGATTGCAGACGCCATTGAATCCCTCACGGATATCTTTGCCTCCGTCATTGTATTAATCGGTCTAAAAGTCGCGGCCAAACCTGCAGATGCAGGACATCCTTATGGTCATGGGAAAGCAGAAACATTGGCTACATTCTTTGTGGGCGCCATCATGATTGTTTCGGCTACACTCATTGCCAGTCAAAGCATCGACAATATCAATACACCACACGAGTTGCCAAAATCGTTTACGCTCTATGTTTTAGCTGGCATTATAATTTTCAAAGAAGCTTCCTTTCAATATGTCATCAGAAAAAGTAAAGAATACGGAAGCTCTCCACTGCGCGCCGATGCCTGGCATCACAGAAGCGATGCCATCACTTCGTTGGCCGCTTTCATAGGCATATCCATCGCTTTGTTGATGGGCAAAGGATATGAAACAGCAGATGATTGGGCGGCATTACTCGCTTCGGGTGTCATTTTTTATAATAGTTATGCCATTCTAAAACCCGCATTAGGAGAAATCATGGATGAACATCTTTACGATGATATGATCCAAAACATTCGTCAGAAAGCAAGAGAAATCAACGGACTCATCGATACGGAAAAATGTTTGGTAAGAAAAAATGGGATGCAATATTATGTGGACTTACACATTAAAGTGAATGCATTCATCACAGTAAGAGAAGGGCATGAAATCGCTCATCGTTTGAAAGATCATTTGATGAATGCGTTTCCTGAAATAGCGGATGTACTCATTCATGTAGAACCACAGGAAGAGTAAATATTTTTTATTATAGGGCTTTTATGTAACGTCATGATTTGCGTTAGGGATTGAGCCATTGTTTGAGCTCTTCCCGCTTTTTCAGCGGGAAAGCGAGTGGCGAAAGCCCTAACGCAATCCATCTTCTCTGATTAATAATAAAAGCGAATTACTTATTCGAAATGCAAATATAACGTCAAAGAGTGTGTCGTCAATTTAGAAATACTCTGACTGTAAATATTAGGATCCGGATTCAACACATTAATAATACCATGCGAAAATCTCAATTCAGGAGAGAACTTGAACAAGGGTAAGTAGAAGTCAAAACCAAAACCATATTCAATAGAAAAGTCTGTGCCTTGTGTACGCAGTTCTGTTCTTTTTTTCTCTTTCTTTTTAGCCCCTGCTTCCACACTTAGCTTACCACCTGCCAAAAGATACATCCTGGTATTTCTTCTGCGTTGAGATTTATACTTTACTAATAGAGGAAATTCCAAAAAAGTCGACTCAATGGTTTGGGTCTTTTCTGTCTGAGTAAATTTATAATCGATTTTACGTTCGTAAAAACCCACTGTAGGAAGAAGTCTCAAATCAAAATGTTCCGCCAGACGAAGGCTCACAACAAAACCTAAAGTAAATGCCGAAGAAAAAACCGGGCGTATGGAACTAACAGTATCCTCTAAAAATTGCTGTGACAACTTGGCTTTGTAGCCGCTTGTGCCTACACCAATTGAAAATCCATAATGCAAAAGTCTGTCGTCGTACCTTGGAGAGTTACTCCATTTCGGATCCTGTGCTTTTGCGGCTGTTGAAATAATAAATAATAAAATTAAAGCAACTAAGCTTTTCTTCCCACATAGATAGTACATACCCCAAATGTCTGTTCTTCGTAATACGTTTTTTTAAATCCTACCCGATCAAGGATGGCGGTAAAATCTTTGCCACATGGAAATGCTTTGATCGAATCCGGTAAATATTGATAAGCACTTTTGTCCTTTGAAATTAATTTGCCGACCCAAGGCAATAGCCTGGAGACATATTGTTTATAGAAAAACTTCATGGGCTGATGCTGAGGTGTTGATCCTTCTAAAACAATCAGAAGTCCCCCCGGTTTTATGACCCTTAGGATCTCGGATAGGCCTTTTTCCAGGTTTTCGAAGTTTCTCACTCCAAACGAAACGATCGTTGCATCGAATTTATTGCTCTCAAAAGGCAGGTTCTCAGAATCGGCACATATAAGCTCTATTCGTTTTTCCAATCCTTTTGTCTTGACCTTTTCCCGGCCTATGGCGAGCATATCTTCTGCGATGTCTACACCTGTTACGGTGACTTCTTTTAAGCTGCTGGCAGCTAATGCAAAGTCGGCCGTACCTGTGGCAACGTCCAATATTGCTTTGGGCTTCTCTTTAGAAAGTATAGCTATGGCTCGTCTTCTCCATCGCTGATCTATTCCCAGGCTAATGATTCGATTGAGCTTATCGTAGGTACCCGCTATGTTATTGAACATAAAGCGAACCTGCTCTTTCTTCGACTCGTCTGTTTTGTAAGGTGTTATTGTTTGCATTGCCTACAAAACTAATAAAAAACCAGTAAAAGCCGGTATTGCACCCTCTATATTCCCAGAACAAAAAAAAAGCAGGCCCTAAGACCTGCTTTTCATGTGACTATATTCGTAAGAAAAGGCTACTCTCCTGAAACTTTGATGACTACCCTTCTGTTCTTCGCTCTGTTTTCATCGGAGTCATTAGGCACAGCCGGCTGGCTTTCACCGAAAGAAGAAGTGCTGATTTTAGCTTTTGTTTTAGAACTTACATATTTGGCTACAGCAGAAGCTCTGGCTTTTGAAATTTTATCATTCACAGCATCCGGACCTTTATCGTCAGCATGTCCTGCTAAAGAGACTGTTTTTACTTTCTTAAAGTCAGCCAGCAACGACTGAATTTGTTTGGCATAGGTATAATCCAATGTTGCAGAACTAGAAGCAAAATATACTACCAATTCTTTCTCTAAAACTAGCGGTGTCGTAACTACTGGATCTTTCACCACCGGTGTTTTACTTGTCGTGTCAGGTACTACTGCTACCACTTGAGTGTCTGCAGGATTACCTTTGAAAGGCACTACAAAATCTTTGGTCATCGTTTGACCTTCTTTAGAGATCGAAGGAATGACAAGGCTGTCCGTAGAAAGCAATTCGCCGTTCTTTGTGATCTCTACTTTGTACGTATTGTAAGAAAGCACATTGATGTCTTTGTATTCGCCTGCTGTGACCGCTTTCTTGTCTTCACTGGCATTGATCACCTTCTTGGTTGACTTGAAAGAAATCTGAGCTCCGTCAATTGCTTTACCTGTTTTATCTTCCGTCACTTTACCGTATACAATGACATGTTCAATGGGGGTCACACAATAAATATCTTTTTCACCAAATCCTCCATCTCGATAAGACGCAATGTATGCTCTGTCGTCTGATGCCGCATAATAGAAATACACATCATCATCCGGAGTATTAATCGGATAACCTAAGTTTACAGGATCAGACCAGCTTCCGTCAGCTTGAAGTTTACTTTTGAAAACGTCAAAACCTCCCATTCCTTTGTGACCTCTGGAACTGAAATATAATGTTTTACCATCCGGTGTAATGAACGGAGCATCTTCGTCACCTTCCGTGTTGATGTCACCTTCCATTTCCTGATGCTTACTCCAGCTTCCATCTTCATTTTTGGTGATGTAGTAAATATCCATGTCACCAAATTTCTTGTAATGGTTGGTAGCAAAGTAAACGGTCTTGCCATCAGAAGAAACAAAGGCATCCGATTCGAAATCTCTGGAATTGATCTCGTCAAAGGCTTTAGGATCTCCCCATTTATCGCCTTCTTTTTGAGAAATAAAAATGTCACCGTCTTTTGTGCTGCGGTAAAGTAATAGCTTGGTATCGTTGTCGTATATCTGAATGCTGGCATCGTGGCCACTGGTGTTGAGATTCAAGCTTTCCAAAGCAGACCATGACCCGTCTGCTTGTCTTTTACTGATGAATACATCTTCGAATGGTTCTCCATCCTTCTCTTCTTTCTCCCCTTCTTTCAACCTTCTGGTAGTGAAATAGAGAACCGAATCGTTAGAAGAAGCTACAGGACTATGTTCTGAGAAAGAGCTGTTCACTGTAGAACCCAAATTTTCTACCAGGAAGTTGCTTGGCACTGTGACAGTTTTCTTGGCGAAGTCAGTTTGTTCAATGTATAACTCCACTTCCTTTCTTCTCGAATCACTTTTACGCAATGTGTTTTTATACACGTTGTATTCTTCTTTCGCTTTATCAAATTGATAATTCAAGTGATAAGCTCTTCCTAACCAGTAGTGAACGTGTTTGTCCACGTTAGGATCCTGCTCGTAAGCCTTCACTATATTTACCAGTGCCTTGTCTTTAGAATAGCGATTCAGGTAACAAACGCCTGACTTAAACAGCGCTTCTGTGTGAGCAGGTTCTGCGGCTAATACTTGTTCGTAAAAAGGCAAAGCCTTTCTATAAAAGTTATCTTCAAACAGCTTATTACCATTTTTCATCAAAAGCCCAGTATCCTGAGCTTTAAGATTGGTAAAAAACAAAGACCCTACGAAAAGAAGAGTGAAAGAAAAATACTTGATACTCATAGCTTAAACTAAAACTGTTGTAATATAAATATATGGAAATTTATTAATTATTTGATGATTTTGAACTCTGTCCATGGATTTAATTCCCTACCTCCTTCTTCATCGTCATTTGAGACAAGAGGTAACCTTTCGCCATAGCCTTTTGCTTTAATTCTTTTATCCTGAATACCATTCGATTTTAAATAATTCAAAACTTTTACCAAATAAGGGTTGATTTGTATTTATAGTTCTCGTTCCCATCCAGGTATAGTATGCCTATTCTATAATTAGTTTTAAGATTATCAGCATTTAAAGCATAAGCGCCTTCTCGTAATTTCCTAAGGCATGCTTATTAAGTTGAATTGGTGATTTGCAGCTGCTTCTGTTTGAGCCCAGGATCGGTAAGCAGCACAAATAATAAAAAGTGTTGAAATACCAAAGAGACATTCTCATATATTACTATTCTAAGAGAAAGATAGTAAATAGTCCTATTTCAAACAATTAAATAAGCAAATACTGGTTCAATAATCCAAAAAACTGAATTACATTACCTCTGAAAAATGTTCCATATAAAACCTATGACGACCTTTTGCGTATTGATAAAAACAAAATCCGGCCCTAATGCCGGAATGGTCGAGCGAGTAGCCATGAAAATTCAAAATATTAGATTGTTGTACTTTTTTTGCATGCTGTCCATTTTCACAGGACCAGTCATGCAATCGTCTTATGCTCAAGATCTTCCAGCTGATCAACAGTTAGTCTTAGTAGCTGACGAAATGTATAATTTTGGTGACGTGAAGGATGCATTGGAAGTTTATGTGCAGGCCTTGGAAATGAATCCGAAAAATGAGCGGGCCAATTTTATGGCTGGTAAAGCTTACCTGACCACCACTCAAAAGGATCTAGCCCTGAAGTATTTAATTAAGTCCTATGAATTGAACCCTAACGTAGCAGACAATATTTTACTTTTAATCGGTACTGCTTATCATCTCAACTATGAATTTGACAATGCCATCTCTTTTTATAATCAGTACCGCACGAAAATCATCATGAACGCAGAAGGCGCCAAGCCTTTTGGAGAACAGGATAATGCCAGTGAAGAAAAGAAAATCGAACGAAAAATATACGAGTGTGAAACCGGCAAGGTATACATTAAAAACCCACTGGATATAGAATTGTTTAATTTGGGCGACGGTGTGAATTCGGAGTTCAAAGACTATGGCCCTATTTTAAATACAGACCGAACCAAAATATATTTCACTTCCCGTAGAAAAGGATCTACCGGAGGGAACAAAGATAATGACAACGAATTTTTTGAGGACATCTACCGCTCCGACAAAGTAGGCAGCGCATGGTCTACAGCGGTTAACCTGGGTTACCCGGTCAACAGTGATCTGCATGAGTCTTGTATTGGAATTTCGAGTGACGAACAAGAACTATTTTTATACATCGATAACGACAAATACAAAGGCGATATCTTTTACTGTAAAAAGGATAACAAAGGAAATTGGGGCATGCCCAAATCGCTCAGCAAACAAATTAACACAGCCGATTTCATAGAAAACTCCATGAGTATTACACCGGATGGGAAAACGCTTTTCTTCTCCAGTAATAAACCCGGAGGTTTCGGTGGACAAGACATATATGTCAGTAAAAAAGATGCGAAAGGAGAATGGGGAATACCTGTGAACCTAGGTTCTTATCTGAATACGGAGTACGATGATGAAAGTCCATTCCTGGACACCGATGGAAAAACATTATACTTCAGTTCAAAAGGACATAGAGGGATGGGGGGATTTGACATATACAAAAGCCGCTACGACAGTACGACACAAATATGGTCAAAACCGGAAAACCTGCTCTATCCTATCAATTCAACAGAAGACGATACTTACTTCATCCTCTCTGATGATGGTGTTTACGGTTATTTCTCCTCCAACAAAAATATAGGATTAGGAGACGCAGACATTTATCGTTTTAGAATGCCGGACAAAAACATCAAGACTCCTCCTGTTTTCAAGGCAGATTCCGTTACGTTCACATTGATAGATAAAGACAGCTTGAAGAAGAATGAGTATAACATTAAAATTAATATTACCGATAAAGAAACGGGGCAATTGTTAGAAGCAGAAGTACAAGTAATAGACGTAGAAGATGATGATAAGTCTTTAGATCAATCTATTAGTACCCAAGGTCTTTACGATAAAAAATTAACATTCGCGAAGAAAACCAAGCTCGTGGTATCAATCAAAAAAGACGGTTATATTTTCCAGGACATCAGCATCAAGATCGATCCTGAATCCCAGCAAAACCGAACTGTTACACGCACTATCACCATGGAAAAACCCGTGGTGGGAAGTAAGTATGTATTGCGAAACTTGTACTACGATTTTGACAAAGCCGATTTAAGAAAAGAATCACATACCGAATTAAATAACCTCCTTAAACTATTACAAGGTTCTCCTAACATGAAAATCGAAATTGGTAGTCATACCGATGACATGGGTAGCAAAGACTACAACTACAGCCTTTCTCAACGCAGGGCGCAAAGTGTAGTCAACTGGCTGATAGAAAAAGGGATTAACGCATCTCGTCTAATACCTAAAGGATATGGCGAGGACGAACCGCTGGTATCTAACGATGATGAGAAAGAAGGGCGAGAGTTGAACAGACGCACCGAAGTTAAAATCCTTTCTAATTAATACATACCAGGCATTTGTCTTTTTGCGTTAGCAGTAAAACGTGCGGCTTATGATTTTTTTTAAAAAGACAATGATCTACCTTTTGTGTCTATTGGCTTTGATCCCACTTTATTTTATAGTGGCTTTGATCCTATCCTATATACCTTATAATAGTTCTTTTACCAGCGAACAAGAACAGCCTGTGCTCATTCAGCTACATTCTAATGGAGTGCATACCGATATTCTTCTACCGATAGCCAATGCCTCTTACCATTGGCAATCTTTTTTACCGAGCATCCCTGACGGAAATAAAGTAGTCGCTTTCGGATGGGGAGATAAGGGATTTTACTTGAACACGCCAACCTGGGCAGATCTTAAATTCTCTACTGCATTTAGGGCTTGTACAGGACTCAGCACAACAGCCATGCACGTATCGTATTACGCAGGACCACTTAAGCCTTCAGAACATACGGTCAACGTATTGATCAGTGCGGAGCAATACCAATTGTTGTGTGTTTATATTAAAGATTCCTTTCAGCAGAATGACGGTACACTTTCACTGGTTACACATGATCCTCGTTATTACAGCGGACATTTTTATGATGCGAAGGGAAACTATAGCGTCTTCACTTCCTGTAACTCCTGGGTGAACAAAGGACTTAAAAAATCAGGTTTGAAAACGTGTTTGTGGACACCGTTTGACTGGCCCTTATTGAATCCCTATAAATAGAGAAAGAGAGCACAGAGTACATATTATTATTCAGTGCACAATTTCTTCTCTACCGTTTGCACAGTAGTGACTGCAGTAGCCACGCGGCGGTCTATGATGTGAGTTTCTAACTCGTACAAACGAGCATCCGATGATTGAACCTTTAAGTAGGATTGCGTGATGGGACGAATAATCATAGAATTGCATAAGTTTCGTGACAATTTGCTTTCTACTTTGAAAATAAAACAATCGTCAGAATTCACTTTGAAACTTTTAGTATTTCCGGTGACGATAATGGCGTTATCTGAAGTAGGCAATACACTCACTCCGTAATCGCCGAACTCCCCTCCTATTGTCTTGCACCAGTTGATCTTACCATCGTTGCGAATATTAAGTAAATAGATGTCCTCTACTTTACTGCCAAAGCTATTGGTATAACCGGAAATAATGTATCCGCCATCGTTGGGTAGCTTTTTCATGTCCAGCATGTATTCTGCTCCTATGTCTCCATAAGACTGGCTCCATTCTATTTTACCGTCTTTGTCTGTCTTTACCAACACAAAATCCATGTCACCTGCTCCAAAGTTAAATGAATTACCACCGATCAGAATTCCACCATCGGGTGTAGACAAAGCAAAGCGCCCGTAGTCTGTCAGCAAGGCGCCGTATGTTTTAGCCATGAGCAATTTACCTGTAGCGTCAATTTTCACAGCCAAAAAATCCCATTCGCCGGCACCAAAACAATTGGTTTCTCCTCCCATCAGGAATGACCCGTCAGCTAGCTCTTCGATGTTATAAAGATAGTCCGTTAAATTACCTCCGTATATTTTTGACCATTCAAAATCTCCAGAAGCTGAAATCTTTACCAACATCACATCGGCATTTTTCTCACCGTTGATATTATTGATGACTTCACCCAATAACATGTAGCCGCCGTCTTTTGTGGCAATGACAGAATAGCCATATTCGCTGCGATCCAGACCATAATACTTAGACCATAGGGTATCACCCTTCAAATCTATTTTTATTAAATAGATATCGAAATAATTGTTTTCTGAAAAACTATTGGAATACCCCAATAGCAAATAGCCGTTGCCGTCTTGAGATTTCACCACCGAACGTCCGTAATCTTCCTTGGGACCGCCGTATGTCTTTGACCATTCCAACTTACCTTCACTGTCATTCTTGATGACATAAATATCAAAATTTCCGGCACCAAAACTTTCTGTGTAACCTACAGAAAGAAATCCTTTATCCTCTGTTTCTATGGTTGAATACAGAATATCCTTTTTCCCGCCACCAAATGTATATTGAAAATGCTTACTCGCAGTCTGAGCCCATAGTTGTTCATTGACAGAACATATCAATACTATCGCTACCAGAATAATTCTTTTCATAATTTTTGCTATAAAAAACGAATCAGGATGTAGATCCTGATTCGATGTTGTTTTACTATTTCTTAAACCCTAATACACTCACACAGCAATCCGTTTTATTCTGATTGACCGGTGTATACTTGAGGTAATATATTCCTGTCGCTTTGCATTGATAAGCGATGACGGAATAAAGCTTGTTTGATTTTTTATCAAGGTTAGAAGCGATCTCTTTTCTGGAAGCATCGTACATCGTGACTTTCACTGTGGCATCAGGACCAGAGCTGCTGCAAACAGCAATCATGTAATTGGTGTCTTTGCTGAACACATAAGAATATTCCGTTTCAGCACCTATTTGCTCCATTTTATAGGTCTTCAAAAAGGTATAGCCTTCGCTTATTTTCTGAATACAAGCATCCGGTTGACATTGCGCAAACACCTGATGTGACTCAGTGGATAACAGCATAAGCAATAAAACAAAAAAAACGTATTTCTTAGTCATAATTCCATCTCCTTGTTAATAAACAATATGCCTAACCAAGTTACTAAGTTTAGACATTTATTTAATGATGCTGTTTCGGATATTCTCCACATTTTTGGTGATCTCGTAAATATCGTCTTCTGTGTAATGAACGGTACTTTCACTCTCACTTTCGAACGTTAATACACCATTTACTTCCTTCACTTTTTGCTCTTTTACCTCGTACGTAATAGAAACCTTGTCAAAAACAGCTTTTAAAGGAGCTAAACGATCCACCAGGGCATTGATTTTGGGATCATAGCTATAATTATCTAACATCAGATAAATCTGTTCAAAAGTAACCTTTTGTTCGGCTACCCGATCCATTAAGGCCTTATTGTTTGTTTTCCCAGCTATTTTGCAGGAAAGGTGCAAAGCTTCAAGCCACCCCCCTGTTAAAATCAAAACACTTTGTTCTGAGCGTTTTTTCTCATAGAGGTAATTGTTGATATCTTCGAAATTGCGTGTCGTTAAATAAAGCAAGGAGTCAATATTATTGGCATTCAAGGCCAAACGTTTAATCTGTTCAAAATTATAAAACTGCCCTATGCCCAATTGATCGGATAAATCTCTTAATGCGGTAATGTAGCTGATGGCATCTGCTGTATGGTTATACAAAGAAATATAGCCCAGATCCGTCCCATAAATACCTAGATTGAGGGCTTTGCTAAAGTTGCTGGTGTACTTAGACTGATTGGCAGCATCATTGAGCAGACTTACATCGTAATGCTTATTTGTTTCCTTGATTAAAAAAGAAATCTCCAAAGGAGAAGGAATGGCTTTGATCAAATCACCGATGACTTCATCTCCGATCTTTTTATGAGGCACTGCCAAAGAATCGGCGATATCCAATAACAACTCTTCATTTGACGCTTCTTTCTCTGAACCGCATGAAGAGAGTGCGATGCAGATAATACCAAAAAGAATACTTTTTTTCATAAAAACTTCATCATATAAAACCAAAGGCACAGAAGCAATTCTAGTTTAAACGGCAAACAAGAATACAGGTTACAATCACCTATTAATTATTTTTTTCAGTTTTTTAAACCCGTCAAATATACGGGCATAAAAATCAAAGTAAAGCATAATGAATAGGATTAATGCCATAAACCATATCGTAAGGACATTAAACCAAAATGTCGGGACTGTATGTTTAAACATTACTTTCACAGGAGAGAAAAAATGTGTTCTGTAATCGAAGATTCCCTGTGTGTAGATCGGTGCAAAGTATATGTATTCCGTCTTTGGAATAAGGTGTCCTTTGTAAACATCTGCCTTCTGAGAATTATTGACATTTCTCACATACTCTGCCAGATTCTCATTGTAATACTCGTCTTTCAACTTCAGCGTATAGCCTTCGCCATACTTTCTATCCAGCGCGGTGACAAGCTTGTCCTTTTGTATAGAAGTCTGGTTGTACAAGAGGTTCAATACCTCATCCAATTGCGCCAGGTAATACTGCAGTTTTTCGATGTTATTCTGATTAACTTCTGTAAAAACTACATCCAGCTTTTCATATTCATGCTTCGATAGTTTTAGCAACTTACCATAATCTTTTACAAATAATACTGCCGGCCTATAATACAAACCGATGTCTTCCTTCTCTATTTTATTCTTGATCAACCGCTCGCCCAATTGCTCCAATCCAGAGCGTAAATGAGGAATACCATATACGGTATTGAATTGAGCAATGTGTTCTTTTTGCTCGAGGCTGAAAAAACGCTGATTAAATTTATTCTCTGCAAACTGATGTACAGAAATTCCTTCATAAGCCCATCTGGAGATCATGGCATCTGCCAGCAAGGGAACATTAGCTTTGTTTTTTACTACATCGTTGATCTTATCAAAACTAAACATTGCCCCGCTCAAAATCATTTGAGGAATCAATAAAATCGGAATCAGGATATAAACAGTAATGGCTGAATTGAAGGTTGAAGAGGCATTCAAGCCGATGAGGTTAGCGCCACAGGATACCGTAAATAGCATAAGCCAATAGGGGAAAAACATGCCTTTTACCTCCAAAATAGAATTGCCAACGGCTACGAATAGGGCTGTTTGTAAGGCTGACAAAGTAAATAGAATCAATACTTTTGAGAACAAATAACTCATCCGACTCAGGTTCAAAAACTTCTCCCGTTTT
>JAQZBV010000060.1 GCA_029237685.1 Cytophagaceae bacterium | reverse complement strand
GTTTGTTTAGAGTTTGAAAAAGCCAGGATACTCGTATTCCGGGAGTAATCAACCCGTAAATTTACAAATTTATTTGTCAACCGCATAGTGTTGAGGGGGCTTGTTTTTCAACATTGTTGGATGATTTAACTATTTATCCTGCTCATATAAAACCTTTTACTGATTGAAGGACAGAAGAGGATAAGAGCGGAAGGATAAGTGAATGTTTGAATAGGATCGGGGCGTTCCGCGCTGGAAAAGTCAGGTCTACTCTCCCGCTTTGGCGAGATCAGACAATGGCCCAATCCTTAACGCAGAGTAAAGAATCTAACAGCAAAGGAGAAAACAAGATGACGGTTTTATGATCTCCGGCGGGACAAATTTTTACTGTATCGATAATTGGAAGCTTTTATAACGATGTGTTTACTCAGAAGGAGAAGCTTCTCCTATTATCAATTTTTCTTTTATTTGTACACTGTCTGTTTTTTGATCGCCGTCCAAAATCATTAGTTTTCCTTTTACAATAGAAGCCGTGTCGCAAGATACATTTTGTAGTGTATCATCAGATTCTACAGGCACTGATTCACCTGTTGTTTTATGTCCGCAGCCACTCAGTGTCATCGCTGCCGTCAGCAGGATTAAGGCGGCTACCCTTGCCATGCGGTAAGTGACGCGGTGATCGACATAAGTATAAGCGGCGATCAATTTTTTTTGCCAACCTGTATAGGGGGGGGTTACCTGATGCGTATAAAATCTGCCGCATACTTTCTCCCCGGTTTTAGTGACAAAATATTGTTTGATTGCTTCATCACTCATGACTGTAAAGTCAACCACTGTTTTCTCACAAGCCTTGCAATGCCTGCCTTCTTTATTGGCTGTCATCGCTGACCAGCTGGACGGACAAGGCTTTGGAATTTCGATGTGTAGATTGGCCATATTTATGCTTTTAATAGATTAGCGTTTTAATTCCCTGTTACTATTTTATAGCGTGTATAATAAATTACAAGATCCAACTCATAAATAAGCTCCAATAATCAAATACCAACCGAGATGGAAGGTAATAGGTTTGATTTAATGGGATTTAGAATTTTATCTGTAATTTGTCATTTGGTGCTTTAATCAGAATAGAACGCCATCTGAAATTAAAGTACTAATCCTAGATATCAATACTGCTGACGATAAAATTTATGATCCTTATTTAAGCTGAGTTTATTTTCATTGAACCAGTCTACGAAAGCGTCCCATTTGGCTTTGTTCTCTGTTCTCCATTGAGAGAAAGCAGCTTCTTCTCCTTTGCCTAGAAGCCAATAGTTATAAGCTTCGAAATGACCGGCTGTGATCACTTGCTGCTGGTAGTCAAAAAGTACATTCGGATATTTTGTGTTGTTTTTGTTTTGATGATAGAGGTCGACAAAATTCGTTCTTATTCTGTTCAAAGAGGCGAGGTCTATTTTTTTCTCAGGCACTATGGAAGTGAGCAGAGTCACTTCATAAACAAATGTCCCAAAAGGCATCTTCATGGCTCCGCCTTTTTCTAACTCTGAAACACTCATGACAGCATGTTTAGAGAAGCTTACGGTCATAGAAGTATCGGAAGTAAATTCAATGCCCTGCTTATAGGTATCATAAAGTAATTTGCTGATCTCTCCGGCTCGCTTGGTGTTGGGCTCGAGATTGATGAAGATTTCACCGTACAGCATGCCCCATACTTTTTCGCTGGAACTCCAATAGATACGGGAGGCCCAGTAGTAATTGGAGGCAAATTTAGGAGCTACCTCAATGCCTTTTTCATAATAGGCGAGTGCGCCATCATAGTCTTCTTTAAAGAGCTGCATGTTACCTCTTTCCAGATGCAGACTTCCGGAGGTCGGGAAGCGCTTAAGGCCTTCATCGTATATAGACAATGCTTTATTTTTGTTGCCCATTAGATCATAAGCATTGCCGACCAATTGGTATACGTTTTCTTTCGCATTGTTTTGCTTCATCAGCGGCTCCAGGTATTTGATCGCTTTTTTATAATCCTTCTGAGCATAATACGCATAAGCGATTTCATAAGGGTAAGTGGTGTTTTTAGGATCCAGCTTTTGTGCGTCTTCCAATAATTTAATGCCTTCTGCATACTTTCCTTCATCTACGAGCTTGATCGCTTCTTGAGCTTTAGCCAGGGCTTTGTCTTCACTAGATTGTGCCTGAAGGTTGTGAACGCGTAAAGAAAAAAGAAAAAGAGAAATGAAAAGATGTAGAGTCGGTTTCATGAAGAAAAGTAAAAGAGTGAAACAATGAAACAATGTAAAAGTGATGCTATGCTAAAAGGGAAATACGATAAAGGCCAATAAATGTTCTGGAAATTTATTGGCCTTTAAATAGGTTCGTATCTGTAAAAGTAGAGTTATTTGATCGGTACAGCGACGCGGGTCATGTCCCATTCCAGGACAAGCTCTAGCGTATCCGTATCGTCGAAAGAAATAGTAAACTGTTCTACCGTTTCGGGAATATGTTGCACCGGCACCTTCACCTTTAACGCATCGTATTCGGGTTCGCGGCTTGCTTCACCTCCATAAGTAATGCCCCAGCCATAATGTTTGCTGTTGAAAATAACCGTCCAGTTCTCTTTGCCTGGAATGGTCCACAGGGTGTAGATCCCTGCAGGTAATAATTGTCCGTCTATATTTATGGCAGTATCGGTGCTGAACGTGGTGGCTTCATTGGCTCCGGTGCGCCATACTTTGTCGTAAGGTACGAGCAATCCAAAAATGACTCTGTTCTTTTTAAAAGGTCTGCAATACAAAACAGAAAGTTGCTTGCCGTCTTTCTTGTAAGTTACCGTAGCCTCTGGACTCGCTTTTTTGGTTTCGTATTGCATGAATTTGAATACTAAACCTAAGACCAGGGCCAAAGACGCTAAAACAATGAGCGTCCATTTTAATTTTTTGTTCATAATGAATAGGTGGTTTTTGCTTTCCAATATACTAAAGTGTAATAGAATAAAAGGCACCTATACTTAAATCTTGCCGTTGAAAGGTGTTTTTTTTGAAGGATAAAAGCTATTTGTTTATAAAAACAGTTTTTTGACTCTTTTGTAAAGGACGGTTTCAAAAGAAACTTTTCTGCATATCCATAACAATTCTAACCAGGCAATACAAGAAGAAGACATTGAAGAGCAGAATGCCAATTAAGTAAAGCAGTTTCTGCACTTTCTTTTCTTCTTTATGGGAATAGCTCTTTACAATATAAAAAAGAGCCAAGGGAGAAAGTAACAGGCTGATAAATAAAATGATTCCAGATACCGCTGCTACGATATCGAAATGATTGTGAAGAACTCTTAATTTGTAGAGTAATGGAAGTGAGAAGGCTAATACAAAGATTCCAGAAATCAAATGTAAAGTCGTCTTTGCCTTTCGCAAGTTCTGGTCATTAGATGGAGAAAAGTCGAGGTTGTTTTCCATGAGATGGCAGTTAGATTTTTTGTGCTTATTTTTTAATGTTCAGAGAGTTTAATAGTTCACGCAATTCCTTTTCTTGTTTTTATCGAAAAAAAATAAATGATAAGAATACTTAATCCTTTGTGGCAAAAGATTAAGATTTGTTGGTGAATAGCAATCCTGTGATGACAATCATAAATACAATCCATCCCGAAATTAACAACAATGATAAGCTTTCAAAACTTTCATGCCCGCGGTGAAATAAGAATTGTTTAGTCAATACCGAAAAAGGAAAACATAAAGGCCAAACAATGGAAAGATGAATAGCTGAAGGCCAGACGTTGTCTCCCTTAATACCACGCAGCAAACCTGCTTTTTGTAAAAGATTGATCATTGCTCCTCCCGGCAAACCGATCAGTAACATGCCTATTACAATGCATACAAAAGCAATGACTAAGCTGATGATAAATTCTTTTTGAACCGGTTGAATGAATGCCAGGACATCGTGTATGAAATTTTTTGTAAAGGCAATTAGTTTGTATATCAATCCATTTTCTACTTTCTCTTTCTTTAGAAGATAGATGAAAAGGATATTGTGCAGTATGTAGACACTCAGTGCTCCTAAAACCACTTGTTTTATTTTCCCGGCAACAGAAGCTCCTGTAAAAGGATGATCGACGAAATAGAGTATATTTCCGAGTATTAAAAAACAGTTCAAAAGCAGAACGGCAATGAATTTCATGGGTTAATCTAAATAAATATTCTCCCCGTTCCAAGTATCGTGCTTTTGGATTTGGTGGAGCAAAACCTTTTCTTACCTTCATTAATAAATGCTCTGTAGCTCAAGATTATACTATGAAGACCTGTTATTTCATCGTCTTTTTTCTCCTGTTGTTTCAATTGAAAACAAGCGCTCAACGGTCTCCTACGGATTGGATGTTCAGTTATTCTTTTGATGGTCATGCCAAAGACGAAGGTCCCAATGGCAATCACGGCATCCTGGTAGGCGATGTAAGTCCGGCTACGGACCGCTTTGAACAAGCAGGCAAGGCTCTTTTTTTTAACGGGAATCAATCGGGTTATATCCGCATTCCCTTTAACCAGTCGTTGAATTTGCCACTGACAAATTTCAGCTTTTCTATATGGATCAAGTTGAAGGAATATTATAAAACCAATTACTGGGATCTTGTAAAGACAGATCAGTACGCACCCATATTTTGCAAAGCCGAAAATGAACAAGTGTTTCAATACCGCCTGTGCCTCACTTCACAAGGTTATGTATTTGATGGAGTAAAAAACGGTTATTTGTACGGTTCGTTTTATACTCAGGGACCTGTCGTTCAGCGTGAGGAATGGCAATTGCTTACCGTGACATACGACACACAACTTTTTAGATTTTATGTGAATGGTGAAGTGAAGCACACCGTAGATTTCCTGCCTAATTTTGTTAGCGATCAAAATAACTTGGTCATTGGAAGAGATGTACCGGGGGCGGTAGAATATTTTAATGGATACATGGATGATTTTAAAATATGGACGCGTGCATTATCCGTACGGGAAGTAGGAGAGCTTTATAAAGTGAGCACAAAATCTGATGTGAAGGAAACGTTTGAACTGAATACAGACGAAAGCATCGTGTTGAAAAACGTATTGTTTGTACAAAGCAAAACAGATTTGCTTGCCAGTTCTTATCCGGAACTGGAGAAGTTGGTAGAAACGCTAAAACAGCATCCTGCCTTGAGGATACAAATTGCCGGACATACCGATAATCAGGGTGAATGGGGAAAGAATATAGAGCTGTCAGAAAACAGAGCGAAGAAAATAAAGGAATACCTGGTGGAAAAAGAAATCGACGCAAGCCGCATCACCTACATCGGCTATGGTTCGGACAAGCCGCTCAATGGAAACAAGACAGAGGAAGAACGTAAACTGAATCGTCGGGTGGAATTTAGGATCATTAAAAATTGAAGAACATAGTAGTCCTAATACAATTGATTGCGCAAGATCCTTTTGATGAGTTGTATCGTTGCTTTGCTCACCTGACCCTTGTGTTTTTCTACAATTTCATTTTCGGTCAACTCCATTTCCAAATCGTTGACGATGTGCAACCATTTGCTTAAAAATTCAGAGTTTGGTGTTTGGTATTTCAATAAACGTCTTACCGTTTCAATGATGGTTTTGCTGACTGTGCCCTCGTAATGATCCCATATATCCTGTGTGGTTAAACCCAGCTTGAAATCTTCTACGATCTTGGAATAATCGGAGAGGTATTTTTCATTCGCTTCCATGACCTGGAGCAATACATTTTTACTGTATTCTATTTCCGGATATTTTTTTGTTTGTTTTTGCAATTTGCCTAGCGCATAATTCCGGGCAATGTTATCGCAAATGATCAATTCGTTCGGCTCCAATTCAAACCATTCTCCCTTCACCCGTTTGTGTTGAAAAACGATGTGAAGACTTTCTTCCAACTCTCCAATGTTCTCGGCAGGGTATTGGCGCACGATGCGAAATACAACAGGAAGGTGTGTATGGTAGGCTGCCAGACGCTTCTGCAAATCCTGGGTCTGACCGATCTTATGAAGATTTTTTCCTGTCTTCAATATATACACACACTTACCTGGTTCTATTTGTTCCATTACTTTACCGATGCACCAGGGCGTTTGGGAATTTTTATTAATAAATAGGTCACGTGTGTAAGGATAGTGGCAGGTATCCCGAAAATCCAAAAGGCTAGCGTTACTCCAAGTAAGGGCATGCCACACCGAATGCCATCGTCTTCTATTACCGGAAAGAAATAGGGAGGAAAAATAAAAGCATGAGCCAGGATCAATCCAACTAAAATTGATAGCTTCAACGGCAGCATAAACCTGTCCGATACCCAGTATAAAAAGAATTGGATGAGGCAGACCAGAAGTATAAAGGCTAGGATCATATCTGTAGGGTTATAACTCCGGTTTTCTACGATTGGCCTTTATCGTTTTTTGTTTTGATTTTCCTTCCAGTCGCTTCGTCACAGAAGATTTGGTTGGTTTGGTAGCTTTGCGTTTTTTCTGGACTTTAAAACAAGCGGTGATCAGTTTGTAAAATTTTTCAATCGCTTTTTCTTTGTTCTTCAACTGGCTTCGTTCTTCTTCACAGACCACGCGCAATTCACCTTCCTGACTGAGCTTGTTGGCAAGCTTGGTCAGGAGGATTTGTTTGACCTCTTCTTCAATCAGTTTTGATTCTGCCGGAGTCCAGTACAATTCTATTTTTGTGCTGACTTTGTTTACATTCTGTCCGCCTTTTCCTCCGGATAAACTGGCCTTAAAACGCACCTCTTTCAGGATACCCAGGTTTTCCCAGGTGTCTGATTTTTGATAAGAGGAAAGCAACAATGGACTCATAATAAAAACGAACAGACTAATTTACGCAATTCGTCCGCGATCTCAAAGCAATTCATTTGAGGTCGTGCAGAGCAAGGAAAGAGTTTTACTTTACTGCCACAAAAAAATTGACTATCTCTTCTTCTGCTTTAAAATCCTGACATACATTGCCGATGATGTCCCTGGATAAATATTGCGGTCCTCCCGGCCAGCTATGCCCGCCGTTGGTAATTTTGATGAATGTAAAGCGTGTACCAGAGCATTCATAGGTTGTCTTTACGGCACGACAGCGGTCTTTCTTTTCGTGATCCGGTAAATGCTGATGCGCAAGAGATATTTCAGGACAGGTATTCTGTGTTTTGATTTTTTTTACCAATTCATGTGTCGAGATGAAATGATTTTCTTCGCTTCTCTTTGACCGGCTAATGATGCCATGTCCTCCATCAAAAGGAAGCAAAGGATCTTCTGTACCGTTGATCAATAAAACAGAAGTAGGATAAAAGGTATAGTTGTCGATAATGGATTGCGGAAGACTGGCGCAGACAGGAGCAATGGCCTTGAATCTGCCGGGCAATTTGCTTGCAAGGTACAAAGAGAAGATGCCGCCGCGTGAAAGACCGGTACAGAAAAAGGCGGTAGAGTCGGCATGATAATGTCTGGTTAAGGTATCCATTAAAACAGCAATGAATTTTACATCGTCGATGTTTTGTTTGCTTTCCTCCACCATGCTGCCCACGCCTTTCATGCACCAGCTTTTATTCATAGCATTAGGATACACAACAATCATGTGGTGTTTGTCAGCCATTGCATTCAAATTGTATATTGCGGGAGTGTTTTCATAATTTCCTCCGCCGCCATGCAAGGCAAAGACCACGGCGCATCTGCTTGCCGAAGAATAACCGGTCGGAAAATGAATCAGGTAGGCTCTTTCCAATTCATCCACGGACATGGTTCGTTCCAAGTCAGTTCCCTGTGCTTGTACGCTTACCTGAAGCAACAACAGAAAGAAGAGAAGAGCAGCTGACTTTTTCATAACCGATGCATAAAGTGAAGATTACTTGAAATTGAAATTCAATCCCAGCGTGAGAAAGGCGTTGTCTTGTCTGAATTCTCTGTTCGATAAATTGAAACTATAACCGTATTGTGCCTGGATTTTAAATTTCTCAAATCCACCTCTTACAGTGAAGGCTGGTTCTATCAGAAAATTAGAACGGTTGTCTCTTAAATAGTCAGACTGATCTGTGTTGTTGTAGATCAGATTGCCTTCAATGTTGCTGTAGGTGAGGTTTACAAATCGCGAAGAGAGACCTGCAGAAAAGTGTTTTATTTTATAACCAAAATTAGTTTGGATACCGTAGCGGAATACCGTTGCGGATATTTCTCCACTGGTTTGAGGATAATCATCAACAGTAGAAGGGAAATGATTCTCTACACTACCTAAGCCGGCGATGCCGTATGCTTCGAAAACAAAATGATGTTCCAAGGGTTTGAAATAGCCTGCGCCTAACTCGATGAATTTGCCTGAACCCCCATTTCCATTGTCCTGATCGGTCGGAATGAATAGGCCGGCATTTGCTTTCACGGCGAGGGCATTGGTGATGGCATAAGCGCCTTGTACTTCCGCCTGATTGGCGTTTCCTGCTACAGTCAGATTAGTTTCTCCCTTTTCCGACAGCAGGGGTACATTCTGTGTATTAGGAATATAATACTTAGGACTGCAACTGTACAGTAAACATCCTCCGAATAAAGTAAGCAGTAATTTTCTCATGGTTCTTTTGATCTGCGTAATGTTTGGCAAGATCTGATCCAAAAGAAATTTAATGAAGAAGCAAAAAGATTATGAATAAATTAAACGCTATTCGTCTATTACTTGGTAAGGATTTTTTGTTGGAGGTTTGTAGAAAAAAAGAAAGAAAACCAATGCAAAAAGAGCGATGGCTATGTAATGTATAAAGTAGTTATGGGTGTAGATAAAAGAATTAGTATAGCGGCTTACAATGTAGGTATAAGCAAAAAGAAGCTTCATCCAATCGAGGTTTGCTTTTATCGGCTTACGAATGAAATGAATGGTGTAGAAAGCAAGCATAGCCAGGCAGGCGGATACGATCAGTACAAAACTATATTGCCAATGCATGATTTTAAATACTACTCCACAGATCAATAGCAGTACACTCGCTATGAACCAGTAAAAGGTGGATTGGTAACGGAAGGTTCCGTTTTTGATCAGGAATATAATACCGGCCGAAAGAAAGAGCAGGGTTGCCAATTGTTCGGTATGATCTAATAATTCACTGGGATAAACATTGCCTGCTAAGCTTATACAAAAAGCTATAAACGACAATAAAATAATGGAAGCCAGAACCTTGTTGATCATTTTAACACACTCATTCGTTCACTATATATTCCCGTAGCTGTTTCAAATTTGATGAGGTAAAAGCCATTGCGTATGTTGGAGAAGGAAATCGTTTCTTCGCCTTGAACAGTCCATGTTTTTTCCAACACACCAGTAACCGAGTAAAGTGATAGTTGACCAGCTCTGTGCGGCAGGTGCAGCGATTGATTGGCGGCATCGTAATATAGGGTAGCGGTTTCATTTGTCGCATCATCTACTGCCGTCACAAGTCCGCAAATAAGTTGCTCCGCACGTATTTCAGCAGACGTATGATTGTCTCTGAATTTATTGATCAGGGTCCAGGTAGCGGGATCTGTCCAGAAACCGTCTTCGCTCAATTGCATGTCCCATATGGCAATACCGCCTGCTGAGGAGACATCCAATATGTCTAAAATATTTTCATGCGCACATTGTCCACCCCATGTGTCTATCCAGGCGGGTAAACCGTAATTGAGTTTGGAAGAAGCGACTTCTTGGTTTTCCGTTAAAAAATTTTCGATGTACGAATATTTCAAAGGACGTGAGTTCGTTTCAGAAGGTGTTTCCGGACAGTCAGAGAATAAGGTATTATTGTTTTCATACGTATCGTTGTAGCCCATGATGTTCATGAAATCAACATGCGGCGCCATGGCCGATTCCCAGGAAGGGTTCGGTGCATTGTAACAAGGTGTGGAGAACATGTCAACGGATAATTCTTTTCCTTCTTCATGCAAAGCATCACCTAGTCCATCCAGAAAATTGACGAAGGCTGATTTATCAGAACTGAACGCTCCTACACCTTCGAAATCAATATCTACACCATCCAGCCCATAGTTATCGACGACTGCCATCATGCCGGTCACCGTCTCTTCGGGATAGTCATTGATCACCAGACGGGTGTAGTTCCAGTCAAAATCGTCTTCGCGCATGTTGTAAAAACACAACATGACCTTGATGTTATTGGCATGTCCCCAGGCGACGATATCCTGCACATCCTGACTGATGGTAGAGGCTTTCCAGGTATACTTGTAATCCGTTGCAAAAGTAACGGCGCCTGCATCACCGGGTACCCAAAACTGCAAACCAATATGTGTAATGCCATTCTTGATCCATTGCGATTTTGTCGCGTCGTTTAGGATCGTTTTACAAGGACCTATCCCATATACCGGAATCCAGGTCATCACGTTTCTCGCGAATGACGAAGAGCTGAAGGATAAGAAAACAAGGAGAGTCGTAAGGTATAATTTCATGAGGAGTAGCGGTTCTTCTTGACTCAATATACGGTTTTTACAAGAAAAGCATAGAGAAAATTGTGCTTGAAGTGCTATCATGACATGGCCATTACCAATCCGGGCAATGGCCATGTCATGAATCAATACAATGTATTATACCACGATTGACTTACTTAATCGATAAACTAAAATTCTTTTGCTTGCCGTTCCAGGTGGCTTGAATCAAATAAAAACCAGGTTTTACATCGGATACATCCAGGATGGAAGTCGTAGAATCTGGATGAATCACTTTTAGCACTTGTCCTGTACTGCTTATTAATATTAGTTGATCCGCGACGGTAATCGTTTTGATGTTCACCGTGGAAGAAGCAGGATTAGGATAAAGGATCAGTCCGTTATTTTCTTCCGCATCCTGATTAGTTGTTATAGTTCTATTAATGACAATAGATTGTGACAGTTTATTATAACCTGTTGCTGCTTCCCACACATTCGTATTGGCAAATTGTATACTGTACTCCGGACGCAAGGCCAATGTGGCATCGGCGTCCGGTAGGTGCAGGTAGGTGTCGTAGGTACCATTGGGTAAAGCAGAGATGTCTATCGCTTGGGTGATGCTTACCGATGCTTCCCATGTTCGAGGGTCTGTTTCTAACACATAAGAATAGTGATCACCGGTCGTGCTGTGTTTCACTATCAATAAAGCTTGCCTGGGTTTAAACAATCTTGCATAGCCTTTGTTTTGCAAGCTCAATTCGATGTTCAATAAAGAACTGGTATAACTAAACTCACTGCTTTGCAACACATAACGATAACCTAAATAGCGAACGATATCGTCATAATGTCCGGAGTTGATCCAATTGGTAAAGTTCTGTGTGTAATAATCTCTGTTGAGTGTGCTCCAGTTGGTAAGATCCAATTCCAGCAAAGCATTGGCTCCGCCTGTACGTGGTGCGTTGAGGCCGTTGGTTTCTCCCATCATGGGCGTGTATTTCGTTTCATTGGACAGGTAATTATAATCGGTTGTTCCCACAGGATTTTCCGCTTCACTGTTTACATCGTATGTTCCCATGTCTCCCCAGTTGTTCAAGAAAGCATCGTTAAAAAAACCGATTCGAGCATTGGCTGTGTTTTGGTAGGCCGTAGCCGCTGTTAAAGCGGTACTGCCGTACATGTTTTTTTTCGCCGAAGGATAACGCACTTGAATGGGAATGTTAACAGGTGTAGCACTCAGCATGGCATCTACAACGTCTTTTCTATTTTGCCATTGTGTGGCATTGATGCTGCCGTCCGTGCCGAATTCCGTGGAGTTCGTATAGTACCATTCTCCCCAGGTGCCGATGAAGCCTGCCTGATGTGAAAGAATAATGTCTTTGTTGGTTTCCAATACCGGTGCCAGTTGTGTGAGGTGCTGCAGGATTTGAGCTTTCACCGGTTGTTGTGCAGATGTTCCTTCCGCATTGCTGTAAGAGAAACGGACGATGCATTTCAAACCGGAGGTACGAATGCGGTCAAAATCAACCTGCATGTTGCTGAGGTAGGTCGCTGAAATGTTAGAGCTCAAAAAGGCATTCAACAAGAAATATCGAAAGATTACGGTGACCTTGTCTGATCCCGTTCTCCAGCCGCTTAATTCTGATGCATCGATATTGGAATAATTAGAACTGGTCGTATAGTTGTTGTTGGTGATGGAATATTTCTGCAAGCCACGTTCGGGATTGGCGATGATGGCTGTGGATTCTGTGTAAGAAACTGTAGTTTGAGCGAAAGAAAAATTTCCTGTAAAAAGGAAGAATAGCAAGAGAAGATAGCTGGTAATTTTCATAAGGATAGAAGTTAGGACAACAATACAATGGCCATAAGCTGTGTATGTTCTACAATTATTGTGCTTGGATATTACATAGTACAAATATAAAAACTTTGAAGGCGTATAGCGTGGCAACCAGCCAAGTGTTGAGTCTGGCTGGTGACTTTTAAATCATTAACCTATGGGATAATTTGCTCGCAAACTTTATCACTACAACTATCTAGCGTCAAGTACGTATCTTAGATCACTGGATTAATTAGCCAGGTCCTTACTTTATGAAAAACACAATCAATCTGGTATCCGGGTTATTCATCGTCATCTGTATTATCGTCAGCGTATCATCTTGTGTAGCTGTTGTAAGCACAGATGCTCCTCATGACAATGGTAAGCACAAGGGATGGTATAAAAATCGAAACAATCCCCACAACCCCAATAGTACTAATCCGGGTCGTGGTAAAAAATAGTAAATAGTACATTTTCAATTGCTGTTCAACCGGTTGATTGTGCATAGTTAGTTACTTTAGTCTTCTATTCAACCCGGAACATCTGCGCCAGGTATATGGCATCAATTGACTCTAAGACGTAGTCTTGTTGTGGTTGAAAAAACCGGTAGCACAATGCTACCGGTTAATACATAAATTTAAAATGATAGAATGAAATGATCCATTAATGATCATCGTCTTCTTCTACCAGGCTACCGATCAACGCTATTTTTGAGGGTTTACCTGGCAAGGTTATTTCTTTCACCTGTGCTAAATTGCTTTTTTGGTAGACGTTAATTTTACCATTCATGCCATCGGTAATGTATACGTATTTTTTGCTGGAAGCAGCAACAGGATTACCTATGCTGCCCGTAGCCGGAAACGAAACGGCTAGTAATTTGCTGGAAACTACATTCATCGTTACACCATCCAAGACTTTCACTAGACCATTTGTGTAAATCAATACCAGGTTATTTCCTTCCCAGTCAAAGGTAGCAGAGAAGAGTGCAGCATTTTCTTCAATAACGGTTACGGTTCCGGCTGATGGATCGATTTTATAAATTCCATATTTTGATTTGAATCCAATGAATTGTTGCGCTCCTTTTCCATAGTAAATAGTGCCCAGCCAATTGCTGCCAAAGGAGGAAGGATAGGCAATGAGTTCTTGTGTACCGTCTTTGTTCACCTTTAAAATTCCATCTGTAGAACCGAAGAGCACCAGTTCTCCGTTGCCTGCTTCACCGTGTATGCCTTCGGTTTGAATGGTGGATGCATGTAAAGTAGCACCATCCATGTCGATGACTTTTACTCGTTCTGGTAATGTACCAGATACAGAACCGTCTTTTTCGGTTACCGCGATCGTACTGTTGTTGAAGAGGGCAGGAGCTCCGTGGTGCGCGACGCCCGCACTGAACGTACGTGCAGTGCTTTCAGTATGCAGCGTAGCTTCTGTGGCATGCGAAATACTGCCGTCACCGTCATTGAATACCAGCATGTCTTCCCCACGGCCATAATAGTGAACAGGTGTTGTACCGGTAGCTTTGGTCAGGCACCATTTGGGCGTTCCCTTGATGTGAACGTGTGTACCGTGTTCTTCGATGCCGCTGTCAAAAAAGCTGACAAGGTTGTTGCTGGTATTGATCACACTTGCAAAACGACCGCTGGGGCTTTGATAAACACTGCCGTTGGCATACTCGCCTGTTTGTGTTTCTACACTGGCTGTTTTAGGATTAATCAGATAATAATCTTTAAGATCCTGATCAGATACAAACAGTCGTAGATACTTGCTTTCATGGAACTCAGCAGCCGGCTGCGGATCTTCTTTGTCGGCTTTTTTACAGGCACTGAGCAGCATTAAGCTGCAGAGGGCCAGGGAAAGGAGGCTTTGTTTTTTCATAGTAGGTTAGTTTTGTAAATGCAATTAAGTTGCAATTATAGCAACACCATTGATTAAATGCAACAATGTTGCATTTAATTTTTACTACTATTCCTCTTTTAGCATTAATAGCTTTAACAAGCAATCATTCAGTGGTCTCTGCGACAGCATCCAGCAGTTCAAATAAAAAGTACAGGTCCATGACCTGTTCGTTCATGTCCAGGTCTATGCCTTCGTTTTGCTGCGACAGGTAAATCATAAACATCTTCCTCAGATTTTTGCTCAGCCGCTGCGGCGGCACGAAGTCGAGAAAGGTTTCTAGTTCGTTGAGAATTTTGCGATTCTTTTTAAGTTGGGAGGAGAAGTGGAATTTTGTGGTGCGATTTTTCATTGCCGTTATGCTTTGGACAATGATCGTGAATTGGTTTTGAAAAAACGGTAGCTTATAAACCACCGCTAGTTAAAACGCTGGCGCGAGCATCTTGCTCGTGCCTAAAGTGACATAGAGCATCTTGCTCGGGGATGTGGTGTGCGATGAATTTGTTGATAGCAATTGCTTTATTTTTCGTTTAACTTAAATCTTCCTTTTCTTAATCTTAGCCCGAGCAGGATGCTCTATGTACTATTGGACACGAGCAAGATGCTCGCGCCAGCGACGTGGGCTGTCTTTTTTACTCTTGTTGGCGCAGTTTAAACTGGTGCCTATCATCAGAAGAGCATTTGCTCGGAGCTATAAAAAGTAAGCAGTTTTTCATTAACTACCCCGAGCAAATGCTCTATGACATTTTAGGCACAAGAAAAATTCTTGCGCCAGCGGTGAAGTTGTAAGCAGAAATCAAAAATACTTACCACTTACAACTTATCACTGACTACTTTATATCAATCCCCAAATTCCCCGCCATCAAACTCTCATCCGTCAGCGGCGTAGAACCTGCATCCGTCAGACGCTTCTCCAATTCTTCATCAGAAGGCATCCCTGTGGTGATCGTTTCTTCTTCCGCACTAAACTTGCCGTCGGAGGTGGCGATGGCTGAGTTGGCCGCTAATGCAGCGCTGCCATACATGCGCGCACGCTTCGAGAAGTAAACGGCTTCCTGGTAATTACCTGCTTCGTATAATTTCTTGGCGTGACGTTCGTAACGCACCATCTGTCCCAAGTCGCCGGTGAATTTCTTCGTATTAAAAACCGCACGGTGTGTGTGACCGGTAAAACGGTTGGTTTTCAACAGGAAGTTTTTAGTGCGTGGTTGGTCGGCAACAACAGCCGTCGCTGCAGGTTTCTTGTCGTCGTTTTTCTTTTTCTGAGCGAAAGAAGCGGTAGCTGTACACAACGTTAGAGCGATGAATAGAAGAATAAAGTGTTTCATAGGTTTAGGATGTTTAGTTGTCAGTAATCAGTAGTAATTAGTTTGTTTTAACGCTGTGTAATCAGAGTGTGAGTATAGAGAGCAATCGCTCTTCACTCACACTTTATACTCAGTACTGCTATAAGTCCCCTTCAGGGGATTAGGGGTAAGACACTAGTAATAAAGTAATCAGTAAGAATTAGCCGAACTAACAACTAATAACTAACCACTTCATCACCGTTATTTTGTTAAAAAAAAAGCTACTCTTTTCAGAGCAGCTTTCTTTATGAAATGAGCTAGAACTTAAGACCCGCAAGCCTCACAGTTTTCCGGATTGTCCAATGAACAAGCCATGTCACTGATCTTTTGTTGCGCATCGGCTGCAGCAGCTGAGGCAGCAGAATTACCCACTGTACCGTCTGTTGCTTGTTCTTTTTCCACGGTGAATTTAATCGCGTCAGCAGCAGCTTTAGAACGCAGGTAGTACATACCTGTTTTCAAACCTTTCTTCCAGGCGTAGAAGTGCATCGAGGTCAACTTACCGAAGTTCGGTTGGTCTACGAAGACGTTCAGGCTTTGGCTTTGACAGATGTAAGCGCCACGATCGGCTGCCATGTCGATCAATGTTTTTTGTTTCAGTTCCCATACGGTTTTGTACAGGTCCTTGATGTTTTGAGGAATCTCGTTGATGTTTTGAACCGAACCGTTTTGTTCGATCAAACGCTGCTTCATCTTGTCGTTCCACAAGCCCAGCTTGATCAAGTCTTTCAACAAGTGTTTGTTCACGATAGCGAACTCACCTGACAAGACACGACGGCTGTAGATGTTAGACGTGTAGGGTTCGAAGCATTCGTTGTTACCCAGGATTTGAGAAGTAGAAGCCGTCGGCATCGGAGCTACCAATAGAGAGTTTCTCACGCCGTGTTTCTTCACTTCTTTTTTCAAGGCTTCCCAGTTGTATCTGCCAGACTCTGGAGTCACACCCCACATGTCAAATTGGAAAATACCTTTAGATACCGGAGAACCTTTGAAGGTTTCGTAAGGTCCTAGTTTCTTCGCCAGGTCCATAGAAGCCGTCATGGCTGCGTAGTAAATGGTTTCGAAAATGTCTTTGTTCATGCCTGCTGCTTCCGGAGAATCGAAAGGCATACGCATCATGATGAACGCATCAGCCAATCCTTGTACACCCAATCCGATCGGACGATGACGCTTGTTAGAACGTTCCGCTTCGATGACAGGGTAGTAATTGATGTCGATGATCTTGTTCAGGTTTTTCGTTGCTACGTAAGTAACATCGTATAATTTTTGGTGATCGAATACACCGTTGATGACAAATTTAGGCAAAGCCAAAGAAGCCAGGTTACATACCGCTACTTCATCCGGAGAAGTGAACTCCAGGATCTCAGTACACAAGTTCGAAGACTTGATGGTACCTAAGTTTTTCTGGTTAGACTTGCGGTTGCAATGGTCTTTGTACAACATGTACGGGTTACCTGTTTCTACTTGCGCCTCAAGGATCGCGAACCAAAGTTCTTGTGCTTTGATCGTCTTACGCGCTTTTCCTTCGCGTTCGTATTTCTCGTACAGGTTTTCGAAATCTTTACCGTAGGTATCGGCAAGACCCGGTGCTTCGTGCGGGCAGAACAATGACCAATCGCCGTTGTCTTCTACACGTTTCATGAACAAGTCATTTACCCATAGGGCGTAGAACAAGTCACGCGCACGCATTTCTTCTTTACCGTGGTTCTTTTTCAAGTCCAGGAATTCGAAGATGTCCGCATGCCATGCTTCCAGGTAGATAGCGAAAGCACCTTTACGCTTTCCACCGCCTTGGTCTACATAGCGCGCGGTGTCGTTGAATACACGCAACATCGGGATGATACCGTTAGAAGTACCGTTGGTACCTTTGATGTAAGAACCTGTAGCGCGGATGTTATGTATGCTCAAACCAATACCGCCGGCAGATTGAGAGATCTTGGCGCATTGTTGTAAGGTTTCGTAGATACCGCTGATGCTGTCTTCTTTCATTGTCAACAGGAAGCAAGATGACAATTGAGGTTTAGGCGTACCGGCGTTGAATAAAGTAGGCGTAGCGTGCGTGAACCATTTTTCAGAGAGCAAATGGTACGTTTCTACAGCTGCTTCGATGTCGTCAGAGTGAATACCGCAAGCCACACGCATCAGCATGTGCTGAGGTCTTTCGGCGATCTTACCGTCCAATTTCAACAGGTAAGATTTCTCCAGGGTTTTGAAACCGAAGTAATCGTATCCGTAGTCACGGTCGTAAATGATGGTAGAATCCAGCTGCGCCGCGTGGTTACGGATAAACTCGTAAGTGTCTTTCGACAACAACGGAGCATTTTCTCCAGTTTTAGGATCTATATAAGTATAAAGTCTTTTCATCGTATTCGAGAAAGACTTACTGGTTTTCTTGTGAAGGTTAGACACCGCGATACGAGCCGCTAAAATAGCGTAGTCCGGGTGTTTGGTGGTGAACGATGCCGCCGTTTCCGCTGCCAAATGGTCCAGCTCTTCGGTGGTCACGCCGTCATACAAACCGTCGATCACGCGTTGCGCGACGATGATCGGATTGATGAAGTTCAGATCCAAGCCATAGCAAAGCCTCTCAATGCGTGCTGTGATCTTGTCGAATTTTACAGATTCGCGTCTGCCGTCTCGTTTAAGTACTAACATAATTTCTGCTCCCTTTTTTTAATGTTCTTATTCGTATTGTTTCCCTTATTAATGAACGATCTCTAAAAATCTTCGTCCAGACTAAACTTGTTTGAAGCCTTGTCGGTCATGACACCGGCTTTTTGGTATTCCGAAACTCTTTTTTCAAAGAAATTCGTTTTGCCTTGCAGTGAGATCATTTCCATGAAATCAAATGGGTTGGTGGCATTGTAATGCTTAGGGCAACCCAGCGCTAACAGTAGGCGGTCGGCAACAAACTCAATGTATTGAGACATTAACTTTGAGTTCATACCGATCAAGTCAACAGGCAATGCGTCCACAACGAACTCTTGTTCGATCTTTACGGCATCAGCAATGATTTCCAATACTTTTTCCTGAGGCAATTTATTGTCGATGTATTGAGTATACAGTAAGCAAGCGAAGTCGCAGTGCAATCCTTCGTCTCTTGAGATCAACTCGTTCGAGAAGCTCAAGCCAGGCATCAAGCCTCTTTTTTTCAACCAGAAGATCGAGCAGAAACTACCGGAGAAGAAAATTCCTTCGATGGCAGCGAAAGCAATCAAACGTTCGATGAAGTTACCGTTGGTGATCCAACGCATCGCCCAGTCCGCTTTAGTCTTTACACAAGGCACTGTTTCCAGCGCATTGAACAAATGGTCTTTTTCAGCCGGGTCTTTAACGTAGGTGTCGATGAGCAGGGAATAGGTTTCCGAGTGGATGTTTTCCATCATGATCTGGAAACCGTAGAAGCATTTTGCTTCGGGGTATTGCACTTCTTCCAGGAAGCCGGTAGCCAGGTTCTCGTTCACAATACCGTCGCTGGCTGCGAAGAAGGCCAATACATGGCTCACAAAGTGTCTTTCGCCGTCATTAAGTTTTGCCCAATCCGAAAGATCCTGGGAAAGATCAATTTCTTCTGCCGTCCAGAAGCTGGCTTCCGCCTGCTTGTACATCTGCCAAATATCAGAATATTTGATAGGGAACAGTACAAACCGGTTTTTGTTTTCGGCTAGTAAAGGCTCGTTAAGATGATCGTTTTTTGCACTCATTTTATGAATAATAATATCGTTTTTTATTTCTGGAATTCCTATCCCAAGGCAACATTTAATAACTCTTAAAAGTTTGATCCGGCTGGTGAATAGAAAAGTTTTTCAGGTGTCTCTCGGCCTGAATACAAATATGATAAATCCGACCACTTTTGTCAATGTAAGAAATGAGATCAAAACGTAGTTGGGGAAGCTTGTTTAATTGGGTTTAAAGAGCCTATTTTACAGAAAGATAGACACGCCTTCGTTAAGTAAAGCTTGTGCGAATTTCGAGGATTTTAAGGGATTGTTAAATCTTTTAAACTTTTCCACAGGTAGTTTTTACCCACTTGCAGAGATATTCTCAGGAATTACTTGCTTTATTACAAATTGTGTCTTATGTTTGCAGTCCTTTTCCGAAAAAAATTAACAGGAATAATACCATGTACGCAATTGTAGATATCGCCGGTAAACAACACAAAGTGGAAGCTGGCAAATTCATTTATACCAACAGACTGGAGGGCGCAGAAGGTGCTGCCATCAGTTTTGACGAG
>JAQZBV010000059.1 GCA_029237685.1 Cytophagaceae bacterium | reverse complement strand
AAGATAGAACGATTTCTTTGTTAGAGGTATTAGGACTTTCAGATGTTGCACATAAGCCAGTCAAACAATTTTCAGGTGGAATGAAACGCAGGGTGAACTTGGCGATTGGTGTCATTCACGAACCCAAAATTTTATTTCTGGACGAGCCGACGGTAGGAGTGGATGTACAAACGCGCCATGCCATCATCGATTATTTGAAAGTATTGAATGCGCAAGGCACAACTTTAGTATATACTTCTCATCACTTGAAAGAAGCCGAGGATTTGTGCGAACGCATCGCATTGATCGACCGGGGAGAAATGGTGGCATACGATCACTTGAGCCAGTTGCTGGAACGGCATGGCAGCAAGGACGGATTAGAAGATTTGTTTTTAAAACTGACAGGCAGTGCCTATAGAGATTAGCTATGTATAAATTTACGGCATCTATAACGAAAGAATTGAGACTCCTCCTCCGGGATAAAGTGGGCTTGATGATTATGTTCGCGATGCCGGTATTGTTGGTGTTGTTAATTACCAGCATTCAGATCAGCGCCTTTGAATTGGTCAACAACAGCAAAGTAAAAGTGTTGTTGTGTAATAAAGACAAAGGAAAAGGCAGTCAGGAATTTTTGGCTTACTTGAATGAAGTCGGTCGTTTTGATTTGGTAAATGTCGACATGACAGAAGATGATCGCCATGTAGGTGATTACTTAAATGATCACGATGCCTTCGTCGCTTTGTATATTCCGGAAGGCTTCTCCGATCAAATTGCTAGAAAAGCAGAATTTACCGCCGGTAAGGCTTTGGTGGAGTTTGGTATCAATGAAGCTCCCGATACCTTGAAGATGGTGAAAGTTGATTCTTTGACTATTTATTTTCATCCGGTGCTGCAACAGTCTCTGCGTCGTTCTATTCAGGGCGCTTTGAAAAGTGTCATTCAACTGGTAGAAAACAAATCGATGTTGAATGCCTTGTATTATTCTATCAATGGGAAACCTATGCCGGCTTCCTTTGAAAAAGAAATGTTTGCTAATCAAATCGGCATTGAAGAGAAAACAACTTCTCACAACGGCAGCAGAACTATCCCCAATGCGGCGCAGCACAATGTGCCGGCCTGGACGATCTTCGCCATGTTCTTTATGGTGATTTCTTTAGGCGGAAACATTGTCAAAGAAAAATTAAGCGGAAGCTTTGTACGCTTGAAAATAATGCCCACTAATTTCATTGTAGGCTTATTGGCCAAACAGTTATTATACCTGATGGTCGCTATGAGTCAAGTCATTGTGATCTTCTCCATGGGCGTTTGGTTATTTCCTCATATAGGATTGCCTGCTTTAAATATTCCCAATGATTGGTTGGCGCTTATCGTGGTATCCTTTATTTGTGGATTAAGCGCGATCAGTTATGCGTTGTGTATTGGCGTCTTTGCTAAAACTCAGGAACAAGCCAACGGATTTGGCGCGATATCAGTTGTTATCCTCGCTACGATCGGAGGCATACTGGTTCCGAGTTTTGCGATGCCAAAGGCTTTTCAGTTTTACATGAATTTGTCTCCTTTGCATTGGTGTCTGGAAGCTTACTACGGATTGTTTTTAGAAGGAGGAAGGCTGGCCGATATCATGACCAGTGTTGTTCCTTTATTGGCGAGCATTGTCGTGTTACAATTGATCGCTATCATAGGACTTAAAAAGAAAAATTTGATTTAAATTAATCCGTGTTGCGTGAGGGATAGAGTGGAAAGCCCACAGCGAGCAGAAAAATTAGATAAAGAATGAAGTTGTGATCCGAGCGAGGACTTGCAGCGGATAGCCCGACCCGCAGGGACACGCCCTAAAGACGTTAAGACAAGTAGTAAAAAGATAATAACCGAAAGCGCATTAAGTAATAAATACAAAAATAATCATTACCGAATTCTACATTAATCTTACATAAATAAAATGGCAAACGAAGAATTGAAACACACACTGAAAGAACAGATCATTAAATATTTGAACCTGTTGGAAAAAACACCTGCAGACATCAAAGATGATCAAGTATTGTTCGGTGAAGAATTAGGATTAGATTCTATTGATTCCGTAGAGTTGATTGTATTGTTGGAAAGAGAATACGGTATCAAAATTAAGGATCCGAAAGAAGGAAGAAAAGTATTGGTTGATGTCAATACTATGGCAGATTATATCATCGCAAACAGAACAAGATAGTTGAGCAGTGAGTAGAATTGTTGTCACTGGCATTGGTGTGGTTACAGCATTGGGTGATTCCGTCGCTGCAAACCGTGATGCCCTGAAAAAGGGCCAATGCGGCATTTCTTTTTTGGAATTGTTCCCTTCTCGTTATGCGGAAACACTTCGCTTTGGAGAAGTGAAAATCAGCAACGAACAATTGAAACAAAAGTTTAAAGTACGGGATAAAGGAGTTACCAGAACCACTCTGCTTGCCATGCATGCTTTTGAAGAAGCCTTGCAAAACAGCGGTTTGACAAATGAGCAATTGACCTCCTATGATACGGCATTGATTGGCGCCAATACAGTAGGCGGCATGTGCCTGACAGATGAATTGTACCACGATGCGAACAATGATTTTGAAGGTTCAGAATATATTTCTTCGTATGATATCGGTTCTGTGAACATATACATGCAGAAACATTATGGTATCAAAGGAATCGGCAATACGATCAATACTGCGTGTTCTTCTTCCGCTAATGCCATTATGTATGGCGCTCGTTTAATTCAACATGGTTTGGCTAAACGTGCCATTGTCGGTGGATCTGATAGCTTAGCTAAATTCACCATCAATGGATTCAATTCTTTGCAAATATTATCTTCAGAGATCTGCAGGCCATTTGATGCCTCGCGTCAAGGCTTGAATTTGGGTGAAGGAGCTGCTTATTTAGTATTAGAAAAACAAGAAGATGCGGTCGGCAAAAAAGTATATGCTGTACTTTCCGGCTATTGCAATGCCAGTGATGCCTTTCATCCTTCTTCCTTATCCGATGCAGGTGACGGTCCTTATCTGGCCATGTCAGGGGCAATACAGGAAGCAGGATTGCAAAGCCATCAAATCAATTTTATAAATGCACATGGAACCGCTACCGTCAACAACGACGAAGTGGAAAGTAAAGCCATGTTAAGATTGTTCAAGGATGTTCCTCCATTTGCTTCCACTAAATCCAACACGGGACATACATTGGGTGGATCAGGAGCGATTGAAGCGGTGTATAGTATTTTAAGTATAGAACATCAGGAATTGTATCCTAGTCTCCATTTTGAAACGGCCATAGAAAGTACAGGTTTAAAACCTTTACTGAATTATGTACAACAACCTGTACATCATGTCATGTCCAACTCCTTTGGTTTCGGCGGAAATTGCAGTTCCTTGATTTTTTCAAAAGCATGATTTACGTTCATAAAATAGCGTCCGTCACTCCTCAGAAGGAATTGTTACCTGCTTCTATCGATGAAGTCAATGAATCGGTGAACAATGTATTGAAAGTCGTGGAGCCTAAGTACGAAGGAGTACCTTTAAGTATTTTGCGTAGAATGGGCAAGGCGGTTAGAATGGGTGTGGGAGCGGCATTGCCATTGATCAATACATTAGAATTTCCTCTCAATGGTATTGTTATTGGCACAGCCAATGGCGGTATGGAAGATTGTATTAAATTTCTAAATCAGGTCATAGAGTTTGAAGAGGGAACATTGACACCGACTAATTTTGTTCAGAGCACACCAAATGCTATCGCGGCACAATTGAGTTTGTTATCCGCTAACAACGGTTACAATATCACACACGTCAATCGTGGGCTGGCATTTGAAAATGCTTTGCTTGATGTATGGATGTTGTTAAAAGAGAATAAAACGCATACTTATCTATTGGGAGGCGTAGAAGAAATATCATCTTACAATTACAACATCGATTACCTTGCCGATTGGTTTAAGAAGGATGAGGTAAGCAATAAGGCGATGTTCGCTTCAGAAACAGAAGGAACACTTTCAGGAGAAGGTTCTGCCATGTTTATCGTCAATGCTTTTCCTGAAAAAGCCATCGCGAAGATTGATGCGCTGCATTTGATGCATACAGATGATGTAACGGAAATAGAACGACAACTCCAGCATTTTTTTAATCAACACCTGGAAGATGGGCAATCTATAGATGTTTTAGTGTCAGGTGAAAATGGGGATATTCGTTCCCGTCATTTTTTCGAAGCGAGTGAACGTTTGTTGAAAGATGCAACGATAGTACGATTTAAACACCTGACCGGCGATTTTGCGACGGCTTCAGCATTGGCTTTAACGATTACCTGTCAGCTCATTCAAAGCAACGTTCTTCCTGATCACATGGTTAAAATAGATCGTCATAAGAAGAACATCAACAAAGTATTGATCTATAATCAACACAAAGGAATACAACATAGCTTCATTCTTGTAAGCAAGCCTGCCGCATAGGTTTTTATGAAGTCTTCTGGCACGGTTTTCGGACTTATTACCTTCAAAAACATTACAGTATGAAAGCGAAGTATGCATTAATGCTCTCTTTATTTTTAGGAATTGTTTCACAAAGCACTTCCTTTGCTCAATCCGATTCATTGGGCATGCTGGGCGATCAATTGGATCTTTACGGTGTATTGGATTTATTTAAAAATTCCGACAACCTGGAAGAGTTTGAAAAGAAACTCAACAGCGAAGACAACGAAGTCAACAACCTGGATTTAAACAACGACGATAAGATCGATTACATTCGTGTCATCGACTATAAAGAAGGAAACGGACATGCTATTGTATTGCAGGTTCCGATCAATGAAACGGAAGCTCAAGACGTAGCGGTCATCGAATTGGATCATACGGCGGATGGTGAAGCTCATGTACAGATAGTCGGAGACGAAGATTTGTATGGGAAAAATTACATCGTAGAACCCCTGGAAGAAAAACAATCGGCTACCGTAAACAATAACACCACCGTTGTGGTTAATGTCTGGGCATGGAGACCTGTTCGTTATTTTTACGGACCCTCCTACAACGTGTGGGTATCTCCCTGGCGCTGGAGTTATTACCCTGTAGGATGGAGACCATGGAGGCCGGTAGGTTGGCACGTGTACCATCCGAGGGTTGTGCGCTATCGTCCTTATGGTCGAGTAGTAGTGGTGAGAAGAAACCCAAGAATTTACAAAACAGTCTATGCGCCGAGGAGAGTGACTTCTAAGGTAGTGTATACAAACAGAGCACGACCAAATTATTACAGAGCAGCTGATCGCCAGGACAACAGACAAGACAATCGTCAAGGCAGACAGGGCGAACGTCAAAACAATCGACAAGATGCCAAGCCAAACAAACAACAAGTTAACCCTACGAGACAACAGCGTGCTGCGGAAACTAAACCCTCAAGAGGAAGTGAAGGAAAACGACAAAGAGTTAGAGAAGGAGGAGGGACCCGCCAGCATTCAGGTGGCGGAGGCGGCAGAGGGAAAAGAGGGAAATAGGTATAGAAAAAAAGAGCTTCTAATTTTAAGAAGCTCTTTTTTATATCCCAGTAACGAGAAATGATATACGGATTACTCCTTGATCAATTTAAAGGTTTGTTCTGTTTCTTCATCGCGTATTCTAAGGATATAGATCCCTGTTTGCAATGGGCTATTGATGGTGTATTCCGCATGAGTGAAAAATGCTACATAGTCTTCAAGCAGCAATTGACCTGATGTATTGAACAACTGAAAAGTAGCAGCAGAAGATTCTTTTACCGAATGAAAGGAGATCATAAAGGAAGAAGTACTGGGATTAGGGAATACATTCACTTGCGTGGAGAGTGCTCCGTCAGATACCACTACAATATTGCTGTACATGAATGTGCCATCCGGATCTGTTTGTTTGATTCTATAATAACTTCTTGCTGCAGCAGGAGTGGCATCGTAAGACCAATATGTATCGCCTGAAGAATGGATCGTAGCGAATAAAGGTTCAAAGGATTGGGCATCTAACGAACGTTCTACTTGGAAACTCCCCACTTCTGGAGTAGCTGCGATGCGCCAGTTAATTTTATTTTGTGAACCTTCTTTGTACGCGCTGATGGAAATGAAATCTACAGGCAATGTGCCACAGCTTCTTACTTGCACAGGTGTTCTCGCACACGTAGATGCCGCTCTCACCACCCAGTTGTATATGGCGGGCATACCTGCTATTGCGCAAGAGGTAGCGCAAGCATAGCCTGTGGTTGTGACAAGGTTGCTGTGTGTTTTAGGATGTACAATTGTACTGACGCTTCCTTTGTAATAAGCGAAAGCCTGAACAGCTTTTAAACGAATACGGTATCCTGATGCTGCAGGGAGAAGTAGTGCTGTTGGTAAAGTGATGACTGCACTCGTGATTACAGGCGTTGCACTATTTATCATGGCAGTAGGGTAAGAAATGGTAGCCGTGTAAGTGAAACCTGTGGAAGGATTATCAATGAATACATCCGCTGATAATGTTCCTCCACTGAAATAAACGATGACATCGGTTGTAAAGGAAACGAGTGTGATAGGTTTAATCACATCAAATGATAACCAGTCTGATGGTGGTACAGTGGCTGCATTTGGATTACCGTTTGATACCTGATTAGTAAATCCATTGGCAGCAGTCTTTGGGATGATGGTACTGTTATAAAGCGCTTCATCCACGACATAGTAAGTTGTAGCAGCAGACAAACTTGGTGTAGTATACGTACTGCCGGTGTGGACAGCCGCTCCGCCTGTAGCTGTTGTATACCATCTGTACGTACCGCCGGTATTGCTTACGGTAAGGTTGGCCGTTGCAGGGAAATTCACACAGACACCGGAGTTGGTGGTTAAGGCACTCGAGGAAATGACAATGTCGTCTGCTTTCATCGGCATGCAACTTGGATCTGTTACTTCTACATGGTACGTACCGGGAGTACTCACCGTGAGGTAGCGTGTATCATCAAGAGTCAATACGACACCGTCTTTTTTCCATACGTAGGTAACATTAGTTCCTTGATGGCCTGCATCCAACACGATGGATCCACTGCTGCACAAATTTTGATCATTGCCTAAGTTCACCGTGAAAGTATTGCTGACTACTATCGTATCGTAACGCTGGCATTCCGTTCCCGCACCTACTCTGACCCAATAAGTTCCGGCACTGTTTACGGTGATGGTTGAGGTCGTAGCACCTGTGCTCCATAAAATAGGCGAGGCTCCCATGTTGCCTGGGTTTAGCATGATACTTCCGCCTGTGCCGCATAAAGAAGTGTCAGCACCGAGATCGGGTTGAGCGACGCCGCGGTTCAAGTTCCAGGGCCTCCCCGGATCCATGGCTGTACGTGCTCGGTAGAAGAAATATCCTTTATCTCCGTAACCGGTCTTCAAAGAGTAGTCCGTACCTTGTGTCATTCCTTTTCCACCAAGAAAACCTATAAATCCGGCATTGATAAATCCATTGATGTTATTGAACATGTATTGCACAAAAGTATCCTCGTAACCTTGACTTGCATTAGGCAACGGGGCATACGTAGCAGTAGGGGGATTTGTCAGTGTAATGCCAAAGCCTGCTGCATTGTTGGATTGGCCTAAACTGACTTGCCACGCTACAAGCGGCAGACAAACGGACTTCCCCATCTTTTCGAAAAAGTACAAGTAGTTTTGCATTTGCTGGTCACCCCACATCCAGTGTTGTTGACCACCTACTGCTAAGAAAGCAGGAAATCCATTTTTTTCAGGAACAAGAAAATCGCCTTTGTCATAACCGGGATCCAATAGCATGGCTTTGAAAAAATCCGATTGATAAGTCACGGCGAGATCAATCTGTGCGTTGTTCCACCATACCAAACCGCTTTTAGCGGGCGCAGGGCCCACGTCTTGGGGAATCCATGCTCCCCACAAATTGACGCAGGTTCCACAGTAAGCTTGGGGATTATACCGTCTGATGGTACGAATAATTCCTTGTACGACTCCTTCGAAATTATTGGGAAGTCCTGCCAGGTAACTGTAATTAGGATCTGTCGCAATGGTCGACATGGGCGCGGTCATGCTCAAACCAACACCACTGGGAGATATGCCCGTTGCAGGGGAATGGGTATCGTATAAATCCTTAATGATGTAACCAAATAAATCAGGCTCGATGATAAATATTTCTTTTCTTCCCGCACCGGTTTGTGCGACATATTTAATATTCAGGAAATAATTTTTCAACCAGGCGGCATTAGCGATGTTGTTTTTGGCGGCTACCGCTCCTGCATCTTCCTGCATCATGTAAATGACCCAGGCGCAGCGCATGCCTGCCACATCCGCGTCATAGCGCATGCTGGGCAACAAGTCTAATCCGTAAGGAACAAGACTCTTTTGATTGTTCCAATTGGTAGATGTATCAACTCCGGCATTGATGTATTTGTATTGATACAGAACAGATTTCTTATTCGGATCAGCAGCATTATAGGTGCTCAATCCATTGGCCTTGCTGATCACGTCCAGCCAGTATCCTGGTTCGGCCACTTCGTTAGGTTTCTTATAATCATTTACCAGTCCTAAATAAAAATCATCCCAACCATCCGGTGGCCTGCCCCAACTGGCATTATGCTGTGCATTCAATGTTGTTGTTCCGGAAAACAAATTGAAGAGGAGTGCGAGAAGGGATAAAAATCGAAGAGGAGTCATTGTTAATGGTCTGATGATTAACTGCATAAATATAACTATTTTTATAATAATTATACTTTAAATGTGAGGAATTGTAAGTTTTTAGTATAGGCTTGGAAAGGCAGTTTTGCTAATACCTTCCTATTTGTTTCATACAAGCCTTTTACTTTTCTTTTGCTCTGCCAAAAGAAAAGGCAGCCACCAAAAGCAATCTTTGAAGACATTTTGGTTCCGGATAGATTTCGAAGTTAATTCATGAGAATGTCTTCAAACATTCGCTCTTTTCCTGGACGCCCACCGCACCTTGCTTGACGCTAAATTTTTAATAATACGTTGCGTTAGGGATTGAGCCATTGTCTGAGCTCTTCCCGCTTTTTCAGCGGGAAAGCGAGTGGCGAAAGCCCGGCCCGAAGGGAACGCCATCATTATGTGCCTATGGACTAACTAATAAAAAATACTACTAGCCACAAGAAAAATAAATACTTAACACTTACCCCTTACAACTTACTACTCAAACCTTACCATTCAACTCTATCGCCTGCATCGAATGAATTTTCTTATTCTCTAGGGTAAAGCGCAGCAGCGTTCTTACTTTCTGAAAGCCATGTTTACCGGCAGCGCCTGGATTAAGATGCAGCAGGTTGTTGTATTCGGGATCGTGACTCACTCTTAGAATGTGTGAATGTCCGCATACCCAGATGTCGGGTTTGTCGCGCTTGACGTGTACTAAAGCATCAGGAGGGTAGTATCCGGGCTTACCGCCGATGTGAAACATGGAGATCTTAAATCCTTCTCTTTCGAAGCATTGGTATAGCGGTACTTCTTGTCTTATTTCTTTGCCATCGATGTTGCCATAAACGCCGACCAATGGTTTGAAATCCTGCAAGGCGGTTACTGTTTTCAAATCGCCCCAATCGCCTGCGTGCCATATTTCATCGCATTCCGCAAAGTGTGTAAAAACCGCAGGATCCAGGTAACTGTGGGTGTCGGATAACAGGCCGATGCGTATCATCAACGACGAAGTTTGAATAGAATCTTAAAAAAACTTTTGCTGGACGTTACTTCGACACATACCCCGTTCATGTATTTGTAATGCGTTTTATTTCCATCATCCAGGTGCAATACATATTCGGCAGCGCCTTGGGCTTTTATTTTTTGAAAGTCGAGGTACTTTTCTGAAAAAATTCGATCCAGTCCTCCGGGCTCGTGAAAGTAGAGTTTGGCAATCGAATCTTTAATTTTTCCTTTAACGGAAATCGATTTTTTGTTGGCTTGTCCGGTGTATTGTACACCGTCCCACTTGAGGTGCACGTCGTCTTCTAACTTGCCGTTGACAATGTTTTTCAGCGCGGACTCGATGAGGTAATTGTTTTTGTAACTGGAGCTGAGTTGGTAGTTGACATCGTATTTTTCCAATAACCTAAACGATAAATTGGTTTGTACCGAATAAGTGGTCAACACTCCTTTAGAATTTTTAGAAGCAAGTACTTCTCCGATCTTATTGTCGGATACGAAGATGTCATACTTCAAATATTGTAGATCAGTCACGGGACACCAGGATCCCAGTGGAAGGATGAGCAACAGGAAAAACCATTTTTTTGTTTTCATGGAGAAAGAAACACGTTTAATTAAGCGTTCCATTCGCTTGGATTTTCTCTCCATTTGGAAAGGACTTCCAGTTGCTCCTGATTTACTATTTTTTTCGTAAAAGCAATGTCTAGTAGTGCATTGTAATTCGACAGGGTCACTAACTTTACTCCGGCTTTCTTAAAGGCTTCATCTGCTACTGGAAAACCATAGGTGAAAATGGCTGCCATTCCTAATACGATGACGCCTTGTTCTTTCAACGCTTCAACGGCTTTTAGCGAACTGCCGCCTGTAGAGATCAAATCTTCAATCACCACTACTTTCTGTCCCGGAGTTATTCTTCCTTCGATCAAATTGGTCATGCCGTGATCTTTTGGTTTCGCGCGCACGTAAATCAATGATTTACCCATGCGGTCCGCAATAATCGAAGCTTGAGGAATACCGGCTGTTGCTACACCGGCAATGACATCTACATCAGGGTATTCTTTTTTGATGGTAGCGATCAAACTTTCCGCGATGAAGGCACGTATATCGGGATAAGATAAAGCGACTCTGTTGTCACAATAAATAGGAGAGTTCCAACCTGAGGCCCATTTAAAGGGTTTCTGAGGACTAAGCTTAACCGCTTCTACCTGAAGAAGCTTTTCAGCAATAGATAGTTCTGTAGTATTGTACATGCTGCAAGGTATAAAAAACTTGCCTCAGCTGAAAATAGCTGTTGAATTAATCTATAAGTTTTGATATTTTGCAGTACAAAGGGGAATAATGAAAATATTCATCAACGACAAGCCGATCCATTTTGTACCTTATAAAGGTCAGAGTGATGCCTCTCATTACGATACGGTCTTGTGGGGAGACGATATTTTGATCGCCAAAAACATGGCGGGACACGTCCTGATCCATAATGCCACCACTCAGCAGATTGATAAGCTCATTGAATTGATGGAAGTCAAAAAGATGAAGCGACTCATTTCTCTTACCATCACCTTGACGGATTATATGGTGATGACGGAATATTTCAAAGACCATTTTAAGATTGTAAAAGCTTCCGGCGGACTGGTGTCAAAGGGTGAGAAAGTATTATTGATTTACCGTTTGAAGAAATGGGATTTGCCGAAAGGGAAATTAAAAAAGGGAGAAGATTCCGGCATTGGTGCCAAACGTGAAGTAGAAGAAGAATGCAACGTAAAGGTGCAATTGGGCAATCTGTTGGTGACGACCTGGCATACGTATGTGCGCAAGAATAAAAGGATTTTAAAGCGTACCGACTGGTACCTGATGACTTGTTTGGATGATTCCAACATGCAGCCTCAGCTCGAAGAATTTATCGAAGAAGTAAAATGGATGAGTGCGAAGGAAGTGGCGAAGGCGCTTACCAATACCTATCTGTCGATACAGGAAGTATTTGATACAGTAGCTGCTCAGCAACCGTCAAATCTGGTACGGTAAAAAACTACTCACCTCTCCTCCGCCTTTGTGAATGTCTCTTACGACTGAACTGCTGATGTAAGCCAGATGAGGCGAGGTAATTAAAAATACCGTTTCTATTTCACTCCATACATGCATATTGGCTTGCGCAATCGTGTTCTCGTATTCGAAATCGGTCGTGTTTCTTAATCCTCGGATGAGAAATTTCGCATTTATTTTTTGAGCAAATTTCGCCGTCAGTCCTTCATAGATTTCTACTCGCACCTGCGGATAACTGGCGAATGTTTTTTCGATCAGTCCTTTCATGATTTTGATGTCGATGTAACGGACTTTCTGACTGTTGTGTCCAATACCAATTACAAATTCATCAAACAGATTCAGACTGCGCAACACAATGTCTTCGTGTCCTTTCGTAAAAGGATCAAAGGAGCCGGGAAACAGGGCTATTTTTTTCATTACTCAAACAATTGAAGGGAGAATAAATCAAAGTAGTAATGGTCCTGAATTTCATCAAACACAAAACCGTATTTCAAGATAGAAGGTCTTTCTATGAATTCTATTTTTCTAACGTATTTGAATATCCTGTTGTATTCAGGTGTCGTGTTGTCTATGGATCCGATCAATACCAGCGGTGTAGTTTCCTGACTTAATCCATATACATTCATGATGTACAGACAATAGTAGGTAAAGTCTTCTGCGGTATGAATGAGGAAGCTATTATGAAATAAAATTTTATTACCTTCTTTCACTGCGATCGACAGGTTGTTTTTTTCTAAGCAGGCATATATTTTTTTCTCTGCCGAGCGATCCACGCTCACAATGCCTTCCAACAGAGCCGACATGTGATGGATGTATTTTATTTTTTTGGACGGGTATTTTTGGTTGAGCCAATCGACTAGGGTACGTTGCACGCCAAAGACGACAACAGCTTCCAAGGAAACTTCTTTGTTGTAAAACAAAACTTCCTCCGGTTGTGCGTTGGAGTTGATGTCCAGGTAAGAAGCCGCGTAGTTTTTATCAAACAAGGAAACGGGCACCACACTGAAACGGTTATTCTTTATGGAAACCACAATGTTTTTCCAGAAGCCTGCATTGAGCCATTCGTGTTCGTAGAAAAAAGCATTCAGTTCTTCAAGGATCTTGGACGTGTTTTCAGGAAAATGAAATTGATAATTTTCTAGCAACAAGCAGCGCTCTATAGAAGGATCGGTGATGCAGATACCGAAATTATAGGGACTGATCTGAAGGAGTAAATTGTAATTATACAGGTTCTCCGCCTCAAAAAGAGAGTCTTGTAATTTATGGGTGATATTTGGTTTAGAAACGCCGTAGTCTTCCATTGTTGCCAAAGGGTTGCGGTATCAATATAGGGTGTTTTTACGGAAAAGGGAAGGGAATGGGTGCAGATTTACTCGTTGTTGGCGTCTCGCCAACAAGTGTTGGAATTGAACGTGATACTAAGGGCAGTTGTTGGCGGGACGCCAACAACGAGTAAATCAACGATCGATATTATTATCCAAACTATATCCTCTTCTATCCATCAATTCATTCCATGAATTCAAATTCCGTTTGTGCCCGCAGGGTCTCTCGCAGAGGACCCTGCGCGATGCTTGAATGCAATCCGCGTAGCATTCAAGACGCAGGGTCCCTTTCAGGAGACCCTGCGGGGACATCATGATTATCCAAACTATATCCTTTTCTATCCATCAACTCATCCCAACTATTCAGATTCCGCAGCAAAAAATGTTTCTGTTCCTCCGGAATTTTATTCAAGGTCTCCAAATCTACAAAGGCTAACTCCTGCAACATCTGTTCGCCCATCATCTCCGGATCTTTACCCAACTCCGCTTTGCCTTCTGCTTTTGTGATGATAAAAAATAACTCTACCGCATGCATCGGCGGATTGACGTATTCGTGCACAAAAGCAAATTCATAAGCAGTAGGAGTCAATCCTGTTTCTTCTTTAAATTCTCTGATTAGTGTTTCCGCGGCATTTTCGGCAAAGTCCATTCCTCCGCCAGGTGGTGACCATAAGATGCTGTGTTTTCCGATGGAGTGGTGTTTCAGTAAAAGCAGTCGGTTGTTTTCGATGTAAAGTCCACATACCCTAACCCTTAGTTTATGACCAAAATTTTTAACGATGTCTGCTTTCAAATCACTCATAAAATCAACAAGTTTACTAAGACTTGCATAAACCTACATTATCCTTTACACCATCATGCATAATCTAGGTTAAAAATACAAAATGGAGAGTGAAATCATATCTTTTTTGGCTTTCGAGCCAACATTAGATCAGCAGAGAGCCATACAGCAAGCCGTTAGACTGATCGAGGACAAAGACCGGCAACGCAAAGTGTTTTTGCTGAAAGGTTATGCCGGTACCGGTAAGACCTACCTTGTCAGTGCCATCATCAAAGCCTTTGAAAAAAAGAAAAAACGTACCATTCTCATGGCGCCCACGGGCCGCGCGGCAAAGGTCATGTCTAGTTATGCCGCCAAACAAGCTTTTACCATTCACCGTTTTATTTTTGGAATGGAAGCCGATAAAGAAGGTGTGCCGCGCTATTTCCGCAAACCCAATACCATGGCCAATACCTTGTTCTTCGTTGACGAAGCCTCCATGCTGCAAGACGGCATGTCGGGTGCAATCCTGAAGGACCTGATCAGTTACGTTTTCGAACAGGAAAATAATATTCTGTTTCTCATCGGTGATGAAGCGCAGCTGCCACCGGTGGGACAGGAAAAAAGTTATGCTTTGGATGCCCTGTATCTTCAACGCAATTACAGCCTTGATGTAGAAGAAGCAACATTGAAAGAAGTTGTCCGTCAGCAGGAGGGCAGTGGAGTGTTATACAACGCTACACAATTGCGCAATGCGATCGGCAGAGAACGCACACCTTCACTCAAAGTAAAGGGTTATAGCGATGTCTTTACCATGGATCATACTAAACTGGAAGACGGTTTGCGCTATGCCTACGATAAATTCGGCATCGACAATACCTTGCTGATTTGTAATGCCAACTGGCAATGCCTGAATTATAACCGCATGATCAAGACATCCATTCTTTTTCATGAAGAGTTCTTAGAAGCCGGCGATCGCTTGATGATTGTTAAAAATTACTACGATCCGGAAGGTGGAAAAGATAAACTGTCTTTTGTAGCCAATGGTGACATGGCGGAACTGCGTTATTTATCCGGGGAGCAGGAAAGGTTTGGATTGAAGTTTGCCGATGGCGGATTGAAGTTTCCTGATTACAGTGAAAATAGCGAAGTCGAATTTAAATTATTGCTCGATGTACTTTACTCCAAGGGACCTGCGTTGGAAGAGGAGAAATCAAAAGAATTGTACCGTCAGATCGTGGAGTTTCACCAGCAAGCCGGCAAAGGAAATCCCTGGCTGGAAGTAAAGAAAGATCCGTACCTCAATGCCTTACAGGTAAAGCATGCTTATGCGGTCACTTGCCATAAATCGCAAGGCGGTCAGTGGGATGCCGTTTTTATTGACGGAAGTCATCTGCACAAAGACGATTCGTCCGCTCAGGCACTGCGCTGGTTGTATACGGCGATGACCAGGGCTGTAAAAGAGGTTTTTTTGATAAACTTTCCCGCTAGTTTCTTTCCAAAGTGAAAAATGGTGCTTATTTTGTAGTAAGCGTTTATCCTCTTCTAAACTGTCAAACAGATGAATTTCAAATACGGCCTTTTTCTTTTATTCGCTTTTTTTCAATTATCGGCATTGGCTCAAACCAAAGGTCCGGCGATAGAGTTTAAAGAAGATTACTTCGATTTCGGAGACATCAAACAGGGGGCAGTGGTGGAACATACCTTTCATTTTACCAATACCGGAGATTCCACCTTGCTCATACAAAAAGCTTATTCTACCTGCGGCTGCACGGTACCTTCTTATCCAAAGGAAGGAATAGCTCCGGGACAATCCGGCCAGATTACAGTGAAATTTAATTCCGAAGGAAAAATGGGTTTGAATAATAAGATCATTACCATTTTATCCAACGCAAGAAATATAGCCGCCGACGTGCCGCAGCGTTTGTCTATACGTGTGAATGTACTGCCTAAATAGTACAGCTCGTTTTTAATTTTAGCTCTCCTCTACAAAAAATAAATCATGAAGGTTTTAGGAAATAGTGTCATACTTTTTCTAGTTGTTGTTTGTATTCAAAATGCTTCTGCACAAAAAGTTCTCAAAAAAGTAAGTAAAGAAGCCTGTGTTTGTTTCGGAAAAATTGATCTCAAGCAGGATACGGAGGTAATCGATGGAGCCTTTGCAGAATGCCTGGGAAACTCCCTTGTCTCTCATCAGAAGGAGTTGGAGAAGGAATACAAAATGGATTTTTCTGAAAAGCTGATGGATAAAATGCAAACGGACTTGGTGAATGTGCTGGTCAGCGAATGTGAGTTTATGCTTAAGTACGCGTTGCTTATGGCTGGCAAAGAAGAAAGTTCAGAAAACGATATTGTTGCCGTAGATTCAGTGGTCAAGGACCTTTCTCCAAAAGAATGTATGGCCTTGCATATTGGAAAATTTCAATACATCAAGGATGGTGTTCTCGATACCACTAAAGTATTGGAATTTACGAAAGACAACATTTTCGATTACGACAATAAAGGCAATCTCGTTACCACTTCGGTTATAGAATGGAAAAGCGAATGCTCTTATGTCTCTAGCATTGTAAAGACAACATCAGAAGACATGAAGGTATTTGCAGAACAAAAAACAAAGCTTGAAGCGACCATTGTTAAAATCGATGGAAACATCATCACCTACAAGGTGAAAGTGTTTGGGGTAGAAACGTATTTCCAATTGAAGAAGATAAAATAGCTCCTATCTTCCTTTAGGATAATTTAAAAGTTGCGGCAGCGATGTCACAACTTTTTTGTTTCAGTGCATGTCTGGAAAATTGAAACACAATTGATCGGTCTGATCGTTAGACGGTGGCTGGTAATACTTATTTCCTTGCGCGATATAAAAAGAATGCCATTTTACATCGTGTAAAATGGCATTCTCTTTACGTTTGACCAAGGATCTGATTTCATTAAGAAACCGTTTTGTATAACCCGATCGCTAAAAAGATCCATCCGGCAATTAGCGCCAGACCGCCAATAGGAGTGACTGCTCCCCATTTTCCTACATTAGTGGCACATAAAATATAGAGGGAACCCGAGAAAATAAGGATACCTGCTGCAAAACCATAGGAAGCCCAATCCAGCCATTTGTTTTGGTGGTTAAAATAAATGATACCTACAGCCAGCAAAGCCAGCGTATGGTAGAACTGATAGCGTACAGCAGTTTCAAATGTTTCTGTACGTTGGATGCTCAGCAAATAGTCTTTCAATTTGTGTGCACCGAAAGCACCAATAGCAACAGACAAAGCTCCGCTGATGGTGCTGAAGAGTAGGATGAATTTATGCATAGATATAGTGAAGATTGAGGTTTACGTGCGTTAGGGATTGAGCCATTGTCTGAGCTCTTCCTGCTTTTTCAGCAGGAAAGCGAGTGGCGAAAGCCCGGCCCGAAGGGAACGCCATTACTTTTTAAATTTATGAAAAGATATTAGTAATATTTTTTTTTGTTAGAGGTGAAGTCATAGACAATATATTCGAATTTGAAAGATTTATAGTAGGGCGTTCCCTTCAGGCCGGGCTTTCGCCACTCTCCCGCTAAATAGCGGGATCAGACAATGGCTCAATCCCTAACGCACAACTATCAGATCTATATAGCTTTAATATAGCAACTCACGAAGAATATTAATTCTATGTTAAATTTGATAATTCCTGTTTCCAAATATAGCACTTCCCACACGGATCATAGTACTGCCTTCTTCTAAGGCAATTTTATAATCGGCACTCATGCCCATACACAGTGATGACCACTCTGTATTCGCAGATTGGTAGTGCTTGGTGCATTCATCAAACAATTGTTTAAGCTGTTTGAATTCTTGTCGTACTTTCTGTTCGTCTGTGGTAAAAGAAGCCATACCCATGAATCCCTTGATCTGGACATGTTCAAAAGCGTCGAGGCTGCGGTTGCCCAGCCAGGTTCTGATATCGTTGGCATCGGCACCGAACTTAGTTTCCTCCTGAGCAATATGGACTTGCAATAGACAGGGAATGATACGGTTATTTTTTTTGCCTTCCTTGTTGATTTCTTCTAAAAGTTTGAGGCTGTCTACTGAATGAATCAGGTGAACGTAGGGGGCAATGTACTTGACTTTGTTCGTTTGCAGGTGACCGATCAGGTGCCAATGTATCTTGTTGGATAGCAGAGGCTTTTTATCTTGCATTTCTTGTACCTTATTTTCCCCAAAATCCAGTTGACCGGCTTCCAAGGCTTCCTGGATGGCTTCTGCGGGATGCGTTTTGGAGACCGCAATAAGTGTAGCACCGTAGGATTTTATTTCGCTGAGAAGCTGGGAAATAGTTTGGGCAATGCTCATGGTCCGCTTGTTTTTTATCTCATGAATTAGAGTTATTTTAGCATATACTAATTAACCCCATTAGGTATATGCCGCTACTAGGCTCTCTGCTCAGTCAAGGTTTAAAGATAGGTAATCTAAAGCCGCAGAAAAAGAAATCACCATTTGAATTACAGAAAAAGGAATTGAAAAAATTGTTGACGAAAGCAAAGTCAACACAGTTTGGACAGCACTACGGTTTCGAAAATATCCTTACCTATTTCAAAGGCAATAAATCGTCTTCTTTTTACGAAGAGTGGCACAAGCGCATTCCTGTATTCAATTACAACAAGATATTTGACGAGTGGTGGCACAAAAGTAAAGCCGGCGAACACGATGTGGCCTGGCCAGGGCGTGTTAAATATTTCGCCTTGAGTTCGGGTACCTCTGAAGCGGCGACAAAGCACATTCCGATGACTGTTGATATGATCAGGGCTAACAAGAAAACGGGCATACGTCAGATGCTTACGCTAGGTTCCTATGATTTGCCAGCTGGGATTTTGGGCAAAGGGATTCTGATGTTGGGCGGTAGCACAAAGCTCAGTAAAATCGATACCTATTATGAAGGGGATTTGTCCGGTATACAAGCCAGTAAAATTCCCTTTTGGTTTCAAATGTTTTACAAACCGGGAAAACGAATCGCCAAAGAAAAAGACTGGAATCACAAACTGGATGAGATCGTCAAGCAAGCACCGAAGTGGGACATTGCCTTTATCGTTGGAGTACCGGCCTGGTTGCAAATCATGATGGAGCGCATCATCGAACATCACGGCTTGAAAACCATTCACGACATTTGGCCCAACCTGAGCGTATTCGTACACGGAGGGGTTTCGTTTGAACCCTATAAAAAAGGATTTGAAAAGTTATTGGGCAGGCCCATTACTTACATTGAAACTTATCTAGCCTCTGAAGGCTTTATCGCTTATCAGCGCGGACCGGGTAAGCACAGCATGAAGTTATGTTTGAGCAACGGTATATTTTTTGAATTCATTCCCTTCAACGAAAAGAATTTCTCTTCCGAGGGCGACGTATTGCCTGATGCTGAAATACTCATGATCGACAAGATCGAAGAAGGAATAGATTATGCCTTGCTGATCTCTACCTGTGCGGGTACCTGGCGTTACCTGATTGGAGATGTCATTCGTTTCGAGAACAAGGAGTCGAGCGAGATCATCATCAGCGGAAGAACGAAACATTACCTGAGTTTGTGCGGCGAACACTTGTCCGTTGACAATATGAACAAAGCCATACAATTGGTTTCAGAGGAGTTGAACATTTCCATTTCAGAATATACGGTAGCCGGTATTTCTCACGATACACTGTTTGCGCACAAATGGTATGTCGGCACAGACGATAAGATAGATTCTGAAGTCTTACGGAAGTTGCTGGATGAAAAGTTGAAAGAACTGAACGACGATTACCGCACGGAGCGTATTGCCGCGCTCAAAGATGTATTCCTGGAAGTGCTTCCTGTTCATGCATTTTACAGTTGGATGGAGTCGAAAGGTAAAGTGGGTTCTCAAAATAAATTCCCAAGAGTATTTAAGAAGACGCAGTTGGAAGAGTGGGAGAAGTTTGTGGAGGAGTATAAGAAGAAGTAGGTATTAGTTGTTAGTTGTTAGTTGTTAGTTTTTTTTACCTGATGCATTTTTTTAGTATTTATGAAATTATAAAATTTGAAGGGTTAATTTTTGGCAGAAAGCTAAGGACTTAGCTCTTATTGTATAACCAAAATTTGCAGTTCAATGAGAAAAGGATTAAAAAAAACACATTATCAGTGCGTAGAT
>JAQZBV010000058.1 GCA_029237685.1 Cytophagaceae bacterium | reverse complement strand
ATTGATGTGAACAGACTGGAAGTGGCTAAAAATAATTTATTGTCAGAGCAAATGAAATTTACGCAATTGAGTGGAATCGCTGATCTTTTGCTGAAGTATCAAATGGGCGTACCATTGGATGATTCCTTGGCTTTGGTAGGAAGCATTCGTGATATACAATTGGAAACGTTAAGCAAAGTAGAAGCCAATCCTGAAAATAGAATTGAATACTCGCTGTTGAAAAGTCAACGCGACATGCAAAGACTGAACATGCAGGGAGACAAAGCGAAGTTCTTTCCAACACTTACCGGTTTTGCCAAAGGCGGTTACATTCGTCAAGACGTAACGATACCTGATGTGTTAAGGAACCACTGGTATTCGTACATGATGTGGGGAGTAAATTTAAGCGTTCCGATTATTTCCGGAGGATCCAGAATCTACAAATTGAAACAATCGACTTATGAGTATCAGAAATCAGAAAACAATCTGACTATGTTTCGTAATTCCGCAGATCTTCAAGCCAGACAATCGTCCATTAGTTTAGACAATGAAATCAAAAACATGGACATCCAAAAAAGAAACCTGGATCTGGCCACAGAGGTCGTTCGATTATCTAAAATCAAATATACTAACGGGTCTGGCTCTAATCTGGAAGTGACCGATGCGGAGAACAGTTTCAAGGAAGCACAGACCAATTACTTCAATGCCGTTTACAACGTTTTATTGGCAAAAATAGAATACCAAAAATCAACAGGAACATTATATACCGAATAATTTTTAATACTATGAAAAAGATAAATATACTCCTTCTAGTAGCAGTTGCCGCATTGTATGCTTGTTCTGCTCCCGATAAAAAAGCTGAGTTGGCGGAATTGAAAAAACAACGCGACGACTTGTCTGCCCAAATTATAAAATTAGAGAAAGAATTACCGGTAGAGAAAGAAGTGGTGCAGAAAAGCGCCATCGTGATGACAAACGAAGTCACTCCTCAAACGTTTACGCACTACCTGGAAGTTCAGGGTAAAGTAGATTCTGACCAGAACGTAAAGTTAACCTCCAAGTCAGGCGGTGTAGTGGTAGATGTATTTGTAGAAAGAGGACAAACGGTAAGTAAAGGTACGTTGTTGGCACAAATCGATGCTTCTGTAACAGCCGCCGGCATCAGTGAATTGAAGAAGTCATTGGAATTGGCCAATGAAATGTACGAGAAGCAAGAAAGATTGTGGCAGCAAAAAGTGGGTACAGAAGTGCAATACCTGCAAGCCAAGAATCAAAAGGAATCATTGGAGAAAAGACTTGCCAGCCTGAATGAGCAATATGAATTGAGCAGAATCAGAGCACCTTTCAATGGATTGGTTGATGAGATCTACGTGAGAATCGGAGAAGCGATCAACCCGGGGATGCCCGCATTCAGAATCGTAAACAACAGCAGCTTGAAAGCGGTAGCGGAAGTTCCTGAATCGTATATCGGTTCCATTCATAAAGGCAATGCGGTGAAGTTATACTTCCCTGATGCTAAAAAGGAAATCAATACGAAGATTATTACCTCTGCCGATGTGATTGATCAGGTGAACCGTACCTTTAAAATTGAAATGCCTTTGACTTCGGAAGGAAAATTCCTGAAAGCGAACATGATCGCTTATGTGAACATCAAAGATTATGAAAAAGAAAATGCGATCGTAGTGCCTATCAATGTAGTTCAACGCACCGATAAAGGTGATTACATTTATATCGTGGAAAGCGGTAAAGCAATAATGACACCGGTAGAATTGGGGTTGACTTACAAATCTGAAGTAGAAGTATTGAGTGGTTTAAAGGCGGGCTCTAAAATCATTACGGTAGGTTACCAGGATGTAGTTGATGGACAGCCGGTGACAGTGAAGACCAGCTTGTAAAAGCCTAGTCGATTAATCTGATCAAACATGATTTTTAAAAGAAAGTCCAATGAAAGAATTTAAACTGACCAGCTGGTCTATTGATAATAGGACCAGCATATACGTACTCACTGTAATCATTACCCTCGCCGGTTTGGTGGCATACATCAACTTGCCGAAGGAACAATTCCCTGAGATCGTATTCCCCCAAATGTATGTGAGTACCATTTACCCTGGTACATCTCCAACGGACATGGAAAACCTGGTAACCAAGCAAATTGAAAAGCAGGTCAAATCTATTTCCGGTGTAAAGAAAGTAACAAGTAATTCAGTGCAGGATTTTTCCAGCATTATCGTCGAATTTAATACCGATGTAGATATTGCGGATGCGAAAACAAAAGTGAAAGACGCCGTCGATAAAGCAAAGAATGATTTACCGACCGATTTGCCAGATGATCCGCAGGTAATAGAAATCGACGTGTCTCAGATCCCCATCATGTTTGTGCACATCTCTGGAGATTATGAATTAAGTAAGTTGAAGAAATATGCGGACGACATGCAGGACCGCATTGAAGCGTTGCCTGAAATCACGCGTGTAGATTTAGTAGGCGCTCCGGAAAGGGAAATCCAAATTAACGTAGACCGTTATAAAATGGAAGCGGCTGGTATTACATTGTCTGATGTAGAGCGTGCGGTGAGGTATGAGAACATGACCATCAGTGGCGGCTTGGTGAAAATGGATGAGTTGAAAAGATCTGTTTCCATCAAAGGAGAATTTACTGAAGTAGCACCGATGAATAATATCGTGTTACGCTCTTCTACCGGTGCGCAGTTATACTTGAAAGATATTTTGGAAGAAGGTGGTGTAAAAGATACCTACGAAGAAAAAGAAAGCTTTGCCCGTCTGAATAAGAAAAATGTAATTACGCTGAACGTTATTAAGAGAAGTGGAGAAAACCTGATCGAAGCATCTGATAAGATCATCGCATTGGTGGACGACATGAAAAAGAATAGTTATCCTGCCGGATTAAATGTGACCATCACCGGTGATCAAAGCGATGCTACTCGTACTACCGTTGATGATTTGATCAATACCATCATCATTGGTTTTATTTTGGTTGTTATTATCCTGATGTTCTTCATGGGAGCTACCAATGCGATCTTCGTAGGGATGTCAGTTCCTTTATCAATGTTCATCGCATTCTTATTGCTTCCTTCAATAGGATTCACCTTGAACATGATTGTATTGTTTGCGTTTCTACTTGCTTTGGGTATTGTGGTGGATGATGCGATAGTGGTAGTGGAAAACACACACCGTATTTATGACAATGGTAAAGTACCGATCGTGCAGGCTGCCAAATCCGCTGCGGGTGAAGTATTCCTTCCGGTATTTTCAGGTACTATGACAACATTGGCTCCTTTCGTGCCTCTGGCATTCTGGAGTGGAGTCATTGGAAAGTTCATGTTCTTCCTTCCCGTTACACTCATCATTACATTGACGGCTTCTTTGATCGTGGCGTATATCATCAACCCTGTCTTTGCAGTGGATTTCATGAAACCACACGATGAGCACGGACATAAGAAAATGACGAAAGGAACCAAAATCACTTTAGTGATCATGGGCGCTATTGCTTTGTTATTTTACATCAATGCTGCAGTAAACGGCTCAGCAGGTGCTTTTGGTATGGGTAACTTTATCCTCTTGCTGGTAGGTTTGTTCTTATTGAATAAATATTTCCTGGAAAAAGTGATTAAAAGATTCCAGGACAAAACATGGCCAAGCTTTCAAAACATGTATGTAAATGTATTGGAATGGTGCTTGAAGAGTTACAGACCCATTTGGTTGATGGTGGCTACTGTCGGTTTGCTGATCGGTTCGTTTATTCTTACAGGTATTGTGCAGCCGAAGGTCGTCTTCTTCCCAACAGCGGATCCTAACTTTGTTTATACATACATCACATTACCTATCGGTACGGATCAGGTATATACAGATTCTGTCACATCTATCGTAGAAGATCGTGTAACGAAAGCTGTTTCCATCAATGGAAAACCGAATCCGGCTGTATCGTCGATCATCTCTAACGTAGCTGTGGGTGCCAGTGAAGACGAAGGCGATTTGAGTACTTCTCCGAACAAAGGGAAGGTAACGGTAGCTTTTGTGAAGTATGCTGACCGAAATGGTATATCATCTGCGGTATACCTTGATAAGGTCAGAGAAGCCGTAAAAGATATTCCAGGTGTGCAGATTTCTGTGAATCAGGAACAAGGCGGACCTCCGACTGGTAAACCTGTAAACATTGAAATTGCCGGAGATGACTACAATGAGTTGATTGCGGTATCGGAGCGGTTGAAGAAATTTATCAACCAAAAGGGAATTCGGGGAATAGAAGAGTTGAAATCGGATGTCTTGAAAAATAAACCGGAGGTAGTGATCGAAATCGATCGTCAGCGGGCCAATGCGGAAGGGATCTCTACAGGGCAAGTAGGATCTGATATCCGTAGCGCCTTGTTCGGTAAGGAAGTTTCAAAATTCAGAGATGCCAACGATGAGTACGATATCGAATTGAGATACCGTTACGATCAACGCCACAGCATCGACGACTTGTTGAATACGAAGATTACTTTCCGTGACATGAACATGAATGGAGCCGTGCGTCAGATTCCATTGTCTTCTGTAGCAAAAGTTAGATATGGCGATACATTTGGTGGGATCAAACGTAAGAACCAAAAGCGTGTGGTGACTTTGTACTCTAACGTATTGAGCGAGTACAACGCCAATGATATCAATGCGGCCATCAAACGTGCATTGCCGGATTTTGCATTGCCTTCCGGTGTTTCCATCGATATGACAGGAGAGCAGGAAGAACAAGCGGAAACAGGGGCCTTTCTGGTGACAGCTTTGATGGTATCATTGGGATTGATTTTCTTGATCCTTGTTACGCAGTTCAACTCTGTCAGCAAGCCGGTCATCATCCTTACGGAGATTGTATTCAGTATCATCGGGGTGTTGTTAGGATTCTGTTTCACCGGCATGGCGATCTCTATCATCATGACGGGTATCGGTATCGTAGCCCTGGCAGGTATTGTGGTAAGAAATGGTATCCTCCTGGTAGAATTTATTGAGTACCGAGAAAAAGACGGAGTAGGTGTTTACGACGCGATTCTGGAAGCCGGCCGTACACGTATGACACCGGTATTGATGACCGCTTCTGCAACCATGCTTGGTCTGATTCCTTTGGCGATTGGGTTCAACATCAACTTCGTGAAAATGTTCACCCATCTTGAACCGCACATTCACTTCGGTGGCGACAGTGGTGCTTTCTGGGGACCTTTGGCCTGGACGATGATCTTTGGTTTGTTCTTCGCTACTTTCCTGACCTTGGTTTTGGTACCGGTGATGTATTTGCTGGTGCATAAATTGAAACAAAGACTGGGTATGAAAGTCAACGAACACAAGTCGATCATGATTCCAGGAGTAAGAGAGACCGGTAAGAAAACAGGTTTGATGGACTCAGAGATTTAGTACATTTAAGGAACATTTAAAAACCATACTTCTCCGGTGGAGAGGTATGGTTTTTTGTTTTTAGGGAGATAAAGTCTAACGGATAAATGAGTTTTGGGTAGAGGTTAATGTATTGGTATGGTTTAGCAGAGTTGGGCGTGCCCCTGCGGGTCGGGCTATCCACTCCAAGTCCTCGCTCGGATCGTAGCATCGGACATAACCTCAGCTTAAGGCTCGCTGTGGGCTTTCCGCTCCTATCCCTCACGCAAAACTTTAACATCTTGCTTACATTAGTGTATTTGTTTTTATATTGAGCAGGTAAAGGAAAGGCGAGAGGACGAATCTTTAAATAACAAATCTATTCTAAGATGAGTGGTGTATAATTTGCGTTAGGGATTGAGCCATTGTCTGATCCCGCCTATTTGGCGGGAGAGTGGCGAAAGCCCGGCCCCAAGGGAACGCCCTGATACATAAACTTATGCCCTATTTCAATACCATCTATACAACAAAAACAACAACAAAACTTCAAGTACATCCACAATATTTCACCCGCTACTCCGACTATACTCTAGTTAATCCCTGTTTATGCACGCATTATCCGGAAGGTTTATCATCATTGGAATCATCTTTATTCTCTTTTTATTATTGGATTGGTATGTTTACCAAGGTGTAAAAACATTAGGTATCAATTCTTCCGATACAACGAAGAAATGGATTTCTCTTATTTATTGGGGAGTAACCGTCTTATCGTTGGTGCTCTTACTCACTTTGTTATTTGTGGGACCGGATAAACTTGGAAGAGGATTTCGATCGTTCATAATCCTATTCATTTTCGGCAACTTCTTCTTTAAGTTATTCTTTACCGTCATTTTATTAATGGAAGATGTGGTTCGTTTAGGCCGGTGGTTGGTTTCGTTGGTCTCGAATCCTACGCCATCCGGAGAAGGTACAGCGATCCCGCGTTCGCAGTTTATTTCAGCGGTAGGGCTTACTCTGGCATCCATACCTTTTGTTTCTATGATCTATGGCGTGCTGGTGGGAGCACACGATTACAGAGTGCGCAAAGTGAAAATAGCCTTGAAGAATCTCCCGGCAGCCTTCGAAGGATTTAAGATCCTTCAGTTGTCAGATATTCATTCGGGAAGCTTTACTAATCCGGAATTGGTTGAAAAAGGAGTGAACATGGCTATCGCACAAAAGGCAGATGTGGTGTTTTTTACCGGAGATTTGGTCAATAACATTGCCGATGAAGTAGGGGATTATAAAAAAATGTTTGCTCGTCTTAAAGCGCCCATGGGCGTATATTCGGTATTGGGTAATCACGATTATGGAGATTATGTAGAATGGCCTACTGCAAGTGCTAAGCGCGATAACCTCGATCGATTGATAGAAACTCATAAAGAAATGGGTTGGGATATTCTGATGAATGAACACCGCATCCTGAAAAAAGGCAACGACCAAATCGCGGTGATCGGTATTGAAAACTGGGGAGCCAAAGGGCGATTTCCTAAATACGGCAAGATGAAAGAAGCAGTAAGGGACATGCCGCAAGTTCCGGTAAAATTATTGTTGTCGCACGATCCCAGCCATTGGGATGCGCAGGTAATTCCGGAGTACAGTGATGTGGATGTCATGTTTGCAGGCCATACACATGGCATGCAATTCGGTGTAGAAATTGCCGGCATCAAATGGAGTCCGGTAAAATATATGTATGAGCAATGGGGAGGCTTGTATCAAAAAGGCAAGCAGTTTTTATATGTCAACAGAGGCTTCGGCTACATTGGTTTCCCGGGTCGTGTGGGCATGCCTCCTGAAATAACAGTCGTAGAATTAGTTCGTGCCTAGACGCGCGGCACACAGCTCATAAGCGATTTCGCAGAGTTCCGCTTTAATGTCCAGCTGGTAATCCAATAACTGCAGATCACGGGTTTCTTCTTCAGAAGTCGGAGGGGTAGCGGCTTGCAATCCTTCTGCGTATTGTCGAAGAATTTCCTGAAACCAATCCATCAGATCATCCGGAGAATGGATGTCTTGGAAGGGGGGATTTCGTAGAAATACATAATCACAATTGCCGTTTTCATAAATAGAAAACAAGGGCCCGGAAAGCGAGTCGTTGAGGTGCTCTAGGCGCTCCCAGGTGCCGAAAATTCTGCTGCTGACCAGCTTTGGGCGGTGAAAAGCATCCCAGAAGATTTCTTTGAATCGCTCCAGAGGCATACTATCGAGCATTCTTTTTTAGTAATAAATGGCTGAGGGTAAAGTTTTGAGCCATCGTTACAGGGATGGTCATATAACTTAAGATGGTTTCATCCCAAGTAAAGAAATTTTTATAGATAGCCAGCAAAACCATACCGGTAAACATAGAGGAAAGGTAAATGCTGAAATAAACGACAATGTTGCGTACACTCTTGTGACTGTTAAATACAAAAATTGAATTCAACAGAAAAGAAAGAAACAACGGAATCATGTAAGAGAGGGCATAAGATACCTGCTCGTGCCAGTGAAGTACATTATTGAACAACAGCAACAAGGCCGCTGTGAACAATGTAGAGATGACACCAACAATAGAAAAGCCCGCTAATTTTTTCAGCATGTTTACAAAATCATTAAACCAACTTACAAAGTACGGAAATTGTTTGAAAAACGATGGCAACAGTGCATGGACTTTTACCAGGAAAAGCCATTAAGCCTAAATTACGCTTTAGACCATAAGTATCATTTTAATCATTCAATCATTCGATTATAAGACGAAAAAAGCATGCATATAACGTTTTTTCTTTAATACTTAATCTGGGTTAAAATCAAAAAAATGGTGCTAATTTGTATTATATTAGGCTCTCTAATGCAGAAATCTTAGTTTTAGTAAACTCAATGAGTCAGGAAAAGAAGGTAAATATATTAGTGACCGGCGGTGCCGGTTTTATAGGCTCAAATTTGGTAGATGCATTATTGCGTGATTCAAGGGTTGAATTGGTGAGGGTGTTAGACGATTTTTCAAATGGGAGAAGGAAAAATTTAAACCACTGGCTCAAAGACTCTAGGTTAGAAATACTTGAAGGAGACATCCGCGATTTTTCAGTTTGTCAACAGGCTTGCAAAAACATAGATAAGATTTCGCATCAAGCGGCTATGGGTTCCGTACCCCGGTCGATCAAAGACCCTTTGACAACACACAATGTGAATGTCAATGGCACCATGCATGTATTCACAGCTGCGAAAGAAGCAGGCATAAAAAAGATCGTTTATGCGTCCTCTTCTTCTGTGTATGGAGACAGTGAAATACTTCCTAAAAAGGAACAACACACAGGAAACCTGCTATCTCCTTACGCCTTGTCGAAGTCTATCGCTGAGCAATACGCGGCTCTTTATGCCCGCAATTACGGCATGAACTTTACCGGATTGCGGTATTTCAACATCTTTGGGCCTAACCAGGATCCCGGAGGCCCTTACGCGGCAGTGATTCCTTTGTTTCTGAAAGCCATTAACGAAGGAGTAGCTCCCCAAATATTTGGCGATGGAGAAAACAGCAGAGATTTTACCTACGTTACCAATGCCGTTCAAGCCAATGTTTTGGGCTTGTTCAAAGAAGTCACAAAGGCAGAGGCTCATGTTTATAATATTGCTTGCGGTTACCGTACTACCATCAATGAGTTATGGAAAGCTCTGTCTCAATTATCCGGCAGAGACCTGTCTCCGGTGCATTTGCCGGTTAGAGAAGGAGATATCCCGCATAGCCTGGCTGATATTTCAAAAGCTAAAACAGATTTAAATTTTGTGCCGGATACAGTTTTTCTGGACGGATTAAAAAAGACATACGAATGGTTTGCCAACGAATACAAATAAAAATGCCTCTACTTAAAAGCGCTTTTCTGATGCTCATAGCCTATGTCGTCATGACAGGATGCGTGACGCATAAGAACCTAAGATACCTCACAGATCTTCCAGGAGATACAACTTCTACATCGGTCATTGATTCTTCTAATTCTTATCGCTTGAAACCAGGAGATGTACTATACCTCAAAGTAGTGAGTTCTACGGATAGTAAAATGGAACTGTTCAACCAATCGCTGACTAACAATCAGGTTGGAGTAAGTGGTAACGGTGGACAAGCCAATCTGTTCGGAGGGAATTTAATTGATCAATACGGAGATATCGAATTGCCAATGGTTGGTCTGATTAAACTTTCCGGATTGACGTTAAAGGAAGCGGAAAAATTGGTCAATAGTAGAATGTCTGAATACCTCACCTATGTAACGGTAACATTAAAACTTATGAGTTTTAGAGTATCGGTATTGGGAGAAGTGACCAATCCAGGGATCAAACAGATTGATCGGGCCAATGTGACTTTGCTCGACGCGCTTTCTTATGCCGGAGACTTGACCGATTTGGGAAACAGAAAGAAAGTCAGACTGATTAGAAGAGAGAATAACCGCAATAAAGTATACACTATTGATATGACTTCTATGAGTATGCTGTCTTCTGAGTTTTACTACCTGCGTCCTGATGATGTATTGTATGTGGAACCATTAAGGTACAAAGTCGTCAAAGTAAATAGCCCGACCATTGCGCTAGCCTTTTCAGCCTTCTCTATCACTTTAGCTATATTCGCTGTTCTTAGCAGATAATAAAATGTCCGATACAGAAACCAAAGCCTCTCCCTCTGCACCCAGTGGAAATTCAAATAAGTTTGATTTCTGGTTGTTCCTGCATTATTGCTACAAATACTGGTATCTGTTTATCCTCTCGCTGGCCGCTACCTATGCTATAGGCAAGGCTTACATACGCTATGCACAACCGTTGTATGCGGTGAATGCCATGATACTTATCAAGGATGCGGGTTCTTATTCCGCCAAGAGTTCAGGACAGTTTATGGAAGGGTTGGGTATGTTTAAAATGTCGTACAACCTATATAATGAAATTGAAATCATCAAATCGTACAGCTTGGTTTATAAAGCGGTGCAAGCCCTCGATTTTGATGTCAGTTATTTTGTAAGCGGAACAATCAAGACAGGAGAAATTTACCATTCATCTCCTATCAAGGTGGTATTGGATAGCAATGAGACGAAGCAAATGCAAGGCACGGCATTCTATATTTATTATGTGAGTGATTCCACCTATAAGATTGTTCGGAAGAATCCTTCTTCTTCTAATCCATTCTTGTTTTGGAAATCATCCTCTGGCGTGCTTCGTGAGTACCATGGTACGTATGGCAAGCCGCTGAAAAACGAAGATTTTTCATTGACTATTTATCCGAGTGTTTTCTTTAGCGACTTAAAACATTCGGAAGGAGAGTTTTATTTTATCATCAATGACTTGTACGCTTTAGCGAGTGATTATGCTTCGCGTCTTACCGTTGCGCAAAAATCCAAATATTCTTCATTGATTTCTCTCAGTGTATCAGGCGGTATGGTAGAGAAGGAAATCAATTTCCTGAATAAACTTACAGACAGTTACATTCAATACGGGCTGGATGAAAAGAATGAAATCACAGTCAATACGATTCGATTCATTGATGATCAATTAGCGAAGACAACGGACTCACTTAAGAACAGTGCCAATCAACTGGAACAGTTTCGCAACAAAGAGAATTTAGTGGTAGTAGAAGGCAATTCGGAAAAGGCTTACGAAGAGCTTGATTTGTTGGAAAAAAGAAAAGCTGAAATACAAATTCAAACCAAGTATTACCAATACTTATACGACTACATTTCTCAAAATCAAAACTTGAAGAAAGTGGTTGCGCCTTCAGCGGTGGGGATTTCAGATATATTACTGAATCAGTTGGTGAGCGAGTTGTATACTTTACAATCAGAGCAGACGTCGTTGGCTTTCTCAGCCAAAGAAAAGAATCACACATTCACCGTACTCGATATTAAGATCAAGAATACGAGAGAAACCTTAATTGAAAATCTGGACAACCTGATTAAAACATCAGATATTTATTTGAAAGACAATCAGGAGAGGCTCGATAAAATCTATGCGTTGCTGTACAAACTGCCGAAATCACAACGCTACCTGGCTGCTTTGCAGAGGCAATACAATGTCAATGAAAAGATCTATAATCTTTTGCTCGAAAAAAGAACGGAAGCCGGCATTGCCAAAGCTTCCAACGTGTCGGACAATAAAGTGATCAACCAATCGACACTGGGTGGCAAGATTTTTCCAAATGACGCTCTGGTTAATAAAAATGCCATGTTGTATGGTATTCTGATTCCTTTTTTTATCGTTGTTCTGATTACTTATTTTAATAGTAAAATTATCAGTAAAGGAATGATCACGCGCAAGACGGATATTCCGATTATAGGCACCTTGGGGCATTTTGAAGGGGAATCTATGGTCCCTGTGCTGGAATTTCCAAAGTCCTCTTTCTCTGAATCCATGCGTGCCATGCGGCTCAATTTGCAATACCTGGCTGCTCATACATCCAAGAAAGTTTTGGGCGTGACCTCTACGATCAGTGGCGAAGGAAAAACATTCTTTGCCTTGAACCTTTCGTTGTCGTTGATGCATTCAGGGGCAAAAGTCGTATTGCTTGGTGCGGATTTGAGAAGACCCAGGTTAAGCAGTATGCTTCACTTGCCTTACGACAAGGGGATCAGTTCCTATATCATTGGAAGACATACCCTGGATGAGATCATTCAAAAGGATTTCATCTCACAGCTGGACATTATTCCGGGAGGCCCTGTTCCTCCCAATCCTTCAGAACTCATAGAGCATGTCAAATTCGGACAGATGGTAGAGGAGCTTAAGAAAAGATATGATTATGTGGTGATTGATACTTCACCGGTTGGGTTGGTAGCCGATTATTTGCTCATTGCCAAGTATACCGATGTAAACTTATTTATGTTGAGACACGATTATACAAAAATAGGGATGGTAGAAGATCTAGAAGTTTTCCGGAGAGAAAACGCCATTTCTGCCCTCTATTTAGTATATAATGACGTGGAGCAAAATTTAGTGAGGATGGGAACCGGCTATAAATACGGTTATGGATACGGTACTGGAAAAGGATATAACTATGGACATTCCGGATATTATGCCACATCTAACGATAAACGAAAGAGCCGATTGATTTGGTTTTTGAGTTTATTTAAGAAAACAGAGAAGCGGGATCATTAAACAAGGACATATATCTCTATCTAAGAGATTAAGTAGTTAAACTGTTTCATCACCAATTTTGTCTTATTACACCATTTATATAAGCAGACAGATTTGTACCAAATGGGTTAATAACCTATATTTGAGCAATAAAAACTAGAATCTCCTAATGAAAAGAATCGTATTTATTTGTACTTTGGTATTAGGGTTGGGCTTAACAAAGGTCTGGTCTCAGCCACCTCCACCAGATGATCCTAACGACATACCGGTTGATGGGGGATTGAGTTTTTTGATAGCAGGGGGAGTAGGTTATGGTATCTATCGTCTGAAGAAAGCAAAGGACGGCAGTCAAAACAATTAAATTTAACATTAACAACGAATATAGAGAGCCTCCCAGAGGCTCCTTTTGTTTAGATGAATACTAAAAAAGAAGAACAGTGGGATCTCATCATAAAACCTCGCGCGCCGTTTTTTAGCCTGAATCTTCAGGAGTTATGGCAATACAGAGATTTGCTTCTTCTTATGGTAAAACGAGACGTGACAACGGTCTACAAGCAAACGGTTCTCGGTCCATTATGGTTTTTTTTACAGCCTGTTCTTACGACCATTATTTTTACAATTGTATTTAGTGAAATCGCTAAGTTGCCAACCGGTAAACCTCCGGCGGTACTTTTTTATTTGTCAGGATTGATCGTCTGGAATTTTTTTTCCGAGACCTTATTGAACACCTCAAAGACATTTACAGAAAATGCCGCTGTGTTCGGTAAAGTTTATTTCCCCCGATTGATTATACCATTGGCCAAAACCATTTCAGGTTTTTTGAAATTCTTTATACAATTAGGATTGTTCCTTCTCGTGCTTTCTTTCTTTCATCTTTTCAGAGGCCTGCCTTATACTTTTAATGCAGCACTCTTTTTCCTTCCTGTACTTTTTGTGTTCATGTCCTTATTAGGATTGGGGGCAGGAATTATTTTATCTTCTCTCACGACGAAATATCGTGATCTGGTATTCCTGATTGCTTTTGGTGTGCAACTGTTGATGTATGCGACTCCTGTCATTATACCTTTGGCTGATGTACCTGATCAATACCTTTGGATCATGAAACTCAATCCCATGACTTCCATCATCGAAACCTTTCGTTATGCTTTTATAGATGCCGGTAGTTTTGATCTATTGGGCTTATCATACAGCGCTGGATTCGCGTTGTTTCTTCTGTTCTTAGGAATGGTTATATTCAACAGAGTAGAAAAAACATTTATTGACACCGTATAAAGGCATGGATGCTGAATGAATATTTTACCGAACATAGCTCAAATAAAGAAAAAATTTCTCTCCAAGGAGGCTGGTGTTTCTTTGAAGGGTATGCATAAAAAACAATTCCATACACTGGCTGAACAGGCAAGACAATCAACAGTACGCTTTACGTTGGAAAAGAAGAATGTTCAGATTTTTAAAAACGAAGCTACCGCACAAACAAATTTTGATCGCCATTATATTTATCATCCCGCATGGGCTGCACGCATTGTAGTCGATTCAAAACCTGCCTTTCATACAGATATTTCTTCTACGCTTCATTTTTGCAGTATACTTTCCGCTGTGGTGCCTGTGAAATTTTACGATTACCGTCCTGCCGCACTGGTGCTTTCCGACTTGTCATGTGATACCGCTGATTTAACGGCTTTGCCTTTTGAGAATGCTTCGCTTTCTTCTCTTTCCTGCATGCACACCGTAGAACACATTGGGTTGGGACGTTACGGGGATCCATTGGATTATGACGGAGATTTGAAAGCAATGAAAGAGTTGGCCAGAGTATTAGCTATAGGAGGCAATCTCTTGTTTGTTGTTCCGGTTGGGAATGCTTCTGCTATTCATTTTAACGGGCACCGTGTTTATCATCCCGATGCCATCAAACAGGCTTTTAAAAGTCAAGGATTAGTATTGAAGGAATTTGTGTTAATCCCTGAAGATGCAGTGGATGGTGGCTTGGTAGAAAATCCGGATGAACGATTGATTGCCAAGCAAAGTTACGCTTGTGGATGTTTCTGGTATACTAAATAATTTATACGTACATGTCTAGTTCTCAACCGGTCATTAAAGTGGAACAGCTTTCCAAGCTCTACAAGCTGGGACAAGTGAGTACAGGCACTATTAGTCATGATGTGAACCGTTGGTGGGCAGGCATAAGAGGGAAAGAAGATCCTTACTTAAAGATTGGTGAAACGAATGCGCGTGAAAGTCAATCAGACTCTCCTTATGTTTGGGCGTTGAAGGATATTAATTTCGAAGTACAGCAAGGCGAAATAGTAGGAATCGTCGGTCGAAACGGAGCCGGAAAATCTACCTTATTGAAATTATTGAGCCGTACCACAGCGCCTACACAAGGATCTATTAAAGTAAAAGGCAGAATCGCTTCTTTGCTCGAAGTAGGAACGGGTTTTCATCCGGATCTTACCGGCAGAGAAAATGTTTTTTTGAATGGCGCTATTCTTGGAATGACACGCTCAGAAATCAAAAAGAAGTTTGATGAAATTGTAAGTTTCTCAGGCGTGGAACGCTACATCGATACTCCTGTAAAACGTTACAGCTCGGGGATGTACGTGCGCTTAGCGTTTGCTGTTGCCGCACATCTGGAGTCGGAGATTCTGGTCATCGATGAAATATTAGCAGTCGGCGATATTGAATTTCAGAAGAAATGCATGGGTAAAATGGGAGACGTGGCAAACAAAGAAGGTAAAACTATTTTGTTTGTTAGTCATAACATGCAAGCCGTACAGAAAATGTGTACCAGCGGTTTACTATTGAAACAAGGTTTGCAAAAGACCAGGGGCAGCATGGAAAAAACAATTCAGGAATACCTGAGCGATGCTTCTTCTGCGCGCAGTTATGTGGAAGTGCAAAACCAATCGGATCAACAAGATTTGCCGGGACAGGTATTGTCTGTTCAAATTATAGACGAACAGGGACAACGAATTCCTGAAATTTCTGTAGGCAAGATTTGGTCAATTAAGGTTCAATACCAAATCAATAAAGCATTAGACTCTTTTATATTCGCTATAGGTCTGAGCACCGAATTGGAGGTTCCTATTCGTACCGTGTTTACCGAAGCAACCAAAGTTGCACCGGGGCAATACGAAGCGGTATTGAGTTATACGGATATCGTTTTAAGTTCCGGTAGGTACAGCATAGCCGTGGGTCTTTCTAATTATGAAAAGTCTTTTGCATACCATGCAGATATTATACAAGTATTGATCTCAGATATTTCTGAGTTGGACGATGAACGCATTGTGAAAACAAGAGCTAGCGGTTTAATTTTAAATCCTCTGAATATCTATGTTTCTAAAATTTAAAGGATGGTTTTTCAAGAAACAGAGCGTACATCAGAGTGTGAAAACACCGGATGCCGTCACTGTTATAGGCCATGCCGATAAGATAATACTTGGAGAACAAGTTTCTTTTGGTGGAGAGGTAGTCCTGTATGCCAATGAAGAAATTAAGATTGGCGCCAACACCATGATCGGAATGAAAACGATCATTCATACCTCTACACACGATCATCAGCAACATCCCATGTGGAGGTATCGAGTGGACAGACCCATTGCTATTGGCCAGCATGTATGGATCGGAACATCTTGTGTTATTTTGGCCGGTGTTATAATAGAAGATTATGCCGTAGTGGCAGCCGGTTCAGTAGTCACCAGCAATGTGCCTAAAGGTGCCATTGTGGGTGGTAACCCGGCGAGAATTATTTCTTATAGGGATCCAGAGACATACCATGCACCGTTGAGCATTAAGCTTTGGTCTGAAGCGCTGCCTAAGACTGAAGGTTATTTAGATAAATGGTGCAAGCAACGTTAAGAAATGAATATGCTTAGAAAGCTATTGGCTAAACTGAATCATAAGTTCAATGCTCCTCAACCGATTGATAGAGCCGCAGTAGATGCTATAGGCGCTTTCAATGAGTTCAATCGTGAACAATGGATCGAGAAAAAATTAAAGGGTATACCTGCCGGTCTTGTATTGCTTGATGCGGGTGCCGGAGAACAACCTTATAAAAAACATTGTGCACATTTAAATTACGTATCACAGGATTTTGCCGGATACAATCCGGAGGCATTAAAGGAAGGTTTACAAATGAAGGATTGGGATTATGGTACGTTGGACATTGTTTCAGATGTCACCGCTATCCCAAGACCTGATGAATCCTTTGATGTGGTTTTATGCACCGAAGTGATTGAGCATATTGTCAATCCCATTGAAGCCATTAAAGAATTCAGTCGTTTATTAAAACCCGGTGGACAATTGCTGCTGACAGCACCTTTTTGCAGCATGACGCATTTTGCTCCCTATCATTTTTATTCCGGCTACAATCGTTTCTTTTATGAGTGGGTACTTCAGAAGTATGGCTTTGAGATTATTGAAATGGAAGAGAATGGCAATTATTTTGAATACGTTGCTCAAGAACTCAAACGTCTGGAGTCTATGGGGATGAAGTATTCAAAAGTAAATCAACCGCAGAAAGTAAAACAAGCTATGGATGTTGTACTCGATTATATCCAGCAATGCGTCGCAAAGGATCAAGGATCGAAAGAATTACTTTTTTTTGGCATGCATGTGAAGGCTGTAAAAAAGGAAGTGCATAACCTATGATTGTTGTGAAACTACAGGGCGGTCTGGGCAACCAGATGTTTCAATACGCGATGGGCAGAGCGTTGTCGGAACTTCATGAATCTCCGTTGGAACTTGATCTTGATTTTTTATTGGACCGCAGCATAAAGTCTGACACGTTTACGTTCAGAGGGTATGACCTTGATGTATTTTCTTTACAAGTAGAAATTGCAGACAAAGGACAGGAATTTAAATACAGTGCTCAGACGGTCTGGGATAAAATTAAATCCGGGTTTAAGACAAAACATCGTTACAAGGAACCGTTTTTTCAATACGATGCCAATGCGTTACTCCAACAACCGGACGTATACCTGGATGGCTACTGGCAAAGCCCGAACTATTTCAAAAACATAGAACAACAACTGCGGTTGGATTTTAAGTTTCGCTATCCGATAGGAAAAGATTCTGAGCCACTGCACGATAAAATCAATACGACGGATTCTATTTGTGTGAATATACGCCGGGACGATTTTTTAACTAATTCCTACCATGGTGTGTGTGGTATGAATTATTTTAATCCGGCTATTGAACTCATGACGGAAAAGCTTGATAATCCTCACTTATTTGTTTTTACAGACGATCATCAATGGTGTATTGATCATTTCAAATCCGATATCCCCATGGATATCGTAGGCGTTGAACATAATGGTGTTAAGTATTCCAATAAATTGCAATTGATGACCAGCTGTAAGCATTTTATTATTCCCAACAGTACGTTTGCCTGGTGGGCCGTGTGGTTGAGCAATAAGAAAGACAGTCTGGTGATCGCTCCGAAAAATTGGTTCGCCGATCCTTCGATTGATACAAGTGATTTAATTCCCGCACATTGGTTAAGAGTTGAGAATTGAAATGAATAACAGCCAACTCTCCGCACCTCTGCTCTCGGTCATTATGCCGGTATACAATGCTGAAAAGTATGTGTACGAAGCCATTGACAGTATATTAAAACAGACATTCGCTGATTTCGAGTTCCTTATTTTTGATGATAGCAGTACCGATTCCAGTCGTGAGATTATACTTTCTTTTAAGGATCCAAGAATACGTTTTTTTGCCAGTGATTCAAATACAGGGTATGTGAAACACCTGAACGATGGCATAAAAGAAGCCAGGGGACAATACATTGCCCGCATGGATGCCGATGATGTGGCGGATCCTGACCGATTTGCAGAACAAGTTTATTACCTCCATCAACACCAGCAAGCAGGGGCATGTGGTTGCTGGATCGAATTTACAGGTTCAAAAAAAGGAGTGCTCGAATATCCCGTGGAGCATAAAGACATCATCACACAGCTGCTGTTATTTGGAAATGCCATGGCACATCCTGCGGTCATGTTGCGTAAATCTGTTTTGATCGATCATCAGTTATCCTACGAAGCCGCTTTAGCACCTGCAGAGGATTATGAATTATGGAATCGGTTGGCACATGTTTCAGCGCTGCATAACCTTCCTAAGGTATTATTGAAATACCGTGTGCACGAACACAATGAAAGTGTTGTAAAAAAAGCGCAGCAAGATAAAGCGGTTAAGATTATCCGTAATCGATTGATGGATCAGCAAGTCGAATCTCCCTCTGCTCTCTTTAAAGCGTTCCTTTGCGATAAGTATCCTACGACAGAACTAACCATTTTAGAATTGAAGAATCTTCGGTCTGATGTCCAACACTTGTTGAACTCAGGGAACTATAATACTCTGACGTTAAAGACAGTTTTAAGCAATCGTTTTGTCGCTTGGTGCAAGGCGTCCAAATTGACGGGATACGACAAATTGATCCAATACCTGTTCTTTCCCAAGCATTTTTTTTCCATTCGGATCTGCCTATCTTTATTACTTAACAAATGATCGGATAAATGCTCGATACGCAGACCCCTTTTGTTTCTGTCATTATGCCTGCATACAATGTGGACGCTTATATCGAACAAGCCATTCAGTCCATATTGAATCAAACTTATACGCATTTCGAACTCATCATTTCGGACGATCATTCACACGATCGCACCTTGGAATGCATCGAATCTTTTAAAGACAATAGAATTGTTGTGATAAAAAATGCACATAACCTCGGTTATGCCGGCAACATGAATGTTTTATTCAAATCAGCTAAAGGAGAGTACCTGATCATCCAGGATGCGGACGATTATTGCGCTGTGAACAGACTGCAAGTGTTGGTTGACTATTTGGAGACTTTTCGTTATGTGGATATGGTAGGCTCTTCATATGTAAAAGTAGATGAGAAAGGTGAAGAACAAAAGACGTTGATGTCTGATAACCTGGCAGAAATAGAAGTGGCATTTAAAGCGATGGTAGACCCCTTGCCGGTTTTAAATGGTTCTGTGATGTTTCGTAGAAAAATCATTGATGCAGGTTTCTTTTTCCGTGACCTAGAGTATGTCAATCGTGCACAGGACGACGATTGGTTGTTTCGCATTTCTGAAAAGTATACACTGGCGAATGTTAGCGACTATTTGTATTACTACCGGTTCAATCCTGCTTCCATGACGATGAACCTATCATCCATCAATTACTTCAGTTTGTTTTCGGGAGATTATGTTCGCTTTTTGAAAAAAGTAAGAATGCAACAAGGAATAGATTTGCTTCAACAAGGACAGAGGAAGACCATCGAAGATTTTTTTCTGGAAAAGAAAAGGGAAATAACGCAACAGCAAGCCGCGCACCTTGAAATCTACGTGGCACATAAATATTTATCTTTTGACAAGAGAACTCAGGCGATCAAATGGTTGATCAAAGCCTTGCTAAAAGATCCAGGTAATGCATTCATCTGGAAGAAAATCGTTTTTATACTGCTCAGAAAAAGAATTGAAGCATGATATTATTCTCTATTGTTATACCTACCTACAACAGGGCTTCTTTTATAGTGAAGGCAATAGACAGCGTATTGTCTCAGGGGTTCAGC
>JAQZBV010000173.1 GCA_029237685.1 Cytophagaceae bacterium | reverse complement strand
TGCAAAACAAACTATTAGGTAAAAACAGCATCCTGATGGGTTATGCCTTAGGGAAGATGCAACGGCTCATAAAGAATTTGCAGCCCTTTGAGCAACCGGTCTTTGCACACGGAGCCATTTTTAATGTCAATGAAAAACTTAGAGCCGCCGGTTTTGATTTGCCCTATATTCCTCATGCCTGGACCGCTGAGAAAAGTGACTTACAAGGTGCCTTGATATTTGCTACCGGATCTGTATTGAATACCCCCTGGCTAAAGCGCTTTGAGCCCTACTCGACCGGCTATTGTTCGGGTTGGATGGCCATCCGCGGTGCCAAAAACCGTAAGTCCATCGACCGGGGATTTATTTTATCTGACCACGCAGACTGGAATGAATTGAACACCGCGATTGATGCAACGGGCGCTGAACAAGTATATGTTACACACGGTTATACCGATGTCTTTTCTCAATGGCTCAATGAGCGCGGCATTGCTTCCGCCGAAGTGAAAACGATGTACGGAGAAGAAGAGGAAACGGAAATTGTAGAGTCATGAAAAGATTTACGAACCTTTTTCTGGAATTGGATCGCACTACCAAAACGAACGATAAAATTGCTTTGCTGAAAGCCTATTTCCTGGCTGCTCCGGAGGAAGATAAGATCTGGGCATTGGCTCTATTCACCGGTCGTCGTCCGCCTCGGAAAATAAAAACAACACAGGTACAGGAATGGGCCATCGAACGGGCCAATATTCCCATGTGGCTATTTCGTGAAAGCTACCATAGTGTAGGAGACCTTGCGGAAACCATTTCTCTTATACTTCCTGAAAACACTTCGACTTCTGAAAAAACATTAAGCGAATGGTTCGCCTATTTTACACAACTCAATAAAGCCAGTGACGAAGAAAAAAAACAACTGATCATTGAAGCGTGGAAACAATTGTCTACTTATGAAACGTTCGTCTTCAACAAACTGCTCATGGGAAGTTTTCGCATCGGTGTTTCACAAACTCTTGTTGTAAGAGCTATTGCTGAAGTGTCTAATCTAACGCCAGCAGTTGTGTCGCACCGCGTAATGGGCCAATGGGATCCCTATCAGTCTTCATACAGTGAATTGATCTATGGAGAAAACAATGCGGATACCACCTCTAAGCCTTATCCATTTTACCTGGCTTATGGTCTGGAAGGCGAACTGGAAGGTTTAGGGAAAGCGGAAGATTGGTTTGCTGAATGGAAATGGGACGGCATTCGCTCACAAGTTATTGTGCGACATAATGAACTCTATATATGGTCGCGCGGAGAAGAATTGGTGACGGATAAATTTCCGGAACTGGAATCGCTGAAAACACAATTACCATCCGGTACTGTACTCGATGGAGAAATCGTTTGTTATGAAAATGAACGTCCGCTTCCTTTCAACGTATTGCAAACGCGCATCGGTAGAAAAAATGTAACGAAAAAGATCTTGTCTGATGCCCCGGTTGTCTTTATCGGCTATGATGTGATGGAACACGAAGGACAGGATGTTCGTCAAAAAACACAGGAAGAAAGACGCCTAATTTTAGAAACTATTTTTGAGCAAACCGAAATAAAAGGCGCTTTCAAAATTTCACCTTTACTTTCGTTTATAAAATGGGATGACCTGAAAAATTTACATCTTCAATCCAGAGAACATGCGGCAGAAGGTTTTATGCTCAAAAGAAAAAGTGCACATTATCTAACCGGAAGAAAAAAAGGCGATTGGTGGAAATGGAAAGTTGATCCGCTAAGCATAGATGCCGTACTGGTGTATGCGCAAAAAGGAAGCGGGCGCAGGGCGGAACTTTATACCGATTATACCTTTGCGGTGTGGGACAATGGCAAACTCATTCCCTTTGCCAAAGCTTATTCCGGATTGACCGATGCAGAGATCAGAGAAGTGGATCGCTACATCAAACAAAACACCTTGGAAAAATTTGGCCCTGTAAGAACCGTAAAACCGCATTTGGTTTTTGAAATTGGCTTCGAAGGGATTAACGAATCCAGCCGACACAAGTCAGGCATCGCTGTGCGCTTCCCTCGTATCTTGAATTGGAGGAAAGATAAAAAGCTGGAAGAAGCAGATACATTAGAGAATTTGAAAAATATATTAAAAGCATATAAATAAGTTGTTAGTTGTTAGTAACATGAACTAACAACTAATAACTAACAACTAACAACTCTTATATGACCCCAGGCGAAAAAGTAATTCAAACTTGGCTCGACAGTAAATCCTGGAAGTTGGCAGACTTTCAGCAAGAAACCATTGCCGCTTATTTAGAAGGCAAGAGTGGTTTATTAAATGCTCCTACAGGTTCAGGAAAAACATATGCCGTGTTTCTTCCTGTGCTGATCGACTACATCAACAACCATCCGGATTATAAAACGAAGAAAGTCTCTCGCTTGCAAGTCTTATGGATCACACCGCTGCGCGCACTCACCAAAGATTTGAGAAGAAATTTACAAAAAGCTTGTGATGAATTGGAAATTCCATGGCAAGTAGGTATCCGCACCGGTGATGTAAGCGCCAAAGAAAAAGCCGCACAGAAAAAAGCGATGCCGGAAGTCTTGTTGATCACACCGGAAAGTTTGCACTTATTATTTGCGACGAAAAACAATACTTCTTTATTCAAAGACCTGAAGATCCTCATCGCCGATGAGTGGCATGAGTTATTAGGAACTAAACGCGGCGTACAAACAGAGTTAGCCTTTTGCCGTTTGCGTCACTTACAACCCACGGTAAAAACCTGGGGGATGTCCGCAACGATTGGTAATCTCGAACAAGCGTTGACAGTTCTTACAGGCATCCATTTACCCAAAGACCAGTCGATCATCATTCGTTCTCATATTCAGAAAAAGATAAAAGTAGAATCAATATTGCCGGACAAGGTAGAAAAACTTCCCTGGGCGGGTTATCTTGGAATTAATTTATTGGACAAGGTGATGCCTATCGTCATGGCAAGCACGACTACTCTACTTTTTACCAATACCCGCTCGCAAACTGAAATCTGGTACCGCTTCATTCTTGAAAAATACCCTGACATGGCAGGCATCATGGCACTGCATCACGGTTCATTGGATAGAGAGTTGCGTGACTGGGTCGAAGAAAATCTACATTTAGAAAAACTCAAGCTGGTCATCTGTACATCCAGTTTGGATTTAGGGGTAGATTTTCATCCGGTAGAAACAGTCATACAAGTCGGTAGTCCCAAAAGCATTTCCCGTTTCTTACAACGTGCCGGTCGGAGCGGTCATAAACCAGGAGCCACCAGTAAAATTTATTTCGTTCCCACGCATTCCTTAGAATTGATTGAAGGAGTTTCCTTAAGAGAAGGTGTTCAGAAAAACATATTGGAAGACCGCATACCTTTGGTACAATGCTTCGATGTACTTGCGCAGTATCTCGTAACACTCGCCATTGGAGATGGATTTGAACAAGAAGAATTGGCGCATGAGATCAAATCTACCTTCTGTTTTCAATACATGACCATTGATGAATGGCAATGGGTTCTGGGCTTCATTACAACAGGTGGTCCGTCTCTATTGGCTTACGATGAATTCAAACGAGTGGAAATAGAAGGAGACACATTTACCGTCACCAACCGTAAAGTAGCTTTACGACACCGCTTGAGCATCGGCACGATTGTGTCGGATGCTGTGCTGCAGGTAAAATACATGGGAGGAAAATTCCTGGGTACTATTGAAGAGGATTTTATTTCCTGGATGAAACCTGGCGCTGTGTTTTTCTTTGCCGGTCTTAACCTAGAATTTGTAAGGGTACGAGAAATGACCGTACAGGTGAGAAAATCTAAACAGAAGAGCGGCATCATTCCCCGGTGGATGGGTGGGCGTGTGCCCTTATCTTCTGAGCTTTCACGCTTCATACGGGAGCGTTTGAATGATGCACTCAGCAATGATTCACCGGAACCTGAAATGCAAAAACTTCAACCCATATTAAAGTTACAGCATGAGCGCTCTGCTATACCGCATGAAAATGAATTTCTCATCGAACGCTGTCAAACGAAAGATGGCTTTCATTTGTTCTTTTTCCCTTTTGAAGGAAGACTGGTACACGAAGGCATGTCGTCGCTCATTGCTTACCGTGTCAGCAAAATACAGCCCATCACATTCTCTATGGCCATGAACGATTATGGTTTTGAATTGCTTTCAGATACAGAAGTTGATATCGAACAATTATTGGCCAAACACGATTTATTTTCTACTACAGACCTCTTGGATGATATTCAACGCAGTGTGAATTCCACCGAAATGGCCAAAAGAAAATTCAGAGAGATCGCTACCATCGCAGGTTTACTGTTTCAAGGATATCCGGGGAAATTCGTCAAGACCAAACACCTGCAAGCCTCTTCTTCCCTACTCTTTGAGGTCATCAGTACGCACGACCCAAAAAACGGATTGATCAAACAGGCTTATCAGGAAGCCCTCGATCAACAATTGGAAGAAACAAGATTGCGACAAGCCTTGGAACGTATCCATGAACAACGTATCTTAATTAAGCAAACACCAAGTCCTACTCCATTCGCCTTTCCAATATTGGTAGACAGATTGAGAGAACAATTATCTTCTGAAAAACTGGAAGACCGCGTCAATAGAATGATCAAACAATTCGAAAAGGAAGATGCAGCTCAAGCTAAGAAATAATACCTTTACTTTACTGGAACAAAAAGCGATATGGTGGAAAGAAGAGCGCACGTTACTCATCAGTGATTTGCACATCGGAAAGGTCACGCATTTTCGAAAGGCAGGTATTGCCATTCCTCAGCAAGCGGCCGAAGAAAACTTCGAGCGGCTGAATCAGATCATGAGAAGTCATGATGTCAAGTCCATTATATTTGTCGGTGATCTTTTTCACAGTGACATCAACAGCGAATGGGATCGCTTCTGTGAATGGCGCAATCAATACCGTGAAGTCGATATGATCCTGGTGCGGGGAAACCATGATCGATTCCCGGTAGAAAAATACAACGAGATTTGTTTGATTGTCTGGGAACAAGAATTGAAAGTTGGGGCATTTACTTTTGCACACCATCCTAAGCCTTTACTAGAGGAAAACGAATACGTGATCTCAGGACATATACATCCTGTCGTAAAGCTACAGGGATTGGCCAATCAACGACTGAAGTTTCCTTGTTTCTATTTCGGAGAACAACAAGCAT
>JAQZBV010000172.1 GCA_029237685.1 Cytophagaceae bacterium | reverse complement strand
CTTATGGACAATTAGAATAAGAAAAAGAGAGTGAAGCGAATGTTATTACTGGAAAGTCCCCTTCAGGGGATTTAGGGGCAAGACAGAACATAAGAAAATCATGTATTTGTCAGGGTACTTATAATTGTTTTTAATCATTTGCAAAGGGATTCTGTATTCAGAATCCCTTTTTTATTACGGGTGTCAGGTCTTTCGACCTGACACAGTCTGACAATAGTTGAGAAGCTTCTGTTTCATACCATCAGTGTCAGGTTGAAAGACCTGATACCCCAATAAAGGATATCCTGTGGCAATTTAAAAGCTCCTTTTTTTTGTGCTGTTTAAGTGAAAATTACTCTTCGTTTAAACACCCAATAGCTTAATAATAAGTACTATTGGTTGTGTTGTAAATGTAGTATGTAATTGATTAGTAATATTTTATCTTGAAATAATGGTGTCTTTTGTCTCTATTTGCGTATATAGTATAGAATTTAATGTCCAACCATATTATTTATCGTATGCGTTTCTACACTTTTACTCTTCTATTGGTCTCTGTTGTCTATCATTTCAAAACCTTTGATGCTTCTGCTCAGTGTAGGGGAAATTTGGTTTTCTATGATGAGTTTAACGGAACCACATTGGATGGCACCAAATGGAACTATGATCTTGGAAATGGTTGTCCCAATTTGTGTGGGTGGGGAAACAATGAAAAGGAATATTATACCAACTCCACACAAAATGTAAATGTTACCGGAGGCTATTTAAACCTCACGGCTCGCTACTCTCCCAATCACCTCAATTCAGGTTCTGATTTTACCTCCGGTAAAATTCATACAAGAAATAAGTTTGACAGGGCCTATGGAAGGTTCGAGGCCAAAATGAAATTGCCTGTTGGTACCGGACTCTGGCCTGCTTTCTGGTTGTTGCCGACGGATAATGACTATGGCAATTGGCCGACAAGCGGAGAGATTGACATCATGGAGTACAGAGGCGACCGTCAGAATATAGCCGATGCGACGGTGCATTACGGAAGTGCATGGCCCAATAATCAATACGATGGCGACCATTATACATTAGCGAACGGAACTTTTTCAGGAGACTTTCACGAATTTGCTGTCGAGTGGGCTCCGGGTGTGATGCGCTTTTATGTGGACAATGTCCTTTACAAAACCGAAACACAAACACCCAATAGCCTGAATCCCGCTTCTAATCATGCCGTCAATTGGCCATGGGACAAACGATTCTACGTCATCTTCAACCTCGCGCTGGGTGGATGGTTCAGTGGAAATCCAAGCACTCAAGATATATTGAATAGTACCACATTCCCTCAAAGTGTGCAAGTCGATTATATAAGAGTATACGACATGTCACCTACGGTACAAAGTCCATACATGGGAGTTGTTGCCTCCATTCCCGGAAAAGTGGAAGCAGAGAATTACAATGAAAGCTGCAACAACGGCTTGGCCTATAACGATGTGGATGCAGGAAACACAGGCAATAGCTACAGAAGCGATTGGGTTGACATAGAAGCTTGCACAGATGCCGGTGCCGGCTACAATGTAGGATGGACAGCGGCGGGAGAGTGGCTGAACTATAACGTGAATGTAACGACAGCAGGCTCCTACAACATACAAGCACGAGTGGCCTCTGAGCCTGGGGGCAAACAGATGCATGTCGAATTAGATGGTGTCAATGTGAGCGGTACCATCAATGTGCCGGCCACAGGAGGATGGGCGACCTGGCAAACGATTACCATCAACAATGTGAATCTTACGGCAGGCAATAAAGTCATGCGTATCGTATTTGATACAGACGGCATCAATTGTAATTATGTCAACTTTGTGTTGAATAGCAATCCTGCTCCGACGGTTTCTTTAACAGCACCTGCAAACGGCAGCACCTACCTGGCACCTGCGAGCGTGACCATCAGTGCTACAGCCAGTGACAATGGGAGCATCAGTAAGGTGGAATTCTATCAGGGCACTACCTTATTGAATTCAGATGATACTGCTCCTTATACGTATAACTGGACAGGTGTAGCAGCAGGAACATACAGCATTACGGCAAGAGCTTACGATAACTTCAATCTTTCAACTACCTCTACTGCCGTTTCGATTACCGTGAATAATAACCAGGCACCTACTGTCACTTTAACTTCACCAACCAACGGCTCAACCTACATAGCGCCTGCGAGTGTTACCATTAGCGCAACAGCAAACGATACGGACGGCAGCATCAGTAAAGTGGAGTTTTACCAGGGCACTACCTTATTGAATTCGGATGATACCGCACCTTATACGTACAACTGGACAGGTGTAACAGCGGGAACATACAGCGTTACAGCGAAAGCTTACGATAACTTCAATCTGGTAACCACTTCAACGGCGGTTTCTATTACTGTAAATAATAACCAGGCACCGACAATAACACTGACCGCGCCTATTAACGGAGCTGCATATAGTGCACCAGCAATAGTGACTATCAGTGCAACAGCTAATGACACAGATGGCAGCATCAGCAAGGTGGAGTTTTACGAAGGAACTAACTTATTGAATACAGTTTTGTTCTCTCCCTTTACTTACGATTGGACAGCGGTTCCATCCGGCACTTATTTTATCAGCGCAAAAGCTTACGATAATTTGACAGGTGTAACAACTTCCAGTACTGCTCAAATCGAACTGAGTGTACCGACGTCGATTGACGATCAGCAGGCTACTCAAGCACTGGTAGCTTATCCGAATCCTTTTACAGGGAATACGATCATTAAATTTTCGATCAATACGCCGGGATCATCCTCTCTGGTTTTATACAATGAACTCGGCGTGAGGGTAGCGGATCTATTGAATAAAGAATTGAGTCCGGGTACTTATACCATTGATTTAAACGGACAAGATCTGTTGCCACAAGTTTATACCTGTGTATTCATGCATAACGATCAAATGCAGTATTATAAAATTGTAAAATATTAATTTACAAAGACGGAATGCTCTAAGGGATTAGCTATGCTAATCCCTTTTTTTATGAATAGTGTAGAGTGTACTACTTAATACAAGTAGTTTTTTTTTATGGGTGTCAGGTCTTTCGACCTGACAGGGTTAGACCATAGTCAAGAAGATGCTGTTTCATACCATCAGAGTCAGGTCGAAAGACCTGACACCCAAATTAAATATCATTTCTCATCTCTCATTTCCCAAGGAAGGTTCTGGAACAGAACCTTCCTTTTTTTATGCCCTAAAAGGCCGTTCTTGTAGAAATAGTTTCATTTTATATTCATTATTTAATATCTTATGAGTTCAACTGATTCATGGCTTATCGAATAAACTAATACTGGAGTAAAAAAATGAGTAGTACTATTCTTTCGGTCAAACCTGTTCGAAGACTTTTTGCAGGTTGCCTGGTGTTTTTTATGATGCTCCAGACCGCTCATGCAGCGGGGCCTGTAAAGATTAAAAAGAACTTTGAAGACATACTCGTTCCGGCCAGTGCTATTCAGGGGATAGAAGATCCCGAAGGGAAATTGACCTTTTCAGACATCAGCAGCCTGGAGTTCCAGAAAAAAATAAGTGCCATTCCTTATGGCACCCAATTTAAAGCCGATACTTATTATTGGTTGAAGTTTTCTTTGTTGAACGAATCGGACAAAGAAACCAATTGGATCCTTCAATTGCCCTTGCATTCAGAAAACTTACTGGTATACATTGTTCGTCCGGATGGCAGTTACAATGCCTATCAAACCGGACAGCAACTTGATTTTCAAACACGCTCTATCGATATGCGTACGCTGGCCTTCGAGCTGCCACCGGACCGTTCGGCACCGGTGGATGTATACATTCGTCTTTTTTACAAACAACATACTGAGCTTACGTTCATTGCCATCAATGAGAAAAATTACCTCGAAACACATACCAAAGGCTACTTGTTTTTGGGATTGATCTATGGCATTTTATTTTTGATGGCGGTCTATAATTTGCTCCTGTATTTTTCAATCAAAGACAGAACATATGTGTACTATGTGCTTTACATTTTAAGTGCCGCGTTTTTTATTTCCCGAAAAGACGGATTGGCATTCCAATTTCTATGGCCTCATTTTCCTATGATGAATGAGTACCATCATTCCTTGAGTTTGTTTCTTTTACTGACTACTTTTTTGCTTTACACCAATAGCTTTATTGACATCAAAAGCAGTCATCCGAGAATTTATCTGGTCAATAACATCATCTTGTTTATAAACTTTCTGCATTTCGTTTTCACCTTGATTTATCCTTCGTACTCCAGTCCTTTGCCGATGGTGAGTATCTGTAGTTTTATATACTTCCTGGGTGTGACGGTGTATTACCTGAATAAGAAGTATAAACCCGCAAGGTATCTGGTGGTAGGACTTTCAGCGATGGTCATTTCTTTGATTGTTTTGAAATTGATGTTCTTGAATTTATTAGAATGGAATTGGTTTATTGAGTATATATACAATTACGCCATCGTCATCGATGCCATTGCGATGTCATTGGCCATGCGCGATAAACTCATTTACTTAAGAACTAAAAAAGAGCATGCAGAGCAAGCTAAATTAGAAGAGGAGAGATTAAAAACAGAAAATGAATTGATCCAGTTGAAAAACATGAAATTGGAATCAGAAGTAACGCATCAGAATAATCAGCTGGCAGCTTTCGCAACGAATTCCGTTCAGAAAATGGAATTTCTAAACCGTTTGAAGAAAGAATTAGAAGAAATCTCTTCAGAAGTACCGGAAAATGCCGCTTTGAAAAAACTGATCAAAAATATTGACAAGGAATCAGATTTTGACAACCATTGGGAGCAATTCCAGTTGAACTTTGACAAAGCACACAATAATTTTTTAGGCCGCCTGAAAGAAAGTTATCCGAGTTTAAAACCAGGCGATTTAATGCTTTGTGCCTATACCAAATTGGGCAAATCCAACAAGGAAATCGGTACACTATTAAATATTACCATCAGTGGGGTAGAAAAAAAGCGCTTAAGGCTGAAAGAAAAAATGAATGTAGCCCCTGAAATTTCACTTTTTGACTTTTTATTACAAATAAAATAGAATACACTTACCGAACATTTTAACCGGTTGATTTTTAGTGTTTTGTTTAAACACCGGTGGTCTTTTATACACTTAAACCTTAGTGTTTTTTGCAGTGTACGGGTTTTGTCTGTGCCTGTTTCGTAACATTTTCCTCTTCTTCCTATAGCT
>JAQZBV010000057.1 GCA_029237685.1 Cytophagaceae bacterium | reverse complement strand
ACAAATAAGCAGGGGAAGCTATAGATTGCTCTGCTTCGTTGTCCGTTTCGTAGTCGTGATCGTTTACTAGTTGTTCATGCTGCTTCATGATTTGAGGGTTGTAGTTCCCTTCCTGCATGAGAGTATTGACTAATTTTTTTAAATCAGTCACGTCTTTTTTCATGTCAAACAAAATCTTGTACAAAAGATCGCGTTCGGAGTAATCTTCGCTTCCTTTGACATCGCGCAGGAGTGCCGGAAGCGTTTTTTCCGTGGGGAGGTATTTCAAGAGTGTTTCTTTTGAAATATCTCGTGTGGTTTCCAACACAGAAATTTGTTCGGCTAGATTCTTCAACTGACGGATGTTTCCGGGGAAGCGGAACTTAATCAATTCCGCTTTTGCGTCTTCTGACAATTTGATGGGAGATATTTTATACTTGTCTGCAAAGTCTAACGAGAATTTACGGAAAATCAACTCCACATCATCTCCTCGCTCGCGCAGCGGTGGAACGAAGATCGGTACGGTGTTTAGACGGTAATACAGATCTTCTCTGAAGCGACCTTTCTCTACCAATTGCAATAAATTCTGATGGGTTGCCGTGATGACACGTACATCTGTTTTCTGAATTTTGGATGAACCGACGCGGATAAATTCTTTATTCTCTAATACACGAAGTAAACGAGCTTGTGTCCCTAAAGGCAACTCTCCGATTTCATCCAGAAAAATGGTTCCTTTATCCGTGACTTCGAAATAACCTTTGCGCGCGTCATGTGCACCGGTGAAGGATCCTTTCTCGTGTCCGAATAGCTCTGAGTCAATCGTTCCTTCTGGTATAGCACCGCAGTTGATCGCAATGAAAGGACCATGCTTACGGGTGCTTAGGCTGTGAATGATTTTGGAAAACGATTCTTTACCGCTACCGCTTTCACCCGTTATCATGACGGTCATGTCAGTAGGAGCAACCTGTATCGCCACTTGTATCGCATGGTTGAGCAGCGGCGAATTGCCGATGATGCCATAGCGTTGCTTGATGCTTTGTATCTCTTCTTGTATGGTCATGATTCGTCTTCTACTGTTTCCCCAAACAAAGTAGCCGTGTTACAATCCGTCACACGTACCATCACATATTGTCCTTTTTGGTAATTCTTTCTTGGAAAGAGCACCACTGCATTGTTGCTGCAGCGACCTCTCAGGAATTCTTCACTTTTCTTAGAAACACCATCGATCAAGACTTTCATCGTTTTACCGACAGATGCTTTATTTTTAATCAAGGCCGTTCCTCTGTGCAGGGTGATGATTTCAGACAGGCGTCTGCTTTTCACCTCTTCGGGCACATCGTCTGCGTATTTCTTAGCGGCAGGAGTGCCGGGTCTTTCTGAATAGGCAAACATGTAGGCGTAATCGTATACGACTTCTTCCATTAACGCGAGTGTATCCTGGTGTTCTTCTTCCGTTTCGCCACAGAAGCCTGTAATGATATCGGTAGAAATACCACAATCCTCGCCTACAATAGTTTTGATGGCTTTGATTTTTTCCAGGTAAAACTCACGGGTATAATTTCTCGCCATGCGATCCAATATCCGGTTGTTGCCGCTTTGCGCCGGCAAGTGAATGTAGTTGCAGATGTTTTCATACTTTGCCATGGTATGCAATACGTCATCTGTGATGTCTTTCGGATGAGAAGTACTGAAACGAATGCGCAGGTCAGGATGAACCATGGCTACCATTTCCATCAACTGAGCAAAGTTGACTTTCTCTGTTTGGTCTTCAGATTCCCATTTATAGGAATCTACATTTTGACCCAGCAATGTTACCTCACGGTATCCATTTTGAAACAAATCTCTGGCTTCCTGTACAATCGTTTTGGCATCGCGGCTTCTTTCTCTTCCTCTGGTAAAAGGAACCACGCAGAAAGAACACATGTTGTCGCAACCTCTCATGATCGAGATGTAGGCCGTTAAGCCGTCGCCCGTTAAGCGGACAGGACTGATGTCTGCATAAGTTTCTTCTTTGGATAAAAATACATTGACCGCTTTGTGTCCTTCGTCTACTTCACTAATGAGCGATGGCAAACTGCGGTAAGCATCCGGTCCTACGACCATGTCTACTATCTTTTCTTCTTCCAGTAATTTTGTTTTTAATCGCTCGGCCATACAGCCCAGCACACCTACCATCAGGGCAGGGCGTCTTCGTTTGATGCCGTTGAAATGCTTTAAGCGGAAACGTACTTTCTGTTCCGCATTATCTCGGATCGAACATGTATTCAAAAATATAACATCCGCTTCTTCCGGTTTGGAAGTCGTATCAAATCCATTTTCCAGCATGATCGACATCACAATCTCACTGTCCGAGAAATTCATCTGACAGCCATAAGACTCAATGTATAACTTTCTGCTCCGGCCGGTGTTCTTATCTTCTGTTATTCTAGGCAGATCACAAGCTTCCTTTTCTTCAGCACTGATAAGATCAACTTCTTGAATGCGTTGTTTCATGGAATTAATTAGTAAAGAGGTACGAGCGAGGAGCGAGGATTATTAGCGTGCCTCCTAGCTCCTCGCTCGTACCTTTTTTATATTTATAGAGTAAATATACTAAAAGTGTTTTGATATGACATAATGTCAGGCCGTAAAGTTCCTGAGCTAAAAATTATTGTTTCTTTCTTAAGAGACTATGCCTGTATCCATAAGAAAAATACACCGCCATACCGATCAAAAGCCAGATAAAAAAGCGGGCCCAGTTGGTCCAGCCGAGTTGGCTCATGAGGTAGAGGTTCACCAGCAATCCAAGGGTAGGAATGAGTGACCATTGCTTGATCACAGCAAAAAAAGTAAGGAGGATGCAAATGATAATGAACAGTAAATGAAGAAATTGATCGTTGTGCGTAAAAGTAAATGTTTGTACACGGTTTAGGAAACCTGGATCACTGAATTCCCATACCAGGTAGCTGATGCTAAGCGGAGGAAGCCACCATCTGGAATTGAGAAAGTAAACTTTATACTTGGGTGGTTGAGGATAATGAGGTTTATAAAGCACCCCGGCGCATACCACCACAAAGGCAAATAAAGTTCCGATGCTGCACAAATCGGTAACCTCTGTAAGGTTTAAAAACATGGCAGGAATTGCGACAACAGCCCCTGTTACAAGTGTAGCAAAGGAAGGTGTTTTAAACTTCGGATGGATACGGGAGAAAATGGGCGGAAGTAATCCGTCTCTACTCATAGAATACCAGATGCGAGGTTGTCCCAATTGAAAAACCAGCAATACACCGGTCATGGCAATGATGGCGCTGAAAGCAATGGTGCCGGATATAAAATCCAGCCCTGCATATTTGAAAGCGAAAGCAACCGGATCACTGACGTTCAAATTGTAATAAGGGGTAAGTCCTGTTAGTACCAGCGAGACCAACACATAGAGTACGGTACAAATTCCTAGCGCGTAGAACATTCCCAAAGGCAGGTCACGTTGGGGATCTTTGCATTCTTCCGCGGTGGTAGAGATGGCGTCGAATCCGATGTAGGCAAAGAATACAGCCGATACGCCTTTCAATACCCCTTCCAGTCTGTTGGGTGCAAAAGGAATCCAATTGGCCGGTTCTACATAATAAAAACCAATGATAATAATCACCACCAGCACCAATAGCTTGAAGATGACTAAACCATTGCTGGTGCGTTTACTTTCTTTGATGCCGATATACGTGATGTAGGTAATGAGTGCGGTAATGAGTAAGGCCGGTAAGTCAAAAATAAGTTTGAACGGTCCTAAAGCGGGAGCTGCAGTCCAGGCTTCTTGCAGAAAGGCATTGGTGGTACCGCTTTGAGAAGCTTTATAAGCGCTGTAATAATCCATGGTAAGCCAGGCCGGAATATGGATATGAAAACCGGCAAGAAAAGTGGTAAAGTATTCACTCCAGGATATAGCTACCGCTACATTTCCGATAGCATATTCCATGACCAGATCCCAGCCGATGATCCAGGCGACCAGCTCTCCCATGCTGGCGTAGGCATAGGTGTAAGCGCTTCCGGAATTAGGAATGGCGGAAGCGAATTCGGCATAACACAAGGCAGAAAGCAGACAAGCTACTGCGGTAAAAAGAAAGAGAAAGACAACCGCCGGGCCTCCATCAGAGGCTGCTTTGCCTATGGTTGCGAATATGCCGGCGCCAATGATGGCGGCAATACCCAAGGCCGTGATATCCCATTTGTTCAATACAGAATGGAGTCCGCTGACTCTCTGAGAAGAGACGGGTTGCTTGCGAAACAGACCGGCAAATTTTGAATCCATAGACCGACGAATATAGCAGATATAAACAGAAAAAGTGATTATAATTTAAGATTTGGTTATTAGGTTAATGGGCAAATTGGCCTAACTATTTAAGCAGCACATCTGAAAAATTTAATAAAAGATAGTAGCTATTTAAACGTAATATGAGTTCTATCTGCATCAATTGGATGCTTTACGTTTAACGATCCAGAAGTGAAAGTATAAACACTTGATTTTTTGTACTCTGAATAACGGAGGCATAGTTGTGGTATTTATATTTAGACCTAAAAGAAGAGACGACTTGCTGATAGTGAGAGTAAACCACACTACACTTAAGCGCAATGAGTTTTTAGGAAGGTTTTCTTGTTGAAAAAAAAGAGTTTATTATATGCCTTTTTTTATAGATGTTGCAGGATAATTCCCGTAAGAATCAAGAACTAAGGGTAACCCATTAGATCTTTCCAGAGGTCTTGAATGACAATTTTAAACAATAACCAGTAATCCCGTACACATGAAAAAATTGATATTGCTTTTAGCAACGACTCCACTCTTTTTTCAATCTTGTCAATCTACTAAGGAAAAGGAAGTTCCGGTGGCTCAGGATCAAGCCATAGAACTGAAGATCGACGAGTTGATTAGTCAAATGACGGTAGAGGAAAAAGTGGGACAGATGACACAATTGACCTTGAGTGTCTTGTGTAAAGACAGTTTGGGCGCAGAGCCTCAGCTGGATCTGCAAAAAGTAGAAAAGGCCATTCAGAAATATAAAGTCGGTTCTGTCTTGAATGTGGTTCAGAATACCATCAGCAGAGACAAGTGGTATGAAAACATCGGCACCTTGCAAACCGAAGCTACTACAAAGACCAAGCTAAAGATCCCCGTGTTGTATGGCATTGATGCGATACATGGAGCCAACTATACGCAGGGAGCAACCTTGTTCCCGCAAGAACTGGCGCTGGCTGCTACCTGGCAGCCTGCTTTTGCAGAGAAATCCGGATCAATCACCGCATACGAGGTAAGAGCTTCCGCTACCCCCTGGAATTTTTCTCCTGTATTGGACTTAGGCCGTCAACCCTTGTGGTCGCGCTTCTTTGAAACGTTTGGCGAAGATCCTTACCTGACCACAGAAATGGGTGCCGCCATGATCAAAGGCTATCAGGGCGATAGTATTTCCGATCCGGAGAAAGTATCGGCTTGCATGAAGCACTTTGTAGGATACAGTTTCCCTTTCAATGGGAAAGACCGTTCACCGATCTTGATGCCTGATCGTTTGTTGAAAGAATATTATTTAGTTCCTTTTGAACGTGCCATCAAAGAGGGCGCCTTGACGCTTATGGTGAACTCTTCTGAGATCAATGGAACACCTGTACACGCCAACTATCATTTGCTGACGGAAGTATTGAAGGGGGAATTGAATTACCAAGGATTAGCCGTCACCGATTGGGAAGACATTGTGATGCTGCATACCATCCACAAAGTAGCGGCGACTGAAAAAGAGGCGGTGAAGATCGCGATTATGGCAGGTATAGACATGAGCATGGTTCCTTTTGACTATAAATTTTCTGACTACCTGATCGAACTGGTAAATGAAAAGCAAGTACCGATGTCTCGTATCGATGATGCGGTGAGACGTATTCTGCGTGTGAAATTTAAACTGGGCTTATTCGAACATCCTTTCTATCCTAAAGAACGATATCCTAAATTCGGTTCCGCGGAATTCGCACAGGCTAGTTATGAAGCTGCTTCTGAAGCCATCACATTATTGAAAAATACCGATAGTATTTTACCGATTGCCAATGGTAAAAAAGTGTTGGTCGTAGGTCCAGGAGCAAACAATCTCAATACGTTAAACGGCGGCTGGACGCACACGTGGCAGGGAGCGGATACCTCTTTTCATACAGCAGGTAAGAAAACCATTCTGCAAGCCTTACAGGATAACATCGGCAAAGACAAAGTAACGTATGTAGAAGGTACGACGATTGACAAAGACATCAATACGGCTAAAGCAGTTGCAGCTTCTAAAGGTGCAGATTATATTATTGTCTGTTTAGCTGAAGAACCTTCCGTAGAAAAACCAGGAGACATACAGGATCTGAATTTAAAACAAGCACAGAAAGACCTGGTAAAAGCCTTGGCAAAATCAGGTAAACCTTTAGTTTTCGTTTTATCGTTCAATCGTCCGTTGATCATTCATGACATTGAAGAGTATGCTTCTGCCGTAGTGATGGCTTATCTACCGGGAGATGAAGGCGGAAGAGCGGTAGCGGATGTTTTGTGTGGAGAAGTGAACCCAAGCGGTAAACTGCCGTTTACTTATCCTAGACGTACTGCTTCTTTGTTTACTTATGACCATAAGTTTTCAGAGGAAAAGGATATTGATTATAACTTTACCGCCGTTAACTCACAGTATCACTTTGGACAAGGACTGAGCTATACTTCATTCAAGTATTCTGACTTGAAATTGAACGCCAATACACTAGGAGGAAATGATACCTTGACCATTTCTGTAACCGTAGCAAATACAGGTATCAGAACAGGGAAAGAAGTGGTACAGGTGTATTCTAAAGATTTATATGCGAGCATTACTCCTTCGGTGAAAAGATTGAAGCGTTTTGAAAAAGTAGAATTGAAAGCAGGCGAACAAAAAACGTTAAGCTTTAAAATTGCTAAGCAAGACTTAGCGTTTGTTGGCAATGACATGAAGTGGATCACGGAGGATGGTGATTTTGAAATACAGGTCGGTGATTTGAAAGTGCCGTTTGTTTATTCCAATAAGTAGTCAGTAATAAGTTGTAAGTGATAAGTTTCTTTTACTTATTACTTACAACTTAACACTTAAATTGAATGGTATGAAAATAATAAGATGGCTTATTTTAGTACTATTTTTGCATTCATCGGCATTCGCCTTTGAACAAAGAGACACGACGCATAAAGTGATTGCCATCCATTTGCTCGGCTATAATTCGGATGCTGATATAGCAGAGTTAGGCGAGCGCATACCTGCTTTGGCAGCGGAAGGAATCAACCTTATCTTTTTAGAAGTTGATTATAATTTTGAGTTTGTATCACATCCTGAATTGCGCGGCAGCAACGATGTCATCAGCAAAAAGGGTGCGGATGCGTTCGCTTCTATTTGCAAGCAATATGGTATTCGTATCGTACCGCAGTTCCAGTCCCTGGGCCATCAATCCTGGGCACAGTATACCTTCGCTTTATTAAAAGTCTATCCGGAGTTGGATTTGACACCGGGTGCTTTTCCAAACAATGAAGGCATTTACTGCAGAGAATGGGATCCCTATAATCCAAGAGTGAATGAGATTGTATTTCCACTGATTGATGAAATTTTAGATGCTTTTCATGCAGATGGGTTACACATGGGGATGGATGAAGTGTTCCTGATCGGTTCTGAACATGCACCCTCCACCCGTGACAGAGATCCTGCCACCGTGTATGCAAAAGTAGTCAATGACTTTCACGATTATTTTACCAAGAAACAAGGCAAGCAATTGTACATGTGGGCCGATCGACTGATCGATGGCACGCAGTATAAATTTGGTGAGTGGGAATCCTCTCTCAATGGCACAGCAGCTGCTGTAGATAGTATTCCGAAAGACATTGTGCTTTGTGACTGGCATTACGAGCCTATGGATGCCTATCCATCCATTCCCATGTTTTTAGAAAAGGGATTTAAAGTATTGCCTTGCAGTTACCAAAAAATAGATGCGGTAAAGGCTTTGATTAAATATTCTTACCAATTTGAAAACCCCAACATGTTGGGACACATGTTCACGACTTGGAGCGTGGTCAAAAGAGATTCCTTGATTTACTATGCTCCTTTATTAGAAGGTATACAAATGATCAAGAGTGGTAAGTTTTATCATGTAACTATGGAGTCGCATACTTCGCTGGGACAAGACAGCTTGCAGTTGATTCTTTCTACGATGCGTCCGCAACATCGCATCCGTTATACCTTGGACGGATCTGAACCTTCATCCCGTTCGCTTTTATATACCAAGCCAGTAAAAATAGGAAAGACCTCTATTATCAAAGCTGTGGTGTACGATCTGAATACACCAGTGGGAGATGTGTCCGAGAAAAAGTTCGTAGTACACAAAGCCATCGGTACGGATTTAACTTATCAAACACAACCCAGTTCTAAATACGCTGCAAAAGACGGATCGAAAGCCCTAATCAACGGATTGACCGGATCTGCCAGTTATGCAGACGGACAGTGGGTAGGCTATGAAGGACAAAACCTGGAGATCATTATTGATCTGGGCAACAATACGAAATTGTCATCGCTTAGCTTTAACAGTTTAAACAATACCGGCAGTTGGGTACACCAGGCCGATAAAGTGGAAGTCTCTCAGTCAGGAGATGGGAGAGTGTACAATAAGATGTTAGATAAAGAACTTCCGGTTTCGAAGGAAGAGCTTGTTCATACCTCTATTCCTTTGGCAGTGACCACTCGTTTTGTGAAACTGAAAATCTTCTGTAAAACCATCCCTCCGGGCTTTACAGGCGAAGGGAATAAGGCTTGGTTGTTTGTGGATGAAATTATACTTGAATGAGAAAACTGAAAACTGAAAACTGAAAATAGAGAACTGAAAACTGAAAACAGAGAACTGAAAGCTGAAAGCTGAAAACAGAGAACTGAAAGCTGAAAACAGAGAACAGTATTTAATCATAATAAAAGAGTCACGCTATTACTATGGCGTGACTCTTTTTATTTCTAATTATTCAGTTCTCAGTTTTCAGTTCTCTGTTCACACCGTTACTGGTTCTTTATCATAAAACCACATCACTTCCACATCTTTGACGATCTCCGGATCTCTTTCGTGCAGGTTGGTGCTCATGGCTCCCGGGTTGCTGAGGTCCATTTCATAAGGGTTAACAGGAATATCTCTGGAGGTGCCGTTTACTTGTGCACTCACCAAACGGAAGATCTCCGCAGCCACTTTTTCCAAGAGCTCAACATTCTCTCCAATCTTTTTCGCGAAATCGTTTCTTTCGTGTTGCACATCGATGCCTTGTTGAAACTTGCGCAGGAAGGCCAAATCAAACGGATCGATGTAACGGTTTTTAAAGATCTTGTTATCGTGCGGCAACCAGGCGAGGTATAGGTCCTGTACCTTCTTGTTTAAGGCACCAAACTTGCGTCCTAAGCTGTCTTGTTTAGAGAACAATTCTTTCAACAAGCGAAGATCAGTCAAGGCATTGTTCGTATACAACGGCGCCGATACCGACCAATACACTGCCCAATCCCAGAATATTTTTACTACCATGATCTGAGCGGAGCCCATCAACAGGTATTTGTTTTGATAAACAGGAATCCAGTTGTCCACGATGGTAAGGTGTGTCTTCTCATAGATCTCTGCTCGGAGACCTATGTCTTCACCGTCCAGGTCACGCAGGATCAGGTCTGACAACCAACCGTTGTTCATAGAGATAAAGTCGGTACCCGGAGAATACAAAGGATCTAAGAAAGCTCCCGCTTCACCAGTTACGGCCCAGCGATCAGCTGAATAAATTCTTTCGCTATGGTGCGCGTAGTGTTTCAGGAATTTAAAATCCAATACATCATCCGGATTGCTAAGTTTGGTATAGCATAAAGGTTCGTTAACCTTCAGCCATTCCATAGCCTTTTCGTACGTATTGAAGGTGTCAAAAGGATGCACCGCAGGGTCTGCTACAATACCAATACTGGTGTTTTTAGATCCCAATGGAATCACCCACACCCAATAGCCTTTGTCCATAAAGTGGACTGTGCTTAAATAACGTAAGCCAGGCTTCAGATAGGTTTTCCAATCTTGTTTGTCTGACCAATCGTCGATATCTATAACCCCTTTTAATCTAAACCATACCGCATTTACGGCGTGATCCATCGGTTTGCTAAATCCTAGTTTTCTCTTGAGGAAACTGCCACGCCCTGTCGCATCAGCGATCCATTTGGCGGTTACGGTAAATTCTTCTTCGTCGGTATTATAATAGGTGAGTGTATGTCCTTCAGGAGACAACTCTACAGATTTGGCACGTGCACCCAATATCAATTCCGTTCCTTTTTCTTGGGTGAGTTTGGCCAGGTAGTTCTCCAACGTACCTCTGTCCAGCTGATGACTAGGAACAGGCAGACGTTCTCTTGGTCCCAGTTCAACGCGTTCAGTGATATCTTGTTTCGTTTCTGTTTTGAAGAAAAAACGAAGTCCGTGTTTAGGCAATTCGTGTTCTTCGAGGTAACCTTTCAAATTCAGTACTTCACGTAAGTAATGGGTGCCCAGTTCAACCGTGGATTCACCCACTTTATGAGCAGCCGCTTCTGCACTGCTTTCGCGTCTTTCTAATACTAAAATAGAAATGTTTGGGTTTGCGTTTTTGAGTTGAATAGAAAGGGTTAGTCCGGCAAGACCGCCTCCAGGGATGACAACATCGTAGTGCTTCTGCATTGTAAAAATAGTAGTTAAGAAAATGGGATACTAGAGACAAAAATACTAAAATGGTGGAACACCATTAGACTTTTGGCTGCTTATTTTGACTCATAGAACATAAAAAAAACGCTTTTGTTCGAAGCGTTTTTTTTTATCTTGTAAAAGCCTAATTACTCTTATTTTACGATAAAAATGTAAGTCTTTCGTTTGCCGATACTACATAAAAAACGTAAAAAAAGGGCTTGGTTTGATCCAAGCCCTTTAAAAATTTAAGCTAATGCTTTTTTCAAGTTGTCATCAATAGCAGCCAGGAAATCTTCTGTGTTCAGGTAGTCTTTACCCAAAGTCACTTTATTTCCGTGGATACATACCGCTAAGTCTTTGGTCATCTTGCCGCTTTCAACAGTAGCAACACAAACTTTTTCCAAAGTCTGACAGAATTTGATCAACTCTGCATTGTTGTCCAATTTGCCTCTGAATTCCAAACCTCTTGTCCAGGCGAAGATAGACGCCAATGGGTTGGTAGAAGTAGGCTTACCAGCTTGGTGATCTCTGTAGTGACGCGTTACTGTACCGTGAGCAGCTTCTGCTTCCATTGTTTTACCATCTGGCGTAATCAATACAGAAGTCATCAAACCTAATGAACCGAAGCCTTGTGCTACGGAGTCAGATTGCACGTCACCGTCATAGTTTTTACAAGCCCAAACGAAGTTACCGTTCCACTTCAAAGCAGACGCCACCATGTCATCGATCAAACGGTGTTCGTATACGATACCCAATGCTTCAAACTTAGATTTGTAATCGGCTTGATAGATCTCTTCAAAGATGTCTTTGAAACGACCGTCGTATTTTTTAAGGATGGTGTTTTTTGTAGAAAGGTACAATGGCCATTTTTTGCTCAATGCCTGATTGAAACAAGAGTGAGCAAAACCGATGATGGATTCATCTGTGTTGTACATACCCATAGCGATACCGGCACCTTTGAAGTTGAAGATGTCGTACTCTTGTACTTTTCCATCTTCGCCTTCGAATTTCATCGTCAATTTCCCTTTTCCAGGAACCAAGAAATCAGTCGCGCGGTATTGATCACCGAATGCGTGACGGCCTACACAGATAGGAGCAGTCCAGTTCGGTACCAAACGAGGAACGTTAGCACAAATGATCGGCTCACGGAATACTGTACCATCCAAGATGTTACGGATGGTGCCGTTTGGTGATTTCCACATTTGTTTCAGGTTGAATTCTTTTACACGTGCTTCATCAGGAGTAATAGTCGCACATTTGATTCCAACATTGTATTTTTTAATGGCTTCAGCAGAATCGATCGTTACCTGATCGTTTGTTGCATCACGATTTTCCATTCCCAAATCGTAGTATTTAATGTCTACTTCCAGGTAAGGAAGGATAAGTTTGTCTTTGATGAATTTCCAAATGATGCGTGTCATTTCATCACCATCAAGTTCCACTACGGGATTTGCAACTTTGATTTTGCTCATTGTTTTATGAAAAGGTTAATTGTTTGAATTCTAAGAATGTCAAAGATAGGAATCGAAAGGCAGAAAGTCCAAATTCAAAAGGACAAATGCGAGATTGGTCTTATCGCTCAAATGTCTGGTAGTTAGTGGTTTTCTGTTTTGAAAGAGATTTATTTTTTGCGAATTACTAATTAGACTTAGAAGAAAGAGGAAGATTAGGTTTGGTTGGTTAATTAGGATGACAAAAGCAGAGCAGCATAATGATTGGGCGTTCCCTGCGGGCCGGGCTTTCGCCACTCGCTTTCCCGCTGAAAAAGCGGGAAGAGCTCAGACAATGGCTCAATCCCTAACGCGCTCAGTATTCAGTAATGATTTTGCATTAGGGATCGAGTGGAAAGCCCGAAGTGCGCAGGAATGAGGGAAGGCGGACTTGGAGCGAGAGCCCGACCGCCACTATAAAAATTGTATAAAGTAGGAAGATGATTTGGCGGGAATGCCCATTCCTATGCATTCCCAAAAAAAAAACAACAACAACAATATTAATTAACCAACAATTTTTTTCAATAACATTCTTATCGGTAATGTCTTCACATCACATTCCTGATATTCCAACTCTGCATCCGAAGCCATGGTGATGGCGCTGCCCGCATGGAATTTATATAATCCTTTTTCTTCATTGAGCAGAAGACTTCGGATGATGACATTGAAATCAAAATCTCCATTGGGCTGAATGTATCCCACGGTGCCTGAAAATAATCCACGGTCTTCGTGTTCCAGTTCATCGATCAGCTGCATGGCCTTGAGCTTGGGAGCGCCAGTCATGCTGCCCATGGGGAAGAGTGCCTGCAGCAGCTCCGAAAAAGTAATCTCAGATTTTTCCAATTCTCCTGTAATGGTGGAAATCATCTGGTGTACTTTTTCAAACGTATACACTTTGCACAATTCTTCTACGACCACACTTCCTCCTGTGCAGACTTTTGACAGGTCATTGCGCACTAGGTCAACAATCATGATGTTTTCTGTGCGCTCTTTCAGTGAGTTTTCGAGTTGTGATTTTTGCCGTTCATCCTGGCTCGAATCTGCCAATCTGCCTGCCGTTCCTTTGATGGGCTGGCTGATCAAACGGTTGTTTTTCTTTTGAAGGAACCGCTCCGGTGAAGCGGAGAGCAAGACATGTGTTTTATGTTTATAAAGCGCAGAGAAGGGCATCGGAGAAATGCTGTTCAGCTGTTTGTAAAGCGCACTATAATCCAGTTGATGAAAGCTTCCCTTATAACTGTTGCAGAAATTGATTTCATAAATATTTCCTTTTGCCAATTCTGATTTGATGCGTTGTATAACGCTTATGTATTCGTCGTGTGAGAATTGTGCAACAGGAGAGGAGGCTAGTGCTTGCTGAGGTTGAGCAGAACGAGGATGCGATTCAGTGTTCAGACTTGGCAGCAATTCCTCCGAGGCTTTGTCATAAGCTTTCCAGGGTTGAGTCCCTTCCTGTATAAACAAATATAGAGGGACATAAAAGTGAACCAAAGGAAATTCTAAGGGATCATTGTCCTTGACGGTCAATTGTTCGATTCGATTCTTCAGTCCGTAATTGATATAACTCAGCAGGTAGTTACCTTTGTGCTTTTGAATGAAAGCGTTCATAGCGGTCCAGGAAAAGTCACTTTCGTGATACGCCACGTATTCGTCCCGGATGCCCATGCCTATGAGCCTGGGAAAGGCTCCATGCGGATAGGCAATATGGTTTCCATTGAGATAGCTGTACGTGTCAAAATGAGCCGCCGCATGTGCCAGCAAAAGTTGACTGGATAACACTTGTGGAACAATCATTTTTCTAAACTGGAAAGGCCGGCTTTGGCTTTGCTTTCAATGGTTTCTTGGTATTCATATTTACTGTAGTTAAATACCTTTTTAAAGTAAACACGTGCTTTGTCGTTTTGATCAAGGTTACGGTAGATGTAGCCCAATTGCAAACAAGAGTTGGGTGCAAAGTAATCGTTGGTTTTAGCACTTGCCTCGATGGTTTGAGTGTACAGCATGATGGCCCGTTCAATGTCCATCGATTTGTGATACAAACGTGCCTTACGGTAAGTAAACTCTATATTATCTGTTGGATTGGTAAAGGTATGCCGATCCATTTTTTCGCTCAACTCCAATGCTTCTTTAAGGTAACCGCCATCGCTCATGAGTCGGATGCGGTAGATGTTTTTATCCGGCAAGGATGTTTTGCCGGCCATCTTTTCAGCTTGCTTATCGCTATCGTTTTTAGTAGAGCCTTTGCTTAGTGTGAGCGCTTTGTAACGCTTCGCCTCTTTGTCGTTTCCAAGGAGCCAGTAGGCCAGAAAAATCTTAAAATAAGAATCCTTGATGTAGGCTTGTCCTTTATAGGTTTGTATGTAGCGTTGGAAGCACGCAATCGCTTGTGTATACAATCCTTTTTGCAGGTAAATTTCACCCTGCATGTAGTGCAGGGAAGGAATGAGCGCGAAAGCTTCTGCATCGATTTGTTTATTGGTATAATAAGACAATGCGGTTTCGCTGTGTGCATCGTGTATCAGCAAGGATACTTGAAGAAAATTGAACAGCACGTTTTCAGGATTCGATTTACTCAGACTGTTGATCATGTCCATCTTATCGGTTTGGCCCATGATGTAATGTTCACACAGGATCAGCCAGAGCTTTGCTTCGGTATGGTAAATAGTAGTTCCTGTAGCAATAACAGTAAGCTCCTGTATGCCTTTATTCATGTTGCCATACAGCCCTACGAGGTCAGAGAGCCAGGTGTAATGTTCAGGAATGGCACCTATGATGATCTTGAGTAAAGCCATCGATTTTTGCAGGGGAACAAAATCCGGGTATTTCTTTAATCCTTCATCGAGCAATTTATAGGCGGCTCTGACATTTAATGCAGAGGCAGCATAGTCTCCAAATTTGAGTTTCAACAGTCCCCAATGCAATTTGACTTCTGCTTGTGTGAAGTAGTAATAAGGTGATGTATCAGGAAGTTTGGAAAGGATATTGAGCAGTGGTTTTTCTTTGGATGATATTTTTGAATATGCGCTTTTATCTTCTTGTATAAAGATGGGAAGAATATCATTGAAGTTTTTCAGGTACAAGGCGATGGCATGATTCGGTACCGTTTTTAACTGCTGATCAAGGAGCGCTGAAGCTTCCTGGTAGTGCAGCTTCAGTATGCTGTGATAGGCTTTCTGAAGGGTAGGGTTGAAGTCGTAATGTTGAGCATTGACAGGACGGCAACAAAGGAGAAAAAAGGCAATAAAAAACAAAGGGTGTAAACAATATGTATACACCCTTGAGCTTTTGATTTTATTTTGGAGCGCTATCGCTTTCAATTATTTTTTAGCTTCTACTAAAACCATTTCAACGTTGGCCAAGATACGACCGCAGTGTTCGCACACAATGATTTTCTTTCTGTCGCGGATCTCCGCTTGTCTTTGTGGAGGCACGGTGTTGAAGCAACCGCCGCAAGCATCTCTTTTGACAGAAACAACAGCTAAACCGTTTGCTACATTGCTTCTCAATTTATCGTAAGAAAGCAACAAACGGTCTTCAATTTGTTTGGTCGCTTTTTCGCGGTCTTTCACCAATTTCGCTTCTTCGTCCTGACTTTCTTCAATGATCACTTGCAATTCGCCTTGCTTGTTTTTCAAATCTTTTTGTCTGTCAGATAAAGACGCCTGAGTTTTTTCGATGTCCGCTTTTTTGAATTCACCTTGTTGCAATGATTCTTTGATTTTCTTTTCAAAGACTTGCATTTCCAACTGCTGCAATTCCACTTCCTTGGTGATGGCGTCGTACTCGCGATTGTTACGAACGTTCTTCTGTTGCTCTTCGTATTTCTTGATCAACTTTTCAGAGTCTTTAATTCCTTGCTTGTAACCTTTGATGGTTTCGTCAAGTGCAGCAATATCTTTTTCGTATTTAGAAAGGCGTGTTTCATAGCCTGCTAATTCATCTTCTAAATCTCTTACTTCTTCGGGTAAATCTCCTCTGATTATTTTGATTTCATCAATTTTAGAATCAATGCTTTGAAGTTTTACAAGTGCTTCGAGTTTTTGAGCGATCGTCAGGTTTTCCATTTAATTAGCTATAGTAATGTATTGGATTCGTGTTTATTTCAGAAATTAGAACTGCAATATTACTAAATTTTTCTTTCAAATAGTCATAAATCAAATCTTTTGTATACACTTCGCTCTCATAATGTCCGATATCGGCCACCAGGATCTTATCTTCGGCATCAAAAAACTCATGGTATTTGAAATCTGCCGTTACAAAGGCCTGTGCACCTATGGACAAGGCGTTTTTCAACAAAAAGCTACCACTGCCTCCGCAGACCGCCACTTTTTCTATTTTCCCCTGAAAAGAAGAGGTATACTTAAAGGTCTTTAAGTTCATTTTTACTTTTAAATGAGAGTTAAACTCGTTGATAGTCATTGGTTTGGGTAGCATGCCATACATTCCGGCACCGATCGTCTCCCAGTCGTTTTGCAAAGCAAAGATGTCGAAAGCTACTTCTTCATAGGGGTGCGCTTTTTTCAAAGCGGATACAATGGAGGCTTGAAGGTGAGTTGGAAAAATGGTTTCTATTTTGGTTTCTTCTACCTGCTCCAACTTATTGATTTCCCCAATAACCGGTTTGGCAGAAGTATTGGGCTTGAAAGAACCTATTCCAACTGTGCGAAAGGCACAGGAAGAATAGTTGCCTATTTCGCCCGCTCCGGCCGCAAACAAAGCGGTCAAAACATTTTCTTTATCTTCCATCGGTACATAGGTGACGAGTTTGGAAAGCAATCCTGATTTGGGTGCCAATGTATGGAGATGAGTCAGTTCAAGCAGTTGGCAGATTTTATAGTTTACACCATTGGGAACATGGTCCAGGTTGGTATGGATGGCGTAAAGTGTGATGTCGTGTTTAATGGCCTTGATGAGGCAACGCTCGATGTCATTTTTGCCGGTGATACTTTTAACGCCTTTAAACAAAAGGGGATGGTGAGAAACAATCAGGTTGCACTGGCGTTGAATGGCCTCATCGATGACTTTTTCTGTTACATCCAGACTGATGAGCACGCCTGTAAGCTCATGGCTTCCATTGCCGGCCTGGATGCCGCAGTTGTCATAACTTTCCTGAAAGGACTTGGGGGCCCATTGTTCCAGCTGCTGTATTATATCCTGTATTCTCATGCTCAAATATAAATAATTTGTGCAGACTATAAACAGCAAGAGCAAGAGCATGAAGCAGAAAATGCTCATACTCTTGCTCTGACTCAAAGATGTTTATAAGACTTATTTGGTCAGGTAAACTTGCTGAGAAGTAGTGGCGTTGGCTGTACTCACTCGGACGATGTAAATGCCTGAAGAAACAGGAAGTGTAAGGTCTGTTTTTCCAGAAGAGAAGTCTGTATTGTTTTCTTCGTATACTTTTTTGCCTAAGGCATCTAACACGATGATGTTCGCTTTTCCATTACTGTTAGGGAAAAGAACAGATACTGTTTGAAGGTATGCACTGATCTCAATGCCGTTGCTTGCTGACTGCCCTGTATTCCCTGTTACCGTTCCTAGTCCCTGATTTCTGTATTGAATGAAGAACCTTCCTTCTATGCTGCTTTTGTCCAGGTTAACACTATAGACTTTATCTTCTCTTAAGTTTTGCAAAGTGCCGAGCAGTCTATCTTCTAACCATATACTTTGTTCTCCTTCAAATTCAGAGAAGTCGGCAGTAAAGGTATACCTACCGGCAAATCCGGTAATGATGGAGAGAGGTATGGTTTTCTCGACCATGTTGTTGGGTAAACTATTGATGGAATAATCCACGTCACCTGAAATAGAGTAAAGAGAAGGGGATGAACCTCCGTTCAGCAGTTTGTAGGCATCAAGATCGTTATCAAATGCATTTGTAGCATCGGCTTTAAAGCGAATCACTGTTTCGTCACTGAACTCACCACTGGCCGCTGTCAATCTAAAGATATCGCCTATTTCTTCTTCTGTTCTCCATACATCGTACAAGATAGAGGTTGTACGCACGGCATTGGTCATTGCTAATGTACCGGTGCCTGGTCCTGCTACTTTAACGAAGAAGCCTTGCATGGATCCTATGTATCGGGTACCTCCATTGCTGCCCACATTGTTAACAAAGGATACATATTTATTCGTTCTCCCATCCCACGTATAAATGGCATCGGTAATGTTTGTCTTCGTCCAACCTGTAGCGGATTTCCAGTCGATGGTAGAAGGGTAAGGGTTTCCTACAAAGTTCCATCCATCTGATGCCGGTTTATTGAATGGTCTTGTGGATGGAGTATTCGTTAAACTTTTGGAGAAAGTAGTACCATGTGTATACGACCCATTCATGTCTAGTAATGTATTATACGTCCATCGTGGGAAATATAAGGCATAACCGGTCATGTTTTGAAGCGTAGTGGCATTTGATGTCACAGTAGTCCATCCGACTAATTTATTAGTATCCGGTACTGTTTCATCGTAGGTGTATAAGTTATAGGCCGTGGGTCCGAATTTCATGGTGACGTTGTCGTTCCATTCTGATACCGAGCTTCCGCTGATCGGTGATGACAAGTAATGGTATCTATCTCCCCATATTGTTTTGAAGAAGCGGATGGTACCGGTGGTTGTACCTGTACCTGTTCCTGCAATGGCTCCATCGTAGAGATTTTGATTCAAGTTACCGTTGGTTGCAAATGTTCCGGCGGTAAGCGTTAATATTCCATTCACGGTAGTGGCACTGTTTAGGTTAACACCATTGGTATTGTTAATGGTCAGGTTATTGAAAGTAGTTGCACCATTGATGTTTTGTGCGGTGCCGCCTCGGAAGATTACGCTGCCAGTATTAGTGTAAATTCCATTGTCGGTAAAGGCTCCGTTGTTGTTAAAGTTACCATAAACGTTTAGAATACCTGTAGGGGCTTTTGTCAATACTGCCGCAGTGTTGATGGTTAATAGTCTAACATTGGCTGTACCGGAAATGACTGGCATATTGACAACTGAAGGAATGATGACATCCGTACTGGTACCGGGAACTGCATAGTTACACCAATTGGTGGTGGTGTTCCAATCCGTAGACGTAGTTCCAACCCACAGCCCCGTAGTGCTCGATGTGACAACTGTAGAAGCAGGAGATGTACAAGTTCCAAGAGTAGCCATCACGTTGTACGTTCCTGCGGCGGCTGTTGCGTAGGTAAGATTAGGGTTTTGAGAAGAAGATGTAAAGCTATTCGGACCTGTCCAGGCATAGGTTGCACTCGCAACGGTACTTGCTGTTAAGTTTAACGAAGTTCCATGGCATACAGGGCTGTTGCTTCCAGCTGTGATGTAGGGTGTAGGGTTAACAGTTACGGCAATCGTTCTTGGTGTTAGAGTTGGGCCACAAGCATTATTCGCAGTAAGCGTTACAGTACCAGAGGTGGCCACAGAAGAGAAGGAGGCATTAGTTGTAAATGTGGTTCCGGTAAAGGTCGCACCTGTGCCTCCGGGGAATGTCCAGGTGTAGGATGTTGCATTGGTTGCAGCGCTCGAAGTGTAGGCAACAGCTGTTTGTCCCTGACATACCACAGATGGTCCTGTTGTAAAGACACCGGGTTGTCCTGGCAGAGGATTAACCGTAATAGTTATGGTACGTGAAGCAGTAGATGCACCGCAGTTATGGTTGGCAAGGACACTTAATGTACCCGATGTTGCAGCAATTGAATAACTGATCGCAACGCTGTTTGATGTACCTATAATGGTGGCTCCTGATCCTCCATAAGACCAGGTATAAGATGTGGCTCCATTAACCGGTGGTACGGTATAAGTTAAATTATTGACACCCTGACAGACGGTTAATGGCCCGGTTGTAAATGCAGCAGGAGAAGTAGTAACGGTTGTCATCGTTAAGGCCCCGTAGGAACTTCCTGTATTGTCTAACCACCTGAATTCAACAGTAGAGGTGGATGTTAGAACGTCATCATGAGAGGCTACGTCAATTTGGTATTGACCGCATGCGAAATTAGTACGTTTGTAACTTACCCCGTGGTAATCATTATTCACCGGGCATCCGGAATATGGATCTCCTCCTGTTGCATTAGCGGAAGAAGGGGATACGCCCTGTGCCCATCGATTAGTGGAATTGAATGAAAGGCTGTTTTCTGTATATTTCCCTCTATAAGCAGTAAAGGAAGTATTGTTGTAACAATAGACATTCCAGAATCCATCTCCAAATGTTGCTGGATTGCCAACGGTATCGGCAATCACGGTGATGGTATTTAATGTAGTACAACCTCCCGCAGTGGTTCCAATTACCGTGTAGACCGTGTTAGCAGTAGGAGAAGCCGTTACACTGGAACCTGTAGTCGAACTTAAGCCCGTAGCAGGAGACCAGGAATAAGTAGAGGCGTTGCTGGCTGTCAATACAGCAGATCCTCCGTCGCAAATCACCACGGTAGATGAAGATACCTGTACTTGAGTGGTGGTGGTATTAGAATTGCCGCTTATAAGACCGCATCCTGTATTGGCAGCGCGTACTCTGTAATAATAAATCGTACCCGGTGTAAGACCCGTTACTGTATATGCTGCTACATTACCTACATTTAAATTGTTAAATTCTGAAACAAAGGAAGTGAAGGCAGCATCAGTGGCTACGTCCAGAAAATAATGGGTGCTATTGTTCACACTCACCCAATTGGCTGTCATCTCTGTACAGTCAGCTCCCGCTGAAGCCATCACTGAAACGGGTACGGCAACAGGATTGATGGAAACTTGTCCCACAGAATTACCACCATATTCTCTCCACCTGAACTCCACCGTAGAAGATGCGTTGAGAAATCCTTTCCAAACATTGTTGTGCGCATCGCAACAGCCATTGTGTATCCATACCTGCACGCCATCTACAAATAGTGCGGCATCATCATCGTGATTGCTAATGTCGATCTGATACAAGCCACAGGCAAAATTAGTTCTCTTATAGGTCATCGAATGCTGATCAACAGGGACAGGACATCCTGTATAGGCGTTTCCAGAAGAAGCATTCGCCGTGGAAGGGCTTTGACCGGCGGCCCAACGGGTAGTAGTGTTGAACGATAAATTATTTTCTGAATAGGTTCCGTAATATTGATTAAAGTTATTGCCGTTATAAGCATAGGCATTCCATACTCCGTTTCCGAACACAGATGGCGTGCCGAATGTAGGATTGACGTTCACGGTTATGGATTGACTATTGGAACAACCGAGGTCGTCTGTGCTCGTAACTGTATAGGTTGTTGTAACGGTAGGAGAGGCGTTCACAACAGCTGTATTGGTGGCACTAAGGCCAGTTGCCGGAGACCAGGTATAATTGGAAGAATTGCTAGCTGTGAGTGTAACCGTTTCTCCCTGGCATATCGTAAGCGGACCTGCTGGTGAAAGAGCAATTAGATTGGATATGACATTCGAATTTCCTGTGGTCAATCCACACGTAGCATTGCTTGCTCTTACTCTGTAGAAATATTCTGTACCAATAGTAAGACCGGATATCAATTGACTTGTGACATTGCCCGTGTTTAAATTATTATAACCCGGTAAAATAGACGTAAACGCGGCATCGGATGCTACATCTATAAAATAAGTTGTACTGTTATTGATGCCTATCCAGTTGGCTGTAAAACTGGTGCAGTTGGTCCCTGCAGTTTTTAAAAGCGCTGTTGGTGTTGCTGTACTCGTATTTATATTCAATCGTCCATAAGACTGACCTCCATTTTCCTGCCACCTGAATTCCACCGTAGAAGTAGGTTCCAGATAACCTGTCCAGGCATTAGATACTAATGCGCCACTTGCAAAAGCTCTGCTCCACACAGTCACTCCATCGATCAGCATACTTGCAGCATCGTCGTTTCCTGTTATGTCTATCTGATAAAGTCCACAAGTGAAATTTGTTCTTTTATAAATTACAGAATGGTTATAAACTGGTAGGGTACATACTATATATTCAATACCTGTACTGGCATCCGCGTTGGAAGGGCTGCTGTTTTGATCCCAGCGGTTGATAGAATTGAAGTTGATGTTGTTTTCTGTA
>JAQZBV010000056.1 GCA_029237685.1 Cytophagaceae bacterium | reverse complement strand
CAATGTCTTCCATAAAGCCTTCTTTGCGGTAAGCTTTTGTACTGTTCAACAAGGTATCCAAACGAGACACGTTGGCATTGATCAACTCCAATTGTTCTTTATTGATCAATACTAAATAGAATGACTTGGTGACATTCTCCACCACCGCGATTTTTGTTTGCACCAGGGATTTGCTTGCAAGATCTTTATATACTTTGGAAGCTTTCAATCCTAAGATATAAGTACCATCGAAAAGCAATTGATTCAATCCCAAATTCATGTCACCGGAAGAACGCAACTGAAAGAAGTTTGGGAAAGCATACACTTTATTCGGTTCCAATGGAGCACCCGGCATAAAAGCGACAGCATTTGATCCCTGCATGAACATTCTTTGCAGTTCCGGATTGTCAGTCAGGCTGGCATTAGCTGTCAACTGAGGTAAACCAGCGCCTCTGATTTCTCCCACCTTTGCATCCGCCGATTTCACATCAAGCTCTGCGTTCTTTACATCTCCAAAATTCTTAAGCGCAATATCAATGCATTGCTGCAAGGTATATTGCCCCGTCGTTTGAGACCAGGCAGTCTGCACCGACAAAAAGCTCGTTATCACAAACGCAGCCAGCGCGATAAGTCGTTTTTTCATAACTATTCCTCTTCTTTAATCTGTTTGTACTTATTAATTAACTTGTGTCCCTTTAGCGTACATATGCCATAGAGAAAATGCTCGATCAATTGAATTTGCAATTCATTCAGGTTTTTCTTGGCCAAAGGGAAATTTTCCGGATTAAAAGCCGCGTCGATACATACCATTCTCAATCTGGCGATCGTATCTACATCAATGCCGGCGCGGTATAAGCCACTTTCGATGCCCTTCTTGATATTATTGAAAATGTTGCAGAAAATACATTTATCGCGATGAGTCTGAAAAACACTGTAGGCTCTCGGATAATACTTCTGTACTTCCATTAATAAAAAGGGATTCATGTTTTGAAAAACATTCTTCAGCCAATCGCTTGTCAAGAGAACTTCATGCACCGGATCAATGGCGACTTCAGCGATTTCATCGATCTCACCTTGTTGCTTTTGAATCCTGGCCTCTACCACTTTATACACCAATTCTTTTTTATCCTTGTAAAACTGGTAAATGGTTTTTTTAGAAATTCCCAGATGAGTCGCGATTTCGTCCATGGTAATAGACTTCACCCCATAGCGGAAAAACAATTGTTCTGCCTCAATTAAGATGCGCTCCCCTGTTTCTAATTCTTGATCCATGGAGTAAAACTAAGGAAACTTTCAATATGTAAAAAGTTTCCAACGTTTTTTTCATGAAAAGATTATAGGATTTAAAGTGTCATAACTTTCATTTTAAGGGGTTTTGAGGATGTTTATTAGTTGTAAGTCTTGTGTTTGAGTAGATTAAAGTATTTTTTTCTGAAAGTTTAAAGGTGAATCTTGATGGCTTATGTTCGGAATTTGGGCGTGCCCCTTCGGGTCGGGCTATCCGCTTCAAGTCCTCGCTCGGAACCAATCTTTTGTCCTGAATTTAGCATAATTGCTCGCTGTGGGCTTTCCGCTACTATCCCTCACGCAGCACGTTAAACTTATATTGATTTTTTATCATTCTCTGCTGGCGCAAGATTTTATCTTGTGGCTAACATGACATAGAGCATTCGCTCGGGAATCGCATAAAACAAACGGCTGTAAATTAACTATAAGCCCCGCGCAAAATGCGATAAAAGATAAAAGGCACAAGATAAAATCTTGCGCCAGCACGGCCTTCTTGTGCGAAGACCTTTACAACTAACCTCCGCACCTTCTTTATAATACCTCAAAATATCCTAACTTGCGGATCGTAAAACACAACCATGGCGCGTAAAAAATTCAGCAAGATTGTTCTCAGCAATATCACGATCGATGATCTCGGATCGGAAGGCAAAAGTGTAAGCAGACATGATAGTAAAGTTATTTTTTCAGAATTCACCGCCCCGGGTGATGTAGTAGATTTGGAAGTATATAAAAAACATAAAAACTATTTAGAAGCAAAAGCGATTGCGTTTCATAGCTTATCTAAAGATAGGGTTGAACCCTTCTGCCAGCATTTTGGAGTATGCGGCGGATGTAAATTGCAGCATTTAAGTTATGATGTGCAATTGCACCACAAACAAAAACAAGTGGTAGATGCCTTGCAACGCATTGGAAAATTGACCCTCCCTGAAGTCACTCCTATTTTGGGTTCTGTCATCCAGAAAGGATACCGCAACAAACTGGATTTCTCTGTTTCCAACAAACGCTGGTTTACGACTAATGAAATCAACACACCGGAATCTCTAAAGCCCAATGCCATCGGCTTTCACATACCCGGCAGATTCGACAAAGTATTGGACATCCAGCAATGCCACCACCAGGCAGAGCCTTCCAATGCAATCCGCAACGGCATGAGAGCATTCATGCTGGAAAACGAATACCCTTTTTACGATCTGATGAAGAACGAAGGTTTTTTAAGAGGCCTCACGATTAGAAATACACAAAAAGGAGAATTTATGCTGATCGTACAATTCGGAGAAGATAAACCCGATTGGATCGAAAAGACTTGTCAATACCTTGTCAATACTTTCGCGGAAATCAGTACACTTTATTATACGATTAACCTTAAAAAGAACGATACCCTCTACGACCAGGATCTTATCTTATACAAAGGCAAAGGCTACATCGAAGAACACATGGAAGCCTTGACCTTCCGCATCAGTCCGAAATCTTTTTATCAGACCAATCCTTCACAAGCTTATGAATTGTATAAGCTGACGCGTAATCTGGCGAAGTTAACAGGTGAAGAAACCGTGTACGATTTATACACCGGCACCGGCACCATAGCCAACTTCGTCGCGCATCAAGCGAAGAAAGTAGTAGGAATCGAATCTGTTCCCATGGCGATTGAAGATGCGAAACTGAATTCTTCGATCAACAACATCCACAATACGGTCTTCTATGCCGGTGACATGAAAGACATTTTTACCGATGAATTCATACAAGCCAATGGCAGACCAGATGTCATCATTACAGATCCTCCTCGCGTAGGCATGCACACGGATGTTGTCAATGTATTATTACGTTTGGCCGCACCACGTATTGTGTATGTAAGTTGCAACCCGGCTACTCAGGCGCGTGACCTGCAATTGCTGGCGGAGAAGTATGATATTGAAACGGTGCAGCCGGTGGATATGTTTCCGCATACACATCATGTGGAGAATATTGTGGCACTTAAGCTTCGCTAAAGTATTGTATCAATATAGTCTTATACTCTTATAGCTATGGAATCCATCCTACACATCAAAAACATGGTTTGTCCCCGATGCATTAAAGTAGTTTCGGATGAACTGTGTACCCTAGGGTTTGATATCCATCATATTGAGTTGGGCAAAGTAGAGCTGAAATCCGCTCCAACAAGCGAGGATTTACAGAAGATTAAAACATCTTTAAAAAACAATGGATTTGAATTATTAGACGATAAAAAATCCAGAGTCATTGAAAAGGTAAAGATATTGATTATTGAAGGCATACGCGATGGCAAATTTTCAGAAATGAATATCAATTTCTCCCAATACCTCAGCAAGGAACTTCAAATGGAATACACTCACCTTAGTTCACTCTTTTCTTCTGTAGAAGGTAAATCCATTGAACGGTTTGTAATATTGCAGAAAACAGAACGGATCAAAGAGCTTATTACCTATGGTGAATTAAGCATGAAGGAAATAGCTCATTTTTTAGACTATAGCAGTCTACAGGCACTTTCCGGACAATTCAAAAAGGAAACGGGCTTAACTCCAACGGCATTTAAAGCCTTGTCAGACGGTAATTCAAGAAAACCGATCAGCAGCATTTAACATAAATTTATAACTCCCACCAAAAATTCTATAACTATAGTTGCCTCTGCTCTCCTTATCTTTACTATTGTACTAGGGAATAGAAAACTATGGAAACGAAAGAGATTTTTGAAATACCTTTATCAGGTGTGAACAGCGAACATTGTGCACTGATCGTGGACAAAACACTTGACAAAAACACAGAAATTATTTCCCACAAAGTAGACTTCAATAATCAGAAAGCAGTTGTAGTATTTAAGACCAGCGCCCCTGATTTTCGCCAGGTTGTCAAGGACGTTCAAAGCATCGGTTACGATGTGATCACTGCCAAACATTCATTTCCTATTCTTAACATGAGTTGCGCCTCCTGTGCGGTAAGTGTGGAAAGCATGGCTAAATCTCAAAAAGGAGTCATCAGCGCCTCTGTCAATTACGCCAATGCAGAAGCCTTGATAGAATACATTCCTGGTATAGCAGATCTACCAGCCATCAAAGGCGCTATACAATCTGTAGGTTATGATATTCTGATTGACCAAACGGAAGATATGCATGCCCTTAAAACAGAAATCCATGAACAGAAATACAATGCCCTAAAAAACAAAACAACCTGGGCAGTACTTCTCTCAATACCCATCGTGGTGATCGGCATGTTCTTTATGGAAATGCCTTACGCGAATTGGGTCATGATGTTGTTATCAAGTCCTGTTGTGTTTTACTTCGGCAAGGATTTTTTTATAAACGCCTACAAACAGGCCACACACCGCTCTGCTAATATGGATACGCTGGTAGCACTCAGTACGGGTATTTCCTTTTTATTCAGCGCATTCAATACCATTTACCCTCAGTTTTGGCACCAAAGAAATCAGCATCCTCATGTATACTTTGAAGCGGCGGCTGTAGTAATAGCTTTTATTCTATTAGGTAAAGTATTAGAAGAAAAAGCAAAAACAAATACTTCTTCCGCCATCAAAAAACTCATTGGACTCCAACCCAAGACAGTAGTGGTCGTCCATGAAGGGGGGCATGAAATGGAAATGCCGATCGCCGATGTAAAAGTTGGAACTACTCTACTCGTAAAACCGGGTAACCAAATACCTGTTGACGGAGAACTGATTTCGGGACACTCTTTTGTAGATGAAAGCATGATCAGCGGAGAGCCCGTTCCGGTAGAAAAAACACCAGGCACAAAAGTCTTTGCCGGAACCATCAATCAAAAAGGAAGCTTCAAATTCAAAGCGGAGAAAGTAGGTGGTGAAACCATGCTCGCACACATTATAAGAATGGTACAAGAAGCACAAGGCAGTAAAGCTCCCGTGCAGAAGCTCGTCGACAAGGTAGCCGGAATATTTGTTCCTGTTGTGATCAGCGTCTCCATACTAAGTTTTGGGATATGGTTCTTCTTAGGCGGAGACCATGCGTTGACGCAAGCTTTACTGGCCATGGTTACTGTGTTGGTCATCGCCTGTCCTTGCGCCCTGGGTCTGGCCACGCCTACCGCCATTATGGTCGGCATAGGCAAAGGAGCAGAACAAGGCATCCTCATAAAAGATGCGGAGAGTCTTGAACGGACACATCAAATCAATGCGATCATTCTGGATAAAACAGGTACCATTACAGAAGGCAAGCCGGAAGTGACTGATGAATATTTACTTTCTGATGATCCTCAAACCAAATCTATTTTATTGGCGATGGAAAGTCATTCCGAACATCCCCTAGCCGAGGCCGTCGTTAGAAAATTAAAATCAGAAAATAGTGCACCTGCCGAAATCGAAAACTTTGAAAGCATTACCGGGAAAGGGATCGTAGCGGTATACAATAACAGTGAATACGCGGCAGGCAATGCCGCACTGCTATCAGACAAGAATATTGAACTTCCGGTTTCTCTTCAACAAAAAATCTCCCAATGGCAAGAAGAAGCGAAAACGGTGATCTTCTTTTGCAAAGACAAAGAAGTAGCAGCCGTTTATGCCATTGCCGATGAAATAAAAAAAACGTCCAAAGAAGCGGTAAAAGAATTTCAACGATTAGGGATTGAAGTCTACATGCAGACCGGTGACAATACGCGCACCGCCAAAGCCGTCGCCGCACAGGTAGGCATTGCGCATTACCAAGCAGAAGTCCTGCCAGCCGATAAATCTGCCTTTATTAAAACACTGCAAGGCCAGGGCAAAATCGTGGCGATGGTCGGAGACGGTATCAATGACTCTCAGGCATTGGCGCAGGCGGATGTGAGCATAGCAATGGGTAAAGGTTCTGACATCGCGATTGACGTGGCTAAAATGACCATCATTTCTTCTGATCTTCTAAAAATAACAAAAGCGATCAAGCTGTCAGGCTTTACCGTCAGAACGATCAAACAAAATTTATTCTGGGCCTTTATCTACAACCTGATTGGCATCCCTATTGCTGCCGGTATTCTTTATCCATTCTGGGGTTTCATGTTAAGCCCCATGATAGCCGGAGCTGCCATGGCCTTGAGTTCAGTTTCAGTGGTCAGTAACAGTTTGAGATTAAAATTAACTAAACTATAAAGAGATGAAAACATTAAAATTCAAAACCAATATTAACTGCGGTGGTTGCGTTGCTAAAGTCACTCCAGCGCTGAACGAATTACCAGGAATAATAAAATGGGATGTTGACACCACTGCTGCTCAGAAAATCCTGACTGTTGAATCTTCCAACCTGAACGCGGACGAGGTGAAACAAGCCTTGAGCAAAGCAGGGTTCAAAGGGGAAGAGATGGATTAAATTACAATGAACATCCGTATGTAGGACGTGTTATTACTCTGATGCATAAAAATACAACGTAAAAAATGAACTCATTAGAACATTTACCCGCTTTCAAAAATTCTCCGGACATCAAAAAGAAACTGATCGAATACAGCATTGCTAAACATTTAAAGAAGGTGACATCATCCTGAATGAGAACATGCACATCAAAGCGATACCTCAAGATTTCCTAAAACACACCCTTGGATCTTCAGATAGCGCTACAATTTCGAATAACACAACACCTGTAGACAGGTTTCCCCAAGTCTGTCATACGAAGAATATTTTCGCATGGCTCTTCAAAATAATAGAGTTAAAAAGTATTTTAGCTTGATAATTCTTTAAATTTTATCATCAGCTAAATTTTAACCTTATGAAAAAAACTTTTACTTTATTATTATCCATTATCGGTTTCTCTACTGCAGCGCAGGCTCAACCTGAAATCAATAGCTTTACAGTGCCCTTGGCCGGAACCTCTTACACGTATAAAATCGCATCGGATTTTGAACAAAATGTTGGAGATGCCGGAAATCAGGACTGGGACTTTACAGGTATCACCTATCTCGCTACTCCTACTGATCTTTACAGCACTCCAGGTTCGACCACGCATGGAGGGGAATTTCCTTCTTCCAACTTAGCACATGACGATTTTAGCGGCACCAATTACTACAACTGGACCAGCACAGGTAAAACATGGTACGGAGGGTATAATTTTTCTAACTATGTTAAATATACGGACCCTATCGTATTGTATACACTTCCATTGAGCTATAATGTGGCGACATCTGCCGACAGCTATGCCGGAACAAAATTTGAATCCAGCGATTCCGAGAATTTCAACGTGGCCGGAACAGCCACTACTACTTACGATGGTTATGGTTCTATCAAAACAGTGTACGGCACTTATGCCAACGTGGTACGCCTAAAGACAACGATGGTTGAAACACAAACCAACACTGCCAACAGCGAAGTTACAGATGTAACCTCTATCTTCTACGAATGGTATACGACCAGTGGCGTGTTGGTATTCGCGATTCAGCACATCACGTCCGAATCGCCGAGTGTTGACCTGGAGGCTAAGTTTATTTATGCTTTCAATGTGGTCACCACAGGACTTACAGAGCAAAACAAAGGTCATGAATTGGCGGCGAGCCCCAATCCTGCAACGGATGCACTGCTGATCCATCTTGAAAGTCTTCCGAATGCTGGTGTATATGACATTAAAATCGTAAACAATACAGGCGATGTCATGAGTAGTCAGAAAGAATTCTTAGATCAAATCGGTCAGAAAAGCGTGGATGTTTCCTTTCTGAAAGAAGGATGGTATGTTTTATCTCTTTCCTCTGAAAAAACTACGGCTTACTATAAGTTTATAAAACAATAGGTTCATCCTTTCATAAAAAGAGTAAGAGGGTATTACCAAATGGTACTTCCCTCTTACTCTTTTATATATGCGTACTTGGTCAGGACAAGCTTCGATGATAATGTTAAATAATTCTTATATTTGATCCTTATCACGCAGCATGAAAAGAAACGATTACATCAAACTTCTGGCATCAGGGTTACTTCAAGTCTCTGAACAGCAATTTCAAAACCTGGCCGATTTCATCGCTACACGTTTCGAAGTCAAAGAACTTTATAAACCTAAACTTGTCTCTTTAGGAGGCATTGGCCCCAATAATAAATTGCTAGGGTTGATCGATTGGGCTCGGGCTTTAAGATCAGAACAGGTGCAAAGCGTTACTGCCTATCACGGTTCATATAGCGACGTACCTTTAGAAGCACACATCGCCGCGGCATTTTCCGGTGTGGAAGATATTATACTAAATGTAAAAACCACTTTAGGGAATTACGCTTACATCCTAAAGGTCCAATACAGCCCCCGCAATGAAATGACACCGCAGCAGCTCGTGCTGCTGGTCAACAGACAGCACGATCCAAAGACTCAATGGAAAAGTCTGGAAATGCTGCTGCAGAAAAGCAATGACCTCAACCAACGCCCGCGCATTGCAGAAGGAAGCCTATCTACATACATCATTAGTCCTCAAGGAGCAGAAGTCTTTGATTGGCATTCCGGTGATTTTATAAAAGAGTTACAATTGAATGCCATCATCAGCAATCAGGATTTTGTTATTCCTGAAACCTTGAAACATTTACTGCATCAATCCTCCTTTTCTTCCTTCTCTTTCGGAGATGAAGGGAAATCTTATACTTATTTGTATGCCACAGAGGAAGTATCCGGGCAGGAACTGAACCAACTCATCACTGCACAGCCTTTTGAAGACGAAGTATGGCAGAAGCTGATTCAATATAACCAAGAGTATGCCTCCGATAGACTTCCATCTTACACGACCATACAGCAATGGAAAGAAAATATAGGACAGCTATCAGGAGATACCTTGACATCTGCTGTGAGTGTTGGCTGCCGTGCGATCTGTGACTGCTGCGATGCCAAAGGATTGAAACCTATTATCCCAGCACACTTAAAGAAAAAACTGGGGCCGGATGAAGAAGAAGCAAAGCGCATAGAGGGCCGAAGTAAACTGGAAAAATCACAATGGTTTCTCTCTGCCAATAATGAACCGTGGGAAGTAAACTTGTTACACCCGGTTTATTCCGCGGAAAGCATTCCTGTAAATGACACCTACATCGCATCAAGAAAAGCTTTTCAAGAGGCCATTTCCCCTATCGCAGAATTTGCCACGAAACAACAATCTAACTTCGCAGAAGCCTTTGAGCTGGCAAAATACTTGGTCAGCGATACTGTTCCTTCCGGCTCTTTCGATGAAGCACACAAAGAACGCATCATACAAGAGTTGAAGAATGCTCCCTGGCAATTCTCCGAGCGCGCCATCGAAAATTTCTCGAATGTGTTTTACTTTTCACAAGAACTGCTGCTTATGAATTGGGAGGCTTCCAGAATTTACGCTTTATTTGCGGTGAGTATAGCGGATGTTTTTGGAGGAATGGGTTCTTGGAACGATGAATACCATGCTTCTGAAGAAGACAATAACAAGCATCAACAATTGTCTTCTACCTTATACAATGCTTTACGCAATTACTTTGTTTCTCTTATTTCTTTTCCTCATAGCTCATGAACAACGACCCGGAATTAGACGGAAAATACTTAGGCACCATCACCAAAGATTTCATCAAAGTTTGCGACACCTTAAGAGAAGCGTCTGAACAGCTGCGCTCCAGAGGCATTTCAGATTTTCCTGTTTTTCCCATTTGCAAAATAGGACAACCGATCGGACAATTACTCATCAATAAAGCAGACCATGCATTGGATTGGAATTACTTCTTCTCTTTCCTGGAAGAATTCAGCCAACGTCAGCTGATAGAAAAAGAAGAACTGTTCAAAGAGAATTACAAAGACCCGGAAGAGTTTTGCTGTTTGTTCGTCATTGATGAAACGTTTACGAATTTCGTGTTTATTCCTTACCCCGAGGATTAGAGAAAACTGAAAACTGAAAACTGAAGTGTATTATCTGTTCTCAGTTCTCAGTTCTCTGTTTTCAGTTTTCAGTTTTCAGTTATCTATCAAAAGTGTTTCCATCCCTGTGCCTGCAAGGCCACTTCACTACCTTGTTTAGTGACCATCACCGCCGTAGATCCGGGGCCTTCCATATAACCGATCACCGAAATGTCCGGGTGGTTTCGCAATTTTTCATAATCTTCCTGAGGCATAGTGAAGAGTAATTCATAATCTTCTCCCCCATTCAACTGTACTGTAATCGGATCGAGATCAAATTCTCTCGCTACTTCATACGTCATGCGGTCGATCGGTATTTTTTCTTCGTAAATGCGAGCCCCCAAACCAGACGCTTTGCATAAATGTAAAATTTCAGAAGCCAGCCCATCGGAAATGTCAATCATACTCGTGGGCGTAACTCCTAATCGCGCAAGCTCCTGTACCACGTCCAGACGAGGCTCAGGCTTCAACTGACGCTGAATGATATAATCTTTCCCTTCCAAATCCGGCTGCATCTCTGGATTTGCCTGAAACACTTGTTTCTCGCGCTCCAATACCTGAAGTCCCATAAAAGCGGCACCAAGGTCTCCTGTGACGCAAATCAGTTCCTTTTCCTTCGCTCCTTTACGGAAGGCGACTTTATCTTTAGCCACCTTACCTACAACCGTTACCGAAATAAACAATCCGGAACGAGAAGTCGTGGTATCGCCTCCTACTAAGTCCACCGAGTATTTTTCACAGGCCAAACGCATGCCTTCGTATAATTCTTCTACTGCTTCGACGGAAAAACGATTGCTTAAACCTAATGCTACCACAACTTGTTGGGGAACACCATTCATAGCCGCCATATCCGAAAAATTGACTGCCATGGATTTATAACCCAGGTGTCTCAGTGGCACGTAACCCAAATCAAAATGTACATTTTCTACCAAGGCATCTGTTGAAACAATCAAATAATCCTGCCCGTTATCAATGACCGCAGCATCGTCTCCAATGCCCTTTATCGTGGATTTATTGCCATGATAAGCCATTTCGCGGATCCGCCCGATCAACCCAAATTCTCCTATTTCACTGATTTCAGTACGTTCACTCATTGGTAATAATCTTTTTTAAATATTTTTTGTTAATTTAGTACAAAATCAACTTTAACACAACTATGCAAAAAATAGTAGTATTGCTGGCTATGCTCGTTCTTACTCTTACTTTCACAGATTGCGTTCGCCATAGAAAAGGCTGTAAAAAGAACTACAAGAAGATTAAAAAAATGCGCAAAGAAAATGACCATTTTACCATGTAATTCAGCATTTTGCTGAACTTTTACAGGGTAAATACAGTTTTCAAAGCAAATCACCGGAGATATCACATGATTACTATTACAGACAAAGCCAAAGAACATGTAGCCACCCTTCGCTCTAAGGAAGGATACGGCGCAGATTATAATGTCCGTGTTTCTGTCAAAGGAGGAGGTTGTTCAGGTTTGATGTACGACTTGGATTTTGACAATAAAACCAACGAGTCCGATCAAATCTTTGAAGACAAAGGCATCAAAATCATGGTTGACAAAAAAAGCCTTTTGTATCTTTTAGGTACTACATTGGACTATACAGACGGATTGAACGGAAAAGGATTTCAGTTCATCAATCCAAATGCTTCACGCACTTGTGGGTGTGGGGAGAGTTTTTCTGTATAGGAACGAGCAAGGAGGTACGAAATAAAAAGGGGAGACGATAGATAAATCGTCTCCCCTTTTTATTTCGTATTTATCGTACCTCCTAGCTCCTCGCTCGTTCCTTAATAAGCTCTTACCGTCTTTCCTTCCATGAAATACATAAAGGCTTTGTTCGATACACGGTTACCGCCTGGTGTAGGGTAGTTGCCGCTGAAGTACCAATCGCCCAAATGTCTTGGAGAAGCTTTGTGCAAATTGTCTACCGTTTGGTAAATCACTTTGATCTCTGCTTTACAACCTTTTGGTGTGATGATCTCCGCAATTTTTTGATTAAACTGATCGTACGAAAACGGCGCATACAAAGCTTTCACGTGATTGACCGTATTACCGCTCAATTCTTTGATAGACGCTTTACACTTCTCGTATACATCTTCCAATAGATTTTCCTGCTTGGTGTCTTTCAATAATTCCAACATCGCTCTGAAAGCGACGAAGTCTTTTACTCTTGACATATCGATACCATAACAATCCGGGTAACGGATCTGAGGTGCAGATGATACAATGACAATCTTCTTCGGCTCCAGGGTATCCAGCATTCTGATGATGCTGTTTTCTAAAGTTGTTCCTCTGACAATAGAATCATCTACTACTACCAATTTGTCTACACTTTTGCGCACGACATTGTGCGTGGTATCATATAAGGTAGAAACAAATTTACTTCTGCCGTCGTCGCTGGTGATGAAGGAACGGGTCTTGTTGTCTTTGATGACCAGCTTTTCAATGCGCGGACGCAAGGCCAATATTTTATCCAGCTCTGCTTCCGGTAAATTTTCTCCTACCATTTTCTTACGGTAGCGACTCAGGTACTCCTCTACGCCATCGATCACTCCTAAGAAAGAGGTTTCGGCAGTGTTTGGAATATAAGAGAAGACTGTATTTTCTAAATCGTAATCGATGGCATCCAAAATCTGCGGACACAACAAGCGACCCAATTGTTTTCTTTCAGCATAAATAGCAGGATCAGAACCTCTGGAGAAATAGATACGCTCGAAGCTGCAAGACTTTTGTTCCAACTGATCGATGAATTGTTTTTCTTCATAAGAACCGTCACGCTCGATGATCAAAGCATGTCCTGGTTTTACTTCTTTAATAGCATCAAACTCTACATCGAAGGCGATCTTAATAGCCGTACGTTCAGATGCCACAACCACTACTTCATCGTCTGCATAATAATAAGCAGGTCTGATGCCCGCTGGATCACGCGCCACGAAAGCGGTACCATGTCCTGCAATGCCAGCCATGGCATAACCGCCGTCAAAATCTTTACAAGAACGCATGAGCACACGTTGCATGTCCATTTCGTCTTCTATGATCGAAGAGATTTGACTGTTGCTGTATTTATCTTTGTATTGATGGAAAATATGCTGCGCCTCTTCGTCCATGAAGTGACCGATTTTTTCCAATACCGTTACAGTATCAACTTTTTCTTTAGGATGCTGACCGAGTTCAATGAGTTTGTTGAACAACTCATCCACGTTGGTCATGTTGAAGTTCCCCGCTACTACCAGGTTTCTGCTTCTCCAGTTGTTTTGGCGAAGGAAAGGATGACAGTTTTCAATTTCATTGGCACCGTGCGTACCGTAACGCAAATGACCCAACAATACTTCTCCGGTAAAGGATACATTTTCCAATAACCATTGAGCATCTAAGGTTTTATCTTTTTTATCGCGAAGGGCTTTTCTGTATTTCTTGCTGACCTTTTCAAAAATCTCAGCTACCGGCTGAGGGTCTACCGAACGGTATCGGCTAATGTATCTGGTACCTTGAGGCACATCTAATTTTATGACTGCTATTCCTGCTCCATCTTGTCCCCTGTTCTGCTGCTTATCCATCAGGGTGTAGAGCTTATTCAATGCGTAATACCCGTTGCCGTATTTTTCGACGTAGTACGAAAAAGGTTTTCGTAAACGGATCATCGCAATACCGCATTCGTGTTTGATAGGATCGCTCATATAATAAGTTGTGGCTAAGACTTGATGAGATACCTAATTACGTTCAATATCCATTCCGGTTTAAGGAAGAAAACGAGTAACGGAACCATGTATAAAGTTAACAAAATTAAAGATATTCTATCTGGTGATGTAAGTTTAATCGTATTTTCTTTTCTCCTGAAAAAGGCGAAGAATGGAATGCGTAAATAATAATACAAAGACACCAACGTGTTGATAACTCCCCAAAAGACAATCAATACATAGTACCAGACACCGGTCTGTTGATAAGCTTCCCAAACCCCTGTTAAAACGAAAAATTTAGCATAAAATCCGGCTGTTGGAGGTAGTCCGGTGAGAGAAACCATTAATATAAAGACCATGATTCCCAACCAGGGGAAAGCTATTCCTACTCCTTTAAAATCCTCTATCTTAGAAGAACCGGCACTGTGTTCCAACTGATCCAGCGTAAAAAAGAGCGCATTGCTCATGACCACATACACAATCAGGTAGAATATAAAGATAGAGGGATCCTTTCCGGGAATCAGGAAAGGCAGCATCATAAATCCGGCATGCGCCACGGAAGAATAAGCCATCATGCGTTGCGCATCTCTTTGCAACAAAGCGGGGAAATTCCCGGCCGCTAAAGTCAAACCGAAAAGTACCGCGGAAATTTCCCAACCCGGATTTCCCGGTGTATTATAAGGGAAGATCTTCCAGAAAAACCAGATCACAGCGACCTTGGGAACAGAAGAAATGAAACCGGCCAAAGGTGCAGGTAAGCCTTCGTAAACATCAGGCACCCAAAAGTGGAAGGGAAACACCGATAACTTAAACCAGATCCCAGCAAAGAAGAGTAATACGGCTGGCAATAATAACGTGTCGGTATGATGATCCAACAAATAAACCTGCCACTCGTGCAAGGTCAATGAGCCGCTTAATCCATATAGCAAAGAAGCACCGTACCACATCAAGGCACTGGAGAATGCTCCGAAGATAAAATACTTTAAAGCCGACTCTGTATTGCTTCTCCCATCGGCACTCAAACACAAGAGGTAAGCCATTAAAGACAATACTTCCAGGCCGATGATGAAAGCCAGAATATGATCCGCCATGACCACAATGCTCAATGCCATTAACACCGTCAGTACCATGGCATGGAACAAAGGTCTGTTATTGGTAGCCTTTAAGCTATAGGATTTAGATGCATTGGCGATGAATAAAAAGGTACCCAAGGCGCCAATGTATTTAAATAAAAAAGCCGGTCCGTCTAAAGCCAGGTGTTGATTCCATAAATGAATGGTGCTCTCCGGTTGTCGCGTGATGAAGCCTTCTGTTACTGCTGCTACATAAAGCCCTATAAAACCAATGGATGTCCAGGTCAGGTAGATGGGTTTGATGTTTTTAAATAGGTCCAGCGTAATAAATACCAGTACTCCGGCTACTAAAAACAACTCCGGTAAAAACCAGCGAAGGGTGTCTGCGATATGTGATCCGATGAACGTCAATTTTGTTTTTTATTTAATCTTATTTTTTCTGTTTCTGTTTCTGTTTCTGTTTCTCTACTGGCGCAAGATTTTATCTTGTGCCTTTTATCTCTTAGCGCATGTTGCGCGGGGCTTATCGTTAATTTACAACCGCCTGCTTTATACCATTCCCGAGCAAAAATGCTCTATGTCACTTTAGGCACAAGATAGAATCTTGCGACAGCTTATAAAATATTGCGCCAGCAACTTTATTTAATTAACTCGGTTAATGCATTAATAGCCGTACTGGTTTTGTCCATCAACAAGCTTGGCATCAAACCAAACAAAATGATCAGCACCACCAAGAAGAACTGCACACCAAACTCCTTAGGAGACAAGTCCTCTAGCAATTGAGAGCGTGTCCAGGAACTTCTGTAAGAATATTTACCCATGAACATGCGTTGCAACGTCCACACATAATAACCACCGGTAATCAAAATTCCGATGACAGCTACGATGACCAGCAACACAGAATAGTGCCCATTCATGGCCCCGGCATAAGCACCGAGTAGAGAAAATAGTTCCGCTATAAATCCTGAAAACCCAGGCAAGCCTAAGGATGCAAAGAAAGCTACGGTAACAAAGATCGCATACTTCGGCATCACGCTGGCCAATCCTCTGTAATGTGAGATCGTACGATCGTGTGTACGGTCGTACAATACGCCAGCTAAGATGAAGAGTAAGGAAGAAATCAACCCATGACTGAACATTTGGTAGACCGCACCGTGTATGCCTTCTACTGTTAACGAAGCAATACCCAGCGTCACAAAGCCCATGTGCGACACAGAAGAGTAAGCAATTAGTTTTTTAATGTCCGACATCGCGAGCGCATTCATGGCCGCATACGCGATTGTAAAGGCGCCTAAGAAAGCCAAGACATAAGAGAAGTGTGCCATCTCTACCGGAAACAAAGGCAAGGCCAAACGCAGCATGCCGTAACCACCTATCTTCAGCAAAATACCGGCAAGCACCACAGACACCGGTGTAGGAGCTTCTACGTGAGCATCGGGCAACCAGGTATGAAAAGGAAAAGAAGGAAGTTTGATTAAAAACCCGACCAATAAGAAAAGCAAGGACCACTCTCTGATGCTGAACAACCAAAGTTTAGGAGAAGACAAGGCATGCAATACCGAACCGGGGATGTAATTGGCTTGATCGGTCAAATAAGAAATATTCAAGGTATGTACCTGCACATCGGAATGCAATTGATTTTTACTCAATAACAATTGTACATCCTGCGCACTTACCCCTTGTCCTACGTAGGCTGCGGTTTTCAACGGATCTATCACGGAGAAATAAGCAGCAATCAACACCATCAGGATCAACAAGGAACCACCAATCGTATAAATCAAAAACTTCACCGAAGCATACTCTCTGTTTTCTCCACCCCATATACCAATCAGGAAATACATCGGCAACAGCATCAATTCAAAAAACAAATAGAACAAGAACAGATCCATTGCGATGAACGTCCCATAAACGGTACTGCACATCAACAAGAATAAAGCGTAAAAGCCTTTACGGTTTTGCTTGATGCTCCAGGACACCCAGGCCGCACAGAGCATGACAATGGACGTCAACAGCACCAGGTAGATATTCAATCCATCCAGTGCCAGGAAATATTCAATGTTCAGCTTGCCCAATAAACCCAAATCCAAAAAGATCCAGGGCATACGTTCCTGCAGGAACCAACTCGTTTCGCTGTGCAAAGCCCCTGTGCCGGAAGAGAAACTAAAGAACAACCAGGAAGCCAAAGCCAGCTGAATGGAACAAACACCTAAGGTAATGTAACGGTACATCTTAGGCTGGCCGTCCGGTATCACGAACAACAGCAGCATCGCCAGCACAGGTAAAAAGACTAACAGAGATAATAACATTGATCTATCGGTATATTTTTATAATCACTCTTTTGTTAAGCATCAAAAAACAAATCACAAATTCCAAACTCTGGTATGGCATTAGATCTTGGAATTTATTTGTTATTTGTTATTTGGTACTTGTCATTTGTTATTTATTAGAATAAAACTCCTTTTATCAACACCCAAATCGCCACCAACAACATCAAGGCCAATACCCAGAACAGATAATTCTGAACATTGCCGCGTTGAATCACACGGAACGCTTTACCGAATTTACCGGTAGAATATACCAGCAAGGAAATCACCCCGTCTACAAACACCCGGTCAAACCAGGCGATGATGTGAGCTTTGACGACAGTGACATACACGATGCCATGCACGATACCATCTAACCCTTTCCTATCGAATGCAGCAAGCGCTACACTACTCTTTTGCAAAGGCATGATCACCAAACCCTGAATGACCCCATCGATGAAATAGAAGCGCGTGAGGATATTGTTTTTCTTTTCTACCGCGTGAACGGAAATGCTTTTCTTCGTTAGGCCTATTGCTAGCAAGATTCCTAATGAAACAAAGGTCAGGGATAAAATCATGACGATAATATGTTCCTCCGCAAAACCTGAATTAAAAACCCTGAACGTAGTTCCCCACATCACAAGATCTCTATCTGAAATCCATCCATGAGCATGAAATGGATTGTAGGAGAAAAAGAAAAAGAAGGAAGAAATGCTCAGCAAAACCAAAGGAATAACAATCACTGGCTGATTTACTTTCACTTTTTGCCAGACATGCTCTGAATAATACTTCAGTTCTTTCAAACGCGATTCCCCCATGAAAATCCAGATACCTTGCCTTGTCACATAGTAAGCCGTAACCAATACCGTGGCTAATCCTAACACAGGGACAATCCAGGCAATGCCATGGTTATATTCTGCAAAAGTAAACATAGCATTCAGTATGCTCTCTTTCGATAAAAAACCCGAGAAGAAAGGAATTCCAATCAAAGATGAAGCTGTAATTAGATAAGCGGTAAATACCAATGGCATCTTTTTACCCATGCCTCCCATGATACGGATATCCAAAGGATCCATGTGCACGAAACGGTGTTCGTGAGCCAGCTTATGATGCACATTATGCAAAGCATGAATGACAGCACCGACTGATAAAAACAACCCCGCTTTAAAAAACGCATGAGTAACCAAATGGAAAAACGAAGCGGATGGAGAAGAACATCCTATAGCCGCAATCATATAACCCAATTGAGAGATCGTAGAATAAGCCAATATCTTTTTACTGTTGAATGAAGTCAAAGCAGGTAATGCGCCAAAGAAAGCAGTCAAGGAGCCAACAATAGCCATCACAAAACGGACATCGTGAGTCAATAAGAAATCCAGCTTCACCAACAAATATACCCCTGCCGCTACCATCGTTGCCGCATGCAACAAAGCAGATACCGGCGTGGGTCCTTCCATCGCGTCAGGCAACCAACTGTTCAACGGGAACTGTGCGGTCTTGGCCATGCAACCGATGAACAATAACATCCCTACACCAAATTCAAAATAACCGGAAAGATACTGTTTTATATAAAATTCACGAATGACATTCAAGTCAAAAGAACCCACCTTATAGAAAACCAACAATAAGGCGAGCAAGAAAAACACATCCGCTACCCTGTTGATCAAAAAGGCTTTGCTGGCCGCCTGAGCAGCCGCTTCTTTATTGAACCAAAAGCCAACCAAGAGATAAGAACTGAATCCGATCAATTCCCAGCTGATGAAGGTCACCAATAAATTATGACTCAGCACAAGCATGACCATGGAGAACGTAAACAAACCCAGGTAAGGATAGTACATCACGTGGTTCTTTTTATGTCCCATGTATTCGTAGGAATACAGATGCACCAAAAAAGAAATGAATACCACGATGTTCAGCATGATCAAACTGACACCGTTGACCGAAAAGCTGAGCGTGTGTTTGGTCAATTGATGATTGGAAAGGTATTTGAACCAGGGAAGAGAGTAGTCGTACTGAGAGGATACCCCACAATACATCACAGCAAGGATCGCCGCACACAAAGAAAAAAACATCAAAGTTGTTGCCGTCATGCTGCGGGTATTCTCGTGTATACTTTCTCCGGCAATGAACAAACCGATGAAAGACAACAAGGGTAATACTACCGTTGCAAGGACTAAAACAAATGGTATGATGTTTTCAGATCCGGTCATTATTCTTTTACTTGTCGCACTTCGTCGACATAGATGGTGTGAAACTGTTTGTATACTTTCATTAAAATAACCAAACCTACTACGGAAGCACAGACCGCCAATACCAAAATAAATAAAGCGGCTACCTCTCCGCCTTTTTTTGTCTGATCGAAATGAGAGAAGGCCACAAAATTAATCAGCGCCGCATTGATCATTAATTCCAATCCGATCAAAATGAAAATCCCGTTGCGTCGTGTCAATACCAGCAAACTGCCGATGATGAATAAGAAGGCTCCGATGAACAGGTAATGCGATAAGGCGATGTCGTACATACTAATCTTCTTTCTTAAATACCAGGTGAGCAGATAACCAGGCGACTACGACCAATACTACCAGCAACAAAAAACCTATCAATTCAAATTCGAACACGTATTCCAAAAACAAGGTGCGCCCCAATTCCAAAGGATTGGAAGCTTGAGGTTCCGCTGCAGAGGCTTGTGTAAATTTTGAAAGCGCATGAAATTTAAAATAATGCAAGTCAAACAAACGAACTAGATATACACACAACAAAACCAGCCAAAGTCCCATCAGGACCAAAGAAGGCATTTGCTTACGGAATGGTTTTTCTTCTCCGGTAGAACTGTTCTTTCCTAAATAGAAAATAAAGAACAACAAGAGCACCAGTATACCACCAACATAGATGACAATCAAAGACAAAGCGATGAACTCAGCACCCGTTAGCAAGAACAATCCGGCACTGCACAGTAAGATCAACATCAGAGACAAGGCGGCATGTACCATGTTCTTGGTGAAGACTAAATAAACTCCACAAACAAATACGATCAAGGCTAAGATCCAAAACGTCAACGCAGCAATCATTCGGTTGTTCCTCCTTTCTCTGCTTCGTCATCCTT
>JAQZBV010000055.1 GCA_029237685.1 Cytophagaceae bacterium | reverse complement strand
TAGCTCGTACCTCCTAGCTCCTCGCTTCGTTCAAGCTTTCCAACAAGATCGTACAAGCTTTTTCAATCTCATCTTCCGTAATGGTTAAAGGAGGCACCAGTCTTAATGCGGTATCCTTAAACAGAAACCAATCCGTCAGCAATCCCTTTTCTAATGCTTTGGCAATGGTGCTTTGAACCAGGACTGCATCTTCCAATTCAATGGCCATCATCAGGCCGGTTCCTCTGATTTCTATAATGGAAGGATGAATAAGTTTGCTGCGGAATAGCTTCGCTTTTGCTGAAGCTTTCTGAGGTAATCCTTCCGCTAAGATAGTTTGCAAGGTTGCCAATGAAGCGGCACAGCTTACAGGATGCCCTCCAAAAGTTGTAATGTGTCCCAGGAAAGGATCATGTGTCAAGGTACGCATGATTTCGGTCCTGGAAATGAATGCTCCTATAGGCATTCCTCCTCCCATGCCTTTGGCACAAACCAAAATATCAGGTGTTACTCCCAATTGTTCTAGAAACCAGAATGTCCCGGTTCGGCCAAAGCCTGTTTGTATTTCATCAAAGATCAATAAGCAGCCTGTTTCTTTGCAGCGTTGATACAAAGCTTTAAAATAAGAAGCGTCAGCCATCATGATACCGGCTTCGCCCTGTATAGGCTCTATAATGATCGCTGCTGTTTGTTCGGTGATGTACGAAAGGTCTTCTGCTTTTCCGAATCGGATGTGTGATACACCGGGCAAAAGGGGGCGAAACGCTTGTTTGAAGAATTCATTGCCCATCATGGATAGCGAACCATGACTGGAACCGTGGTAAGCATTCACACAAGAAATCAGATGAGGTCTTCCTGTAAAACGTTTTGCCAATTTTAAGGCACCTTCTACGGCTTCACTTCCTGAGTTGACAAAATAAACGCTGTCTAGTTGAGCAGGTAAGGTTTTTACCATGGCTTCTGCCAGCAGCACTTGCGGCGATTGTATCAATTCTCCATATACCATAAGGTGCATGAAGGTCTCACTTTGATGCTGTATGGCTTTGACCACCGCAGGATGGCAATGCCCTATATTGCTCACAGCGATTCCAGAGATCAGATCTAAGATGGCTTTCCCTTCCTTGGTGTACATATACACTCCGGACGCTTTTTCAATTTCTAAAGCAAGGGGAGCATCTGAGGTTTGAGCCAAATGCCGAAGGAAAAGTGAACGCTGAGTGACCATGTGGTAAAAATAGAAAAGAGAAATGAGAAAAGAGAGATGAAAATACATTCTCATCTCTCTTTTCTCATTTCTCTTGTTATAACGGCTGGTTTTATTTTTTTAAGGTGTCTTTTTTCGGACTAATAAGTACCGTATCTGTTTTTTTGCCTTTGCTTAGTTCATCGTGCACATCTGTCACATCGGATTGAATGATTTTACCCTCTTTGTATAAAATATCGTTCATTTCTTCCGTACCAAAATAGGAGTAGGAAAGGAGAATCAAGAGCAGGGTCGTTAGACCAGTGCTCACCCATGCCAATGTTCTTTTAGTTGTAAAAACAGGGAGGAGGCGTTGTTCCTGACTTTTCTTTTTATTCAAGATTTGGTTGTATTGTTCTTCAAAGAAGTTTTCAGGGACGCTATAGATATTTTTTTTGCCGTACTGATCCAATAAATGCCCAGGAGTTTGAGCAAGGATATTTTCTTTGAGTTCTTCAAAGTAGGATTCGGAAGTAGTAAACGGATGTTTGATTTTTTTATCCATGACTCCAGGGTAATGATGCTCTTTTGACAGCAGCTTTTATTATTGGTTTAAATGGATCTTTAAATGCTGTTCTATTTTTTTTACCGCATGGTGGTAGGAGGCTTTCAAGGCACCGACTGAGGTTCCGAGCACATCGGACATCTCTTCATAAGTCAGTTCATCAAAGTATTTCATGTTAAAAACAAGCCTCTGCTTATCAGGAAGGGTGATTATGGCCTTTTGAAGGCGTATGCTGATGTCGTCCCCATCGATCAAAGAACTCGAATCCAGCTTGGCATGAAGGTCTTTTGTAAGATCGTATATAGGAATAAACAGTACATTCTTTTTCTTCTTAATGAAGTTCAAACATTCATTGCTGGCGATGCGATAGATCCAAGTATATAGACTGGCATCCTCTCTGAAGCGATCCAGGTTTTTCCATACTTTAATGAAGACGTTTTGGGTTAAATCATTCGCATCGTCGTGATCCACGACCATTTTTCGGGTAAGCCAGTATACCTTCTTTTGGTACTTGGTCACCAATAGATTAAAACCATAATGTTTGGTTTTATCTTCTTTAAACAATGCTATGATCTCGCTGTCTTCCAAAATCTCGTTGATAAAAAAAGCCGGATTCTTAGAATCCGGCTCGAATATAATAAAATCTTATTAAATTCCTTACTTACTCTTTCTTTCTATCGCTTTCAAGCTGGCTGCAACGATATCATTGGCCGTCAACCCATACTTTTCCATCAATTGATCCGGGGTACCGCTTTCACCGAAAGTGTCTTTAGTCCCTACGAATTCTATAGGGCTAGGTAAATTCACTCCCAACGTCCGGGCAATGCTTTCTCCCAAACCACCCAGAATGTTATGCTCTTCAGCACTCACCGCGCAGCCTGTTTTCTTCACAGAATCCAGAATGGCTTTTTCGTCCAACGGTTTAATGGTGTGGATATTTATAATTTCTGCATCGATTCCTTTTTCAGCTAGGATTTCACCCGCTTTAATCGCTTCCCATACCATATGTCCGGTGGCGAAAATGCTGACATCTTTACCTTCGTTTACCATCCATGCTTTTCCGATTTCGAATTTCTGATCGGCATCGGTGAAAACAGGGATAGCCGGACGACCGAAACGCAGGTAAACAGGACCTACATATTCAGCAATCGCTTTCGTTGCTGCTTTGGTTTGGTTATAATCGCAGGGGTTGATGACTACCATTCCTGGCAACATTTTCATCAAGCCTAAATCTTCTAATATCTGGTGGGTAGCACCGTCTTCTCCTAATGTTAAGCCTGCATGAGAAGCACAGATCTTTACATTCTTCTCAGAATAAGCCACCGATTGTCTGATTTGATCATACACTCTGCCAGTTGAAAAGTTGGCAAAGGTAGAGGTAAATGGAATTTTTCCTCCGATGGTTAAACCTGCCGCGATGCTGATCATGTTGGCTTCAGCAATACCTACCTGGAAGAAACGCGCCGGGTACAATTGCTGAAATTTTTCCAGTTTCAAAGAACCCGTAAGGTCGGCGCATAAAGCGACCACATTAGGATTGGTTTTTCCCAATTCTGTCATGGCATCACCAAATCCTGAACGGGTATCTTTCTTTTCAGTAAACGTATATTTTTTCATGTTTTCTAATGCTGAGGATGGATTAATAGTCTCCCAATGTTTCTTCCAATTGTCCGAGTGCGTTTTTCAATTCGTCGTCGTTAGGAGCTACACCGTGCCACTTGTGTGTACCTGCCATGAAGTCTACTCCATGGCCCATATTGGTTTTCATTAAGATGACAGTCGGTTTTCCCGTTACTTTATGAGCTTCCAAAATGGCATCGTCCAATACGTTGAATTCATGTCCGATCACTTCGATCACTTCCCATCCGAAGGCTTTGTATTTCAACCCCAAATCTCCAAGATCCATGACTTCTTTCAATGGTCCGTCAATTTGCTGACCGTTGTAATCGATGAAGGCGATCAAGTTGTCTACTTTGTGGTGTGCGGCGTACATCACGGCTTCCCAAACCTGACCTTCTTGTTGTTCTCCATCACCCATCAGCACGTATACATTGGTGTTGTCGTTGTTGAGTTTCTTTGCCTGAGCGGCACCGATACCTACAGACAAACCTTGTCCTAGTGAACCACTGGCTATTCTCACGCCTTCTAAATGAGCGTGTGGAGTAGGGTGTCCCTGAAGTCTTGAATTGATCTTGCGGTGTGTGGCCAATTCTTTTACCGGAAAATATCCGGCGCGTGCCAACGTACTGTACAAGCCAGCACTGATGTGTCCGTTGGAAAGAATGAAAACATCTTCTCCTATAGCATCCATGCTAAATTTAGCTGGATTGTGTTTCATGATTTTAAAATACAGGAGTACAAATAATTCTGCACAACCTAATGCACCACCCGGGTGTCCGCCTTTGGCTCCATGAACCATACGGAGTACGTCTCTTCTGACTTGTGATGCAATGCGTTCTAATTCTTTGTGTTCAGGCATGGGTATTACTTTATGATTTGTGAGGTATGGTCTTTGGTATTTACTTTTTGTATGATGTCTTCTATCTTCCCTTTTTCATCAATGATGAAGGTTGTTCTGGCTGTTCCCATGTATGTTCTTCCATACATTGATTTTTCCACCCAAACACCATAAGCATCATGAATGGTTTTATCTGTGTCTGCGATCAGGTCAAACGGCAAATCAAATTTTGTGATAAATTTGGTATGTGACTTTTCATCGTCCGAACTGATGCCCACTATTTCAAATCCCGCTTTGCGTAACGCGCCGAAGTTGTCTTTTAAGTTGCAGGCCTGAGCGGTGCAACCTGGCGTGTTGTCTTTCGGATAAAAGTACAGTACCAGTTTCTTGCCTTTGTAATCGGACAATTGAACTGTCTTTCCGTCCTGGTTTTTACCTTTGAATGCAGGTGCTTTGTCTCCGATGTTTAATGTCATGGAATTGTAACTGTTATCGTTGCATTGTTCAATGACTTATCCATCACTTCAAGCTTCAATGTACCTTTCAATTTCTCTCCGTGTACTCTGGACTCAGACCATAGCCTTGCTGTTTTATGATCGTAATTCATCAACAGCCATTTGCCGTTGAGCTCCGCTCGAAATTCCTTGATGCCTGACTGCGGATCACTGACGGAGAATTCTACTCTGGATGGAAGGACCTTCTTCGTCTTAATCTGCGGAGGAATCGTATCTCGGCGAATGGCAAATTTACCTAAATATTTGATATCGTATAAGATATTATTGTCATTCCATTCTCCACCCTCGAATCGGTGACTGGTATTGCTGTTATTTGCGGTATAGATATAGCATTTGCCAATTTCAGTGGCTTTATCCTCAGGACAATAACGGACATTGATCTTTCCGAAAATAGGAGTAGCAGCAGAGCTGATTTCAAAGGTTTCGTGATTTTGAGCGATAATGTCTGTTTTGGCCTGTAAATAAAGGGTGTCAAATAAGGTGGTATCCGCAAAAGACAAGGCGAGCGTTTTGTATTCCACGGAATAATTTCTGCCGGGAGGAATTGTGGCTATAAAATTGAAGTTTTCCTTATAGTTAACGCAAACGATGGAGTCCGGAAGTCCCTTTCTCAGGTCATACAAGTACACATTCGTTGACAACATGCGATATGCAGGACTTATAATCTGGCTTTTGCCTTTTAAAAATAATGTAGCCTGTTCATTTAATGGAGCAGGACAAGCAACCACTAATGTATTCTCATCGACTTTTGACCCGCTGGCAATAGAAGTAGTAGATACGAAGTCTTTCTTTGGTTCAACACCTTTGATATTGCATTTAAAGATGCTCTTGTTGCCATAGGAATCATATACTCTGATTTCTATTTGTTTGGTTTCTCCCGGTGCAATCGAAAGTCTCCCCCTGTTCCTTACTTTTTTGTAAGTAGACAATCTGTTGCCATCGGCTATGTATAAGCGCTCCAACCGTTGACGGGTGCTGGCAAAATGAGCATAGTCAATGTGTACATTGATGTATTTGCTCTCGTCAAAAGAAAAGCTCTCTACATTATGATAAAAGATTTCTTCTCCGTTTACAAATAGTTCGATGCAGTTTACCCCATATAGATTCGATGTTTCATTCATCTTGTCGGTAACCTTAATTTCCAAGCCAATAGATCCGGAAGCTTCGATTACACCCGGAATCTGATAGGTTCCATCCGTTTTCTTTTGCGCATCCCATTGTTTTAACGCATACTCTTGCTGTACTCTAGAGTTGATGTCCAATGGACGTGCCGCTATCTTTTGAATGATGGGGGCCATGTTGTCTTTGATTTCCGAGAAACCGAAAAGTAAAGGATTCAGCACATTCTCTAATGAATCACGAATTTCAAAATGCAAGTGCGGACCTCCTGAACTGCCTGAATTTCCTGATCTGCCAATGATGTCTCCTTTTTTTACTTTGATCAAATCTTTCGCTACGTATTCATCTATTTCAAATACTTGTTTCTCGTATTGAAAGTTGAGTACGTAGTTTTTAATAGCAGGTGAAAAACTGTCCAGGTGAGCATACACGGTAACCAAACCGTTAGGATGTGTAAGGTAAATGGTGTTGCCATATCCGTAAGAGGAAACACGTACCCTGGAAAGGTATCCGTCCTGTGCGGCGTAAATAGGGAGCCCTATCGCAAATCCTGTCTTAACATCGATACCGGCATGAAAGTGATTGGGTCTGAGTTCCCCCATGTTGGCCGATAGAAAATTAGATTGTCCTGGATTAATCGGGAACATGAAATACCCTTTAATCACTTGCTGTGCAAAAGTCAGCTGAGAAAGAAGGAGAAGAACGAATAGAATAATAAATCTTCCCAGGAAGCGGAAATTCTTTTGTATGAAATATGGCATTACTTAATTTCGAAGTTGAGCATTTCTTTGTCTTCCAGGTAAGCGATCAGGCGGTCTCCAATTTTGATGGGGCCTACGCCACTGGGCGTTCCGGTAAAGATAATATCACCTTTTCTTAAGGTAAAGAAAGTGGAAATATAACTGATGATACCGTCGATGCCAAAGATCATCTCTTGGGTAGATCCTTGTTGCACCAGTGTGTCGTTTAACTTTAAAGAAAAAGAAAGGTGGTGGATGTTTGTAATTTCAGAGAGTGGAATAAATTCAGAAATAGGAGCAGAACCGTTGAATCCTTTGGCAATGTCCCAAGGCAAACCTTGTTTTTTTAATTCATCTTGCAAGTCGCGTGCGGTAAAATCAATACCGATGGCGACAGCGTCATAATATTTTGAAGCAAATTTTTCTTCGATGCTTTTCCCTTCTTTGCTGATGCGTATCACCAATTCTACTTCATGATGAATGTCCTTGGTAAAAGAGGGATAATAGAAAGGCGCGTTGTTTCTAAGAATAGCCGTGTCCGGTTTAGTAAATACAACAGGAGCAGAAGGTTTCTGATTTTTGAGTTCGCTGATATGGTCCTGGTAGTTTCTGCCTACCGCAAATATTCTCATGATAACAATAGTTGTTAGTTATTAGTTGTTAGTTGTTAGTTATCATTAGCATTTGGTTGTTGATAGAAAGTTCTTGAAAGTATTGTCGTAGTGATTTGTAGACCATGTTTTTCTTGAATGCCCCATGTTTCATCTTTTAAGAAATACTCAGGATGCTCCCTCTGATAACTATGGGAACAAGAGAACCCTGGATGAATTAAATATTTTATAACTAACAACTAACAACTAACAACTAACAACTAACAACTATTTATTCTTCAGTTGTTCTAATTTAATCGCAGTCAATCTTTTCTTGGTATCGATGGGGAAATCTCCTTTCATCATCCAGTCGTAATAAGAAGGATCTTTTTTGAAGACGTCACTTACTAAAACACCCTTGTATTTACCAAAATTGAATACTACTTGTGCCTGATCATTATACGCCATTCTTCCGGCTAGATCCACCATATTGCCGGCAGACAAGTCATGCAGACATTGAACGTCATTTTTTACAGGAATGTGATCATTCCCTTTTTTATCTTTGATGGATAAGTTGTCATACTTAGCCACCTGTGCTTTTAATACTTCATAGGTAGCCAATGTATCCGCTTCTGCACTGTGTGCATTGTCAAGGTTTTTGTTGCAATAGAATTTATAGGCAGCAGAGAGTGTACGCGGCTCCATCATGTGAAATATTTTCTGAGCATCTACCATTCTTCTGCCATGCAAATCGAAATCGATACCGGCCCGGTTAAATTCTTCCTGCAATACAGGCACATCAAATTTTAAAATGTTGAATCCTGCCAGGTCACATCCTTTTAAGAAGTTATTGAACACATGTGCCAGGTCTTTGAAAGCAGGTTTATCGGCGATGTCTTTTTCATAGATGCCGTGAATCAAACTTGACTCTAAAGGAATAGGCATCATCGGATTGATACGCTCGGTTTTAATTTCCACTTCGTTATTTCCCGGCAATACTTTCACGATAGAAATTTCCAGTATACGATCGGTGGTGATGTTGATACCGGTAGTTTCAAGATCAAAAAAAGCCAATGGCTTGTGCAAGTTTAAAAGCATAGGAGAGGGGATATCAAATATGGAAAGTTGTTGTTTCACTAAACGTGTTGATTAGTAATGGATTGAGCAAGATTTTTAATATCCATTCCCTGGAAATGTCCGGAAGACATCAACAACAGATTGGTATTGGCCCAATTTTGTGACAACAAGAACTTCTCTAGTTCATCTGGTTTTGTGAAGACCTGAAGTTTAGGATTATCAAATGCTTTTTTGATGTCTGCATCTGTAATGGGTTCCAGTTTTTTCTGTGCAATGGTATCCGGTGAATAAAACACGATCGGCAAATCCGGTGCATCGAAGGTCTCTTTGTATTGATCCAAAAAGGCTTTGTTCAAACTGCTGAAGGTATGCAGTTCCAATACTGCGATGAGTTTTGTTGTAGGATACTGATTCTTAACAGCAGAGGCTGTTGCTACCAATTTAGAAGGAGCGTGCGCAAAATCTCTGAAGATGGTAGAGCTGTCACCCTTTGTAATCACTTCCAATCTTTTAGATGCCCCGCTGAAAGAAGGAATGGCTTCGTAGAACATTTCATCTGTAATCCCCAACTTCGTTACGATCGTTTTGGCTGCATTCAGGTTCAACATATTGTGTTTGCCGAAAACAGATACTTCTACTTTGCCGTTATCTGTGATCAAAAACGTTTTGCCATTTTTGACTTCGTTTTTATGTTCGGTGTATTCTATGCGTGTAATGTCTTCGCGTTCTTTTCTGCCAATGACGGTGGCCAAATCATCGCTTTCCGGATAGATCAGAATGCCGGCTTTGGGCGTAGCATCTGCGAAAGCATCAAATTGCTGTACGTACTCATCAAATGTAGGAAATACGTTGATGTGATCCCAGGCTACTCCACTGATCAAGCCAATGTGGTGATGGTAGTGAATGAATTTTGGCCTCGGATCAATCGGTGAAGATAAATATTCATCACCTTCCAGAATAATCACCGGAGCATCCGGTGTGATCTTTACGGGGTTATCAAATCCGTCAATCTGAGCACCCACCATGTAGTCGAAATTCTTATGATGGAATTTCATTACATGTAAAATCATGGAAGTGATGGTTGTTTTTCCATGAGAACCGGCAATGACTACACGCTGTTTGTCTAAAGACTGTTGGTAGATGAACTCAGGATAAGAATAGATGGTTAATCCGATTTCTTTCGCTTTGAGCAATTCCGGATTATCCTTGCGGGCATGCATACCCAGTACAATGCAATCTAATTCTTTGGTTATTTTATCAGGAAACCATCCGTTGGTAGCTGGAAGAATATCTTCGTTTTTGAGTCTTGTCAATGAAGGTTCAAAAATTTCATCGTCGGAGCCTGTAACGATATAACCGGATCTTTTTAAAGCGATGGCTAAACTATGCATTGCACTGCCGCCAATGGCAATAAAATGAACCTTTAATGCCGAATCTTTCATTATTTAGGGTTATTTAGAATTCAACAAAAATAAAAGAAAATCAGGCAGGAACAAACTTTAAGGCCTCTGGTGTGGATAGATAAATGGGGAGTTTTCCACTAGAATGGAGTATTTGGAGGTATGGGTTAATTGATTGTAAAATATGGGCATTAAGTCTCAAGGTGATGAGATCAGTTATTCATTTTTTTATAGGTTAGTTCATAGCATATTTTCGGATGCATTGGGGCTGAACACATTTAGAAACAAGGGCGTGCCCCTGCGGGTCGGGCTATCCGCTACAAGTCCTCGCTCGGGTCAAACGTGCAAATATTTAACGAATTGCCAGGCTCGCTGTGGGCTTTCCGCTACTATCCCTCACGCGAGGATTTGCGTTAGGAATTGAGCCATTGTTTAATCCCGCTATTTAGCGGGAGAGTGGCGAAAGCCCGGCCCGCAGGGAACGCCCTCAAAATTAGCATAGGTAGATATGACCATTATTTTCTTATGTAATACAAGCTTTCTGTCATTAGATTTAAAAAAAAATGACTGAAGCTAACATAAAATCCCACTATTCTTAACCTCATATTTATCGGATCTAATTGTGGGTATCTTGTGTACTACTGTGTATCTTTGTTTTAACGAGCAACCCCCAAAAACGACTAAGTTTGTAGAATGGATTTAGGAAAACCCAAACCCCGTATTGTCGGTTCAAAGATCAATCAGATTTACCAGGATAAAACCATGCCCGGTAAGCTGCCTCCTCAGGCTCTTGAACTGGAGGAAGCGGTTTTAGGCGCCTTATTATTGGAAAGAGAAGCTTTGACTACCGTCATTGAAATTCTTAGACCGGAAAGTTTTTATAAAGATTCTCATCAGCTTATTTATAAGTCGGTGATACAGTTATACGACAAATCGGAACCGGTCGATTTATTGACGGTTACCAATCAGTTGCGCGAAAACGGTGAACTGGAAATCGTAGGCGGAGCGTACTATGTGACGCAATTGACTACCAAAATCAACTCTGCCGTCAACGTAGAATTTCACGCCAGGATTGTAGCCGAACAGTCGATCAAACGTGACCTGATACAGATTGCTACAGAAATACACAATCAGGCGTACGACGATACGACCGACGTTTTTGATCTGTTGAATCTTGCCGAATCGAGATTGTATGGTGTGTCTGAAGCTAATATTCGTAAGAACTACGAAGACATGCGTTCATTGATGGCTCAGGCTTTGAAAGAACTACAAGCAAAGAAGGATCACGATGCCACATTGACGGGAGTGCCAAGTGGATTTACGAGTTTGGATCGTGTCACTGCGGGTTGGCAGAAAAGTGATTTGGTCATCTTGGCTGCACGACCAGGTATGGGTAAAACGGCTTTCGTTTTGTCTACCGCACGTAATGCAGCAGTTGACCACAACCAAGGCGTGGCCATCTTCTCCCTCGAGATGTCCCGCATTCAATTGGTAAATCGTTTGATTTCTTCCGAAGCGGAGCTGGGAAGTGAGAAAATAAAAAAAGGAAATCTGGAAGAGCACGAATGGGCGCAGCTGCATCATAAGATCGCGAAGATCACCAGCGCACCAATATTCATTGATGATACACCGGCTCTTAGTATACGTGAACTGCGTACCAAATGCCGTCGTTTGAAAGCGAAGAATGACATCAAAATGATCATTATAGATTATTTACAACTGATGTCAGGAGATGGAAATGCAAAAGGCAGCATGGGTAACCGTGAGCAAGAAATCGCCTCTATCTCAAGAGCCTTAAAAAACCTGGCAAAAGAGCTGGATGTGCCTGTCATTGCATTGTCTCAGTTGAGTCGTCAGGTAGAAAACAGACCAGACAAAAGACCTCAACTATCCGATTTGCGTGAATCCGGTTCCATCGAACAGGATGCCGATATGGTAATCTTCTTATACCGTCCGGAGTATTATAAAATAGATGTTGATGAAGCGGGCAATTCTTTGAAAGGAGTGGGAGAGGTGATCATTGCCAAGCACAGAAATGGTAGTTTGGATACGGTGCAATTAAGGTTTGTTGGGAACTTTACCAAGTTCACCAACCTGGAAGACATGTACGACACGGAAGACAGCGGGAATAAAGGTTATGATCCGAATAACTTTAGTTCTGCACCAAAGACATTCAGCAGTAAGATCAACGACCTTCCGAAGTTAGGAGCTACGGATGAGGAAGAACCGTTTTAAAGAGAGCTGAAAACTGAAAACAGAAAACTGAAACAGAGGCAAAAATCAGTTCTCCGTTTTCAGTTTTCAGTTCTCTCAAAACTCCAGTTGTTCCAAAGCCGATCGTAATTCCCTCGTGGCTTTGTCATTTTTTTGTGTGATACTCAGTTCTATGCCTTTGCGTAGTATATCCTTGGCCTGGTCTTCATTTCCTTGTTCCAACAGAAAGTGAGCCGCAGTATAGTATACCGGAAGGTAATCCTCATGTTGAGTCAATAGGATGTCAAACAATGCCCAGGCCTCGTCCGGCAGCTCGTGCATGTATTCCATGGCCAGTCCGTAAAGAGGGAAAGGATCGTTGGCATCTTCGTCCCGGAATTTTTTTAACAGTTCGACCCTTTCTTTATTCATATTATTAGATTTTCTATACAAAATAGGTAACTTAAATTTAAATTTTTAAGTTTAATACCCTATACTAAACACATAAGAAAAATTTCACACGATGAAAATATTAGTTTGTATTACCAACGTTCCCGATACCACTTCCAAGATTAGTTTCAGCGACGACAAAAAGAAATTCAATGATGCAGGTGTGCAATTCATCATCGGTCCTTACGATGAGTATGCCTTATCAAAAGCAGTGGACATCAAAGAAAAGAACAATGCGACCATCGTGGTGTTGAATGTAGGAGGTCCTGAAACAGAACCTACCATTCGTAAAGCATTAGCCATAGGCGCAGACGAAGCCATCAGAGTGAATGCTGCACCGACAGATGCCTGGTTTGTTGCCAAACAAATTGCAGCGGTGGCCAAAGACGGTGGATACGATCTGATCCTGATGGGTAGAGAATCAATCGATTTTAACGGAGGTGTGGTGCACGGTATGGTCGCAGAATTGCTGGGCTTACCATCTGTATCTCCTGTCATGAAGATGGATTTGGAGGGTACTAAAGCCACTATGGCGAAGGAAATTGAAGGTGGCAAAGAATGGCTGGAAGTTTCTTTGCCTTTCGTAGCCGGTTGTCAGGAACCTATTGCAGAGTGGAAAATTCCAAATATGAGAGGAATCATGTCAGCCAGAACGAAGCCGTTGAACGTAGTAGAACCGGTGGCAGTAGAGGCTAATGTAAGTTACGATCAATTCAGCTTGCCAGCTCCTAAAGGTGCGGTAAAACTAGTGGACGCATCTGATCCTGCAAAATTGTTGGATCTGTTAAAAAACGAGGCTAAGGTATTATAATTCATTTTCTAAAAGAGTACATCATGTCTATATTAATATTTGCAGAAGGCGTAGATAAAAGCATAAAAAAATCTTCACTGGAAGCCGTATCAGCCGGTTTTGCATTGGCTCAGAAATTAAGTACAGAGGCTATTGCCATTGCTATCGGAGAGTATGACGCAGCCGCTTTGCAGGAGTTAGGTAAAGCAGGAGCTAATAAAGTCCTTCATGTCAATGTAGCTGGTTATCCTTCTGCTATTGCTTATGCCTCTATCATTGCCGGTGCGGCGAAAGAAGCCGGAGCATCGGTTGTTTTGTTATCCAAGTCTGCTTTGGGAGACGGTATCGTGTCCCGTCTATCAGTGCAATTGAATGCTGCTTCCGCTACAGGAGTTTTGGCTGTACCAGAAGTAAGCGGAGATACCTTGAAAGTAAGAAAATCCATTTATACAGGTAAAGCGTTTGCTGAATTATCTTTAACCGGAGCAGTGAAAGTAATCAGTTTGGCAAAAAATGCAGTACCTGTAAAAGAAGATGGTGCCGCAGCAACGGTGGAATCTAAAACCTATCCGCTTTCTGATCTGGCAGGCAAATTGGTGCATCAAAAGGAAGAGAAAGCAAGCGGAGATATCTTATTGACCGAAGCAGATATCGTAGTTTCCGGCGGAAGAGGATTGAAAGGTCCTGAAAACTGGGGTATGATTGAAGAATTGGCTAAAATACTAGGAGCAGCAACAGGTTGCTCTAAACCGGTTTCTGATTTGGATTGGAGACCGCATCATGAACATGTTGGTCAAACAGGCGTGAAAGTGAGCCCGAATCTGTATATTGCGGTAGGCATTTCAGGAGCTATTCAACACTTAGCTGGTGTTAGTGCTTCTAAAGTCATAGTAGTGATCAACAAAGATCCGGAAGCACCGTTCTTTAAAGCCGCTGACTATGGCATAGTAGGCGATGCGTTTGAAGTGGTGCCTAAATTAATTGAAGCAGCTAAAAAGCTGTAATAACGACAGGGAAAGTGGACAAAATAAAATTAGATATTTTGGGATTGTCTTCAAGCCAATCGCAATCGGGTTCGTTTGCATTGGTGTTGGGAGAGGAGAACGGCAACCGAAGATTACCCATTATCATAGGAATGTTTGAAGCGCAAGCCATTGCTATTGAAATAGAGAAAGTAGTACCCAATCGCCCGATGACGCATGATTTGTTCAAGTCGTTTGCCGGTGCCTTTAATTATTCAGTGGAAGAAATTTTGATCTCTGATTTAAAGGAAGGCGTATTCTTTTCAAAGATCATTTGTTCTGACGGCATTCGCCAGGTTGAGATCGATGCAAGACCTTCTGATGCCATTGCCATCGGTATTCGTTTTGATGTTCCGATTTATACTTATGAAACCATTCTTTCCGAAGCGGGAATTGTCTTGAATGAATTCAATGACGAGGATGAGGAGGATGATGACGAAGACGCGGAAGGCGATGAAGTGGAAAGTTCTTATGTAAAGAAAGAATCTGTCGTATCTGCTTCAGAAGACAGCATTAAGAATTACTCTACGGATCAATTAAAGTCCATGTTGGACGATGCCATCCAAAAAGAAGATTACGAAAAAGCAGCACGCATCCGTGATGAGTTAAACAATAGAAATTGATGATGTAGAGTAAGACTCTTATTTAAAACTCCGGCTTGTCATACAGGTCGGAGTTTTTTTTGTAAAGAAGGATGAAAAAACAGGGCATTTTATGTAATAATAGATGTTATTCGATTGTATTTACTATATAAAGACATTTGATCAGCTAAAAGTATAAGCTATGGAATGTGAAGGGAACAGACTGGAGACTGTTCCCTTTTTTTTTTACCCTTTTAATATTCCAACTTTCCGATTATGGGGATTATAATACGCATTGTGAGGATGGGGATGCGAATAAAACCCAAACTCCATTTTTTGTAAAAAAGACTCTTATTCTCTCTAATGCACTGTAGTTGTATGTCTTGATAGGAAATCGGATCTCCTAATCCATTGAGAAAAGGAGTGGATCAGCTTTTGTAAATAGTTTCGAGAAATAGATTCATAACCAACCTATATCATACTATGTCAAAAATTTGGAAACGCAATTGGGGTAAAATAACGCTACTGAGTATTGTTGTGCTATTAGTTATCGCTCGATTGATGTTGCCTTATTTTGTTACGAAGTATGTAAACAAAGTCTTAGCAGATTTAGATGGTTATACCGGTAAAATTGATGATGTAGACATTGCATTGATTAGGGGAGCTTACGTGATACAAGGCTTGCAAATAGATAAGACAGGCGGCAACGTTCCTGTTCCTTTTGTCAAGTGCGAAGCCATTGACCTATCGGTAGAATGGAGAGCATTGCTTCATATGCAAGTAAAAGCAGAAGTGGAGTTGGAAAAACTTGTTTTAAATTTTGTATCCGGACCTACTAAAGAAACTTCTCAGTCCGGTAAAGAAGCAGACTGGACAGAAGCATTAGATAAGTTATTGCCTATTCAGGTCAACCGTTTTGCAATCAATAATGGAACGATTACCTATAAAGATTTCCATACCGATCCGAAAGCCAATTTATTTTTGAATGATCTACAGGTAGTAGCTACCAACTTATCCAACATCGTTGACAAGCAAAAAGCTTTACCTTCTTCCTTGTACGTATCTGCCAGTTCTATTGGTAACGGAAACCTATTGATCACAGGGGCATTGAATGTATTAAAAAAAATCCCGGATGCTGATTTGAATGTGAAATTTACAGATGTTGACCTCACTTCTTTAAATGCATTTACCAAAGCCTATGCAAAGTTTGATTTTGAAAAGGGCCAAATGTCTTTATTCAGTGAAATGGCTTTGGCGGATGGGAAAATAGACGGTTATGTAAAACCAATTTTGAATAAGGTGAAAGTGTTGAACTGGTCGGAAGAAGAAGAACCTGCCTTGAATAAATTGTGGCAAGGAGTAATCGGAGTGACGGAAGATGTATTTAAAAATCATAAGAAAGACCAGTTCGCAACAAAAGTAGAAATACATGGCGATCTCAATAAAACAGAAACAGATGTATGGGATGCGGTGATCAATATTTTACGTAATGGTTTCATAGAAGCCTTTCAAAAGAAGCTGGACGAATCTGTAGACTATAAAGCTGCTCTTTCTCCTACTGAAAAGAAAGAAGTAAAAAAAGAAGAACGTAAGGAGCGCAGAGAAGAGAGAAAAGAAGAACGTAAAGCAAAAAGGGAAGCAAGAAAAGAAGCGCATAACGCTTCCGAAGAACACAAAGGATAAATGAATTATTTATTGTCAATGCATATTTCAAACTTTATAAAAAACAACTAAACTATGAACAGTCTACTTTACCTCATCGCTATTATCTTAATTATTGGTTGGGCTCTTGGCTTCTTTGTATACAGCGCAACCGGAATTATTCACGTCTTATTGGTAATAGCTATTGTTGCTATTCTATTGAATGTGATAAGAGGAGGTAGACTTTAATTTTGTAATCAATTATTTTCACCATAAACAAACACCACTATGAGTAATCTACTATACGTTATCGCTGTTATTTTGATCATTGGATGGGCTGTTGGCTTCTTTGCTTACAGTGCAACCGGAATCATTCACGTTCTTTTGATTATCGCTGTTGTTGCTGTATTATTGAATGTCATCCGAGGTTCTAGAGTATAGCTAACGAAGAGGTGGTCTTACCTGCATGGTATGAATCTCTCTTTATAACAAAAAAGCTCCCGTCATTATGACGGGAGCTTTTTAATTTTCAGACCTCTGTATACTAGAAGATCGAAGTGTCGATAGATGTATCTCCTGAAGAGAAGAAATCATCCTCATCGTCATCTTCCTTCTTTTTAACAGGAGGAGTATATGTCTCTTCTGGAGTTTCAAATACTGTTGAAGGAGTAGTATAGTCCGTTGTTGGTTTGTCTTGAACTTCCTCTTTCTTCACTTCCGGTTTTTTCTTTTTAGGAGCGGCCTTTTTAACTGGAGCTTTTGCAGCAGGTTTAGAGGCTTTTTTAACAGCTGCTTTTTTCGCCGGTGCTGCTTTTTTTACTGCTGCTTTCTTTTTAGCTACAGTCTTTTTCTTTGCAGGTGCTGCTTTTTTCGCCGCTGTCTTCTTTTTAGCTACTGCTTTTTTCTTAGCAGGCGCTGCTTTCTTCGCCGCAGTTTTCTTTTTAGCTACCGCTTTTTTCTTAGCCGGTGCTGCTTTCTTCACTGCAGTTTTCTTTTTAGCTACCGCTTTTTTAGTAGCTGTTTTTTTCTTCGCTACAGATTTCTTAGCAGAAGATTTTTTTGGTGCTTTAGAAGCCTTACTTTTAGAGGCTTTAGAAACAACCTTTTTCTTTTTTTTGTCAGACTTTGCCATATGCGCCAGGGTATTAAAAATAAAATATATTGACTAAGATTTATTCTGTACTAAAATATAAAAAATGTTTTATTTTAATAATAATTTGACAAAAAATATACAAAACCTTTTTCAATTAGTTCTTATGAAGGAGTGGGTGAGACGACATGCAATGTATGTGACTTTGGGAGGAATCCTTTCTTTTCTTTGTTTTTTAGGCGCTTTTGGACAGCAGACTACCTCAGATTCAATGTATTCCCAGTTGCGGTCTTTAGAACGCACGCCTTTACTTTCCAGAGGAGTGATCGGCTTAATGGTTCAAGACCAAGAGACGGGAGAAGTACTGGTCAATTACAACGCAGAGAAATCTTATGTGCCAGCTTCGAATTTAAAAGTGGTGACTACTGCTTCCGCACTGGCTATATTGGGTGAAGATTACAAGTACACTACTCGCGGCTATATAGGAGGGAAGATAGATTCTACAGGCCTGCTGAAAGGCAATCTATATGTAGTAGGGAGTGGTGATCCCTCGCTGGGCTCGGAACAAGTGGCAGGGCAATCCATACAATCGCTCCTGACCAATTGGATTCAGCTGCTTTCGAAAAAAGGAATTAAGGTTATCAAAGGAGATATCGTTATTGATCCTACCGCTTACGATGCCAATGCCATTCCTGATTTCTGGCCCTGGGCTGACTTGGGAAATTATTACGGTGCTGGTATTCATGGCTTGAATGTATCGGATAATACTCTTAAACTCTATTTTAAGCAGAACCGTCAACAAGGATCTCCTGCCCAGTTTCTGAGAGCTGAACCGGCTGTACAAGGTCTTCACTATGACAGCAAGGTGATTACAGGTCCGACGGGTTCTGGTGACGAAGCCTATATCTATGGTGGTCCTTTTCAAGGCAATCGTCTGATTTTGGGATCTCTTCCTCCTGGAGATGGAGAGTATAAGATTAAGGGGTCTATTCCTGATCCTCCTTTATGGTTTGGTTACCTGTTGAAGCAAGGACTTAAAAACAATGGAATTTCTTTTAAGGGTGAAGTAAAGGTGAAATCCGTAAGCAATCAATTGAGCGGTGCAGACGATTGGTTTCAACATCAGTCCCCTCCTTTGTCTGAACTTATTCGGATCACCAATTTTTTCAGTATCAACCTGTATGCGGAAAGTTTATTTCAGCAGATCGCCTACGTTAAAAAAGGCAAAGGTGACAGAAACCTCGCTGCTCATGAGATCAAACAGTTTTGGTCTTCGGTTGGGCTAGATACCTTAGGGTGGATACTTTTAGATGGAAGTGGCTTAAGTCCTTTGAATGCGATCAGTCCCCAACAAATGACTGCGGTATTGAAGTACATGGCCAATCATAAAAGACTTAATAATACTTTTGCGCAGGCTTTACCGGTGGCAGGGAAAGATGGAACGGTCTATTGGTTCGGGAAAAATACGGCTTTGCAGAATAATGCAAGACTAAAAAGCGGTTCCTTTACATCCACCTTGTGTTATTCCGGTTATATGACTACGAAGTCGAACAGGAAAGTTGTTTTCTCTATCATGATGAATCGCTACGAGGGAGAGATGAGAGCAGCTGCTAAGAAGCTGCAGGTGATATTGGAAAAAGTAATAGCGGATTATTAGGAACGAGCAAGGAGCGAGGAGGAACGAAAACTTTTAACTGGCTCGTACCTCCTTGCTCCTCGTTAATTTCAGTCTTGTCCTTCTATAAGGGCTTCTTTTTTAGGGAATAGAATTGAAATTACGACAGATAGGATAAGTACGGTAGCGACAAACAGCAACGCATATTTCACGTCTATCTCATAAAAGCCGGAAATCAATAATTTGATACCGATAAAAGAAAGAATGACTGCCAGCCCGTAATTGATGTAGTGAAACAAAGTCATCAAGCCTGCCAATGCAAAATAAAGGGAGCGTAAACCCAATAAGGCAAATACGTTAGAGGTGTATACGATAAATGAATCGGTGGTAATGGCTAAGATAGCAGGGATGGAATCCGCTGCAAAAACAACATCGGTGGTTTCTACGACAAGTACTACAATGAACAAAGGGGTAGCAAACCAGGCTCCATCTTTTTTGACAAAGAAATTATCGCCTTCGTAGGTTTTAGTAACCTTCATGAAACGATTCACCAGATTAATGATAGGATTTTTTTCAGGATTAACCTCTTTGTCTTGAGAGGTAATCATTTTAACACCGGTAATGACCAAGAACAAGCCTAAGATGTATACGGTCCAGTGGAAATTGTTGATCAATGAAACGCCTACAAGTATAAAAGCTGCGCGCAATACTAAAGCGCCTATAATTCCCCAAAACAATACTTTTCGCTGGTATTCAGAAGGTACTTTGAAGTAATTGAAGATGAGCATGAAGACAAATAGATTGTCTACACTAAGAGATTCTTCAATCAAATAGCCCGTCAAAAAATTCATGGCGGGTTCTTTCCCTTTCCAGTAATAAATGAAGATGTTAAATACACCGGCGAGACCTATCCAAAAGGCACTCCACCATAAGGCTGATTTAACCGATACTGTTTCGTTTTTTCTATTGAGAACGACGAGATCAAGGACCAAAAGGCACAAAACCCCGACATTGAATATAAACCAAAACCCTAGTTGCTCCATGAATAGGCAAATGAATGCAATAAATAATTGGAAAAATTACGGATTTTTCTTCAAATAATAAGCCGCTCAGGCAATTATTTTTGTACTCTTCTGCGCTCTTTCAAGTAGGTTACAATAACTGGAATCCATGTGATCACGACGATACCCAAGATCAGGTATTCTATGTAATCTTTGGCTTGCGGTACAAACAGACCTAGAAAATATCCCAGCAAAAGCATCAGGAAAACCCAAATTGTCCCTCCAAGGATATTATAATACACAAATTTAGGATACGCGAATTTTGTCATTCCGGCGATAATGGGAGCAAAGGTTCTGATGATGGGGAGAAACCTTGCCATGATCAAGGCAAAGCCTCCGTGGCGCTCGAAGAACGAATGGGCGGAATCTAAGTATTTTCGCTTATAGAATAAATTATCTTTCCAGGAGGATTAGTATTAATCCTCCTGTCTGTATGATTTGCTCCGGGCATGTAAGCAGATGGTATAGCTCTGATATACTCATGCTATATGATGATCATCGATCCCAGGTCTAGAAGCAGTCCTGGGAGAAGACCTAATAATACGATCAATGAGGCGACGGCATAAAGAATAATACGATCACTGGTGTTGATTTCTATTTTAGCACTGTTTTCATCTCCACCAAACATGCTGATGATGACTTTGAAATAGTAGTACAAACTGATCAATGAACCTAGTATTGCCAATATAATCAGCGGCAAATAATTGAACAGTTGATCTGGATTATAAGACAGGATGCTTTTGAATAAATAGAACTTCGCAAAAAAACCTAACGTAGTAGGGATACCTCCCAATGATAACATAGCAAGCGTCAAGACTACTGCTAGTCCGGGATTGGATTTACCTAAACCTCGGAAGGCTACAAAGGTATAATCGTTTTTAGCTTTTTGCACGTGATAGACTACTGTAAACGCAACTAATGTAGAAAGAGAATAAGAAGCAGCGTACAGGAATAAAGCAGTACAGGTTTCCTGACTAGGCAATAGAATCGTTAAGAGCATATAACCTGCCTGAGCGATCCCTGAATAAGCCAGGGTACGTTTGATGTTGGGTTGACTTACCGCTACAATGTTTCCTACCAGAATGGTCAAAGAAGACAATAAGAGCAATTGGAGGTTGAATGGAACTTCTATTGAATAGAACTGTGGCCAGTAAGTACGGAAGGCATAGAATCCATAGACAAA
>JAQZBV010000054.1 GCA_029237685.1 Cytophagaceae bacterium | reverse complement strand
AGAGCCACAACCAGAAGCTGTAACATCCACTGTATAATTACCTGCATCACCTGTTATTAAAGAAGAAATATTTAGAGTGGCTGTTGTCGCGCCGCTGATCGTACCGCCATCCGTTACGTTTACGCCGCCCTTCTTCCATTGGTAGGACAAAGTGCTACCTGTTGCTGTTACGGTGAACGCAGCTGCTGTACCTGCACATAACGTTTGCGTAGCAGCAGGTTGCCCTGTGATCGCTGCTCCTGTATTGACTGTCAGTACCGAATTGGAACTGGTGACCGGTGTACCGCAAGTACCCGTTACAACTACCGTATAAGTTGCCGCATCAGCAGATACTAAAGAGAGGATATATTCAAAGCAGCTGTTGTCGCTCCGCTAATCGATCCGCCATCTGTAACATCCACTCCACCTTTTTTCCATTGATACGTTAAACCTGATCCACTCGCCGTAACACTAAATGAAGCCGCATTGCCGGTACATAAAGTTTGGGTAGCTGCAGGTTGCACCGAGATCGCAGCACCTGTATTGACAACGAGAGCAGAAGCAGATGAAGTCACAGGAGATCCGCAAGTACCGGTAACCACTACCGTATAACTGGCGGCATCACCTGCTACAATAGATGAAATATCTAAAGTCGCTGTGGTCGCGCCGCTGATGGTTCCGCCATCTGTCACATCCACGCCTGCTTTTTTCCATTGGTAAGTCAGTCCCGCACCGGTTGCTGTAACAGAGAAAGCAGCGGCAGATCCGGCGCATAATGTTTGTGTCGTTACCGGTTGTGCTGTAATAGCAGGAGCACTGTTCACCACCAATACAGAGTTAGAACTGGTTAAAGGGGCCCCGCAACCAGTTGCTGTAACCTCTACTGTATAAGTTGCCGCATCGCCCGATACGAGGGAAGAAATATTCAATGTTGCTGACGTTGCTCCTGTAATCGTGCCTCCATTCGTCACGTTTACACCACCCTTTTTCCATTGGTAAGTCAACCCTGAACCTGAAGCTGTAACGGTCATAGAAGCCGCTGTTCCTGTACATAAAGTTTGAGTAGCAGCCGGTTGACCGGTTATAGAAGCGCCGGAAGGGACAGTTAAGACAGCATTGTTAGAGGTGACAGTACCCGTACAACCGATGACATCTACTGTATATGTTGCCGCGTCACCTGATACTAAACCTGTAATCGTTAGCGTAGCAGAAGTAGCTCCGGAGATTGTTCCACCATCGGTGAGGTTTACTCCTCCCTTTTTCCATTGGTAAGTAAGTCCCGTGCCTGAAGCAACAACTGTAAATGTGGCATTTTGACCTGTGCAAATGCTTTGAGAAACGGCCGGCTGAGCAGTAATCGCTGCACCCACGCATTCGCTATAGGATATTAAAAACATATCTTCATTTGCAACATGGGTAAGTGCCGCTGTGCCCGCCCCCGGATCAACATCAATGCCTGATCCGTTAAAGGAACCGCCCCATACAATTTTTGAATCCGAAGTGAGACTGACAGAATTAGCAACATCATCGTTGGCTCCACCTATGTTAACCGCCCAAGTATTGGCTCCTGTTGAACTATATTTAGCAAGGAAGGCATCTCTATTCCCAGCACTGGAAAGGTTTCTTGTTCCCGCACTTGGATCAAAATCTACGGAAGCCCCTGAAAAATATCCCGAGACATAATGATCTCCTGAAGACAGTACGTGAAGAGCAGTACCTCCATTGTTTCCTGAAGCTCCACCAATTTTGTTTGCAAAGTTAAAGCTACCATCTGCAGCATCATAACTCGCTATAAAAATATCTGCCGGCCCTGTAGCCGTCAAAGTTTGTGTTCCTCCTAATAAGTCAAAGTTTTCAAAGCCTGCAAAGCTTCCGGTGATGTACACATTTCCGCTTCCATCCAACCCTATGTCTTTAATAAACTCCTGGTTTACCCCTCTTAATGTTCCTGCCCATAAAAGAATCCCTGATGAGTTATACTTCGCTAAAAAAGCATCCCCGGATCCCTGCGGAGCTGATTCTACCACGTTAAATGTTGTTCCTAAAGGATTTAAATTTAATGTCCCCCCAAATACTCCGGCAAGGTACATATTACCTGAAGCATCGAAATGCATCGCAGTAGGTTGGTCAGTGCCAGTACCTCCAATAACCTGGGAGCTCACGAAAGCACCCGCAGTGGTTAGTTTTACTATTGCTATGTCAAAGATAGCATTGAAAGGAAGCGGACTGCTACCTGCCAATGTAACCGGAGCTCCAGCGCCCGTACGTTGATCATAAATATTGGCAGAAGCTCCAATGTATCCTGTTACACAAATGTTTCCTAAATTATCAAATTCCAATGCAGCTGGAGCATCTGTTGCGCCATCCGCACCAATGCCTCTTACCCATTCGCAATTACCCGAAGTGGAATTATACCTGGCGACAAACATTTCAGAGGCGCGCGTACTTGGATTCGCGGCAGGCAAATAAATAAAAGGCGCACTGGTAAGATGAAAATACTGATTGGCCTGAATGATCCCTGACACATACACTTCCCCTGAGCCTGACGGATTAGCAATGATCGAAACACCTTTATCTAACTGAGCAGCTCCGAGTCTTTTATACCACTGAATAGTACCAGATGAATTATATTTCGCGATGAAAACATCTTGTTGTCCAGAATAAGTCGCACTGGCAGGAGTTCCTCCGGTAATTGCCATGGTAGCACCATAAGAAGCTACCACAAAGGTATTGCCATTGGCATCTGTCGCCACGTCCATGATTTCATCCGGTGTACCCAAGGTATTGCTACCTCCATGGCTCAAAGACCAATTATAAGACTGTGCAGAAACTCTGACAGAAAAGGCTAAAAAAACAAAGATGAAGCAATAGTATATTTTTCCCATACACACAAAATTATAGCCTTCCCGATCAGACGGTATAAGCATTAATAGCATGCTACGAAATAATCAAAAATAAGGTTACAAAAAAAGGGTTGGATTACCCTCTCGAAAGTTCTTTTGCACGGATTTCTGCGGCTTTTATAGCCTCTTTGATGCCAGTTCCAACACCCATCCGATCAAATGTTTTGAGGTCCGCTTCAGTAGTGCCGCCTTTAGAGGCCACCATGGAAATCATGTGATCCAGACTGTCTTTGCTGTTGACCATCATCTGGAATGAACCCAACATGGTTTGTTTGGCCAACAAAGCAGCCACATGTTCTTCGAGACCCAGCTCTTTGCCTACTTCAATCATGTGTTTGATGAAGTAATAAAAATAAGCCGGACCACTTCCACTCATTGCGGTTACCGCGTCAATGAGGGATTCGTCTTTCATAAAGATCGATTTACCGGTGGTTTCGAGCAACGTATCGATCACACTTACGCTTTCCATACCGGCATGTTCGGCAATGGCAAAAGCAGAAATGCCAAAACCTAACTGAGCAGGAGTATTAGGCATGGCTCTGGCTATTTTCTGATGTCCTCCCAAATGCTGTTGAATGGTAGCGATGGTAATACCTGCCATGATCGACAAGATCAATTGGTTGGGTTTTAAAAAAGCTTTCAATTGTCCGCTCATGGTAATGAAATCCTGAGGCTTTACCGCTACTATCAGTATATCATAAGAAGAAATGCTTTGATCAATATTATCTGACAATACAGCAATGCCTTCTTTCTTCAAGGCCTCTCTTTTCTCATCGTGCTTTTCAATGATCAATATATTTTCGGTAGGTACGATGTTGCTTCTTACAAATGCGCGGGCGTATGTCACACCCATGTTTCCTCCTCCGATGATGGCAATTTTCATATTAGTTGTTAGTTGTTAGTTGTTAGTTGTTAGTGCTGCGCAATGGCATACCGCTCAACTAACAGATGCATTAATAGTTATAGAATTCTTCTGACCCTAAATCCCCTGAAGGGCAATGTGCTTAAGTTAAGTACTCCATGGCCTGTCCCCTGACAGGCCATCGTTCGATATGAACCTCTACTATTTACTTCAACAAACGTTTCGGCCTGTCAGGGGACAGGCCGAGGGAATAGGATTTAGGGGTTCTATTTTTGAAACACTTCTTCTAAAGATGCCTTTGCAGCCTGGACCACTTGTGCCGCTTGCTCCTGCGTGATCGCAGCAGACACAAACAAACTCTCATATTGTGATGGTGCGAGGTACACTCCTCGTTCCAGCATGCTACGGAAAAACTGTCCGAATTTGGCAAGGTCACTGGTTTTTGCCGTGTTAAAATCAATCACAGGTTGGTCGGTGAAAAAGAGTGTCCACATCGACCCTACTCTGTTGATGCTGCATGGAAGATTTTTTTCTTTGATGTAACCAAGAATTCCTTCGCAAATATCAGCCGAGGTCTTCTCAATGGTCTGATAAACGGAAGGCGTATTTTTCAAATGCGTCAACATGGCGATACCTGCTGCCATCGCAATTGGATTTCCGGATAAAGTACCTGCTTGATATACCTTTCCAGCAGGAGCTACCTGCTGCATGATTTCTTTTTTTCCGCCATACGCTCCCACCGGCATTCCTCCTCCGATAATCTTACCCATGGTGGTCAAGTCGGGACGAACACCATATAACTCCTGCGCTCCTCCCAGTGACAAACGAAAACCGGTCATCACTTCATCAAAGATCAACACTATGCCCTCTCTATCGCAAATCTTTCTTAAGCCTTCCAGAAAGCCCGGTGATGGAGGTACACAGCCCATGTTACCCACAACCGGTTCGATGATAATAGCGGCTATCTTATTCTTATTTTCTAAAACCGATTGTTCTACTGCCGATAAATCGTTGTAAGCAACAGTCAGGGTATCGTTGGCCACGCCTTGCGTGACGCCGGGGCTATCGGGAGCGCCATGTGTAATGGCACCGCTACCTGCTGCAATCAAAAAAGAATCACCGTGACCATGGTAACAACCTTCGAATTTAATGATCTTATCTTTTCCGGTATATCCTCTGGCCAGGCGCACCGCTGACATGGTAGCTTCTGTGCCTGAATTTACCATTCGCACCACCTCTACAGAAGGCACAATGGAAACAATCAGTTCTGCCATTTCTACTTCCCGACGTGTCGGAGCACCGAAGGAGAACGAATCGTTCAATACTTTTTGCACCGCCTCTACTACCACAGGTGCCGCATGACCCAAAATCATCGGTCCCCAGGAATTGATGAAATCCAAATACTGATTACCGTCTTCATCAATCAAATAAGGGCCCTTGGCAGACTTCATGAAAACAGGATTACCACCTACTGCCTTAAATGCTCGCACCGGAGAGTTTACGCCACCGGGAATAACGGCTGATGCCCTTTTAAATAACTCTTCACTTATCGCCCTGTTTCGCATTATTTTATTTCTTCGTTGACGAGTGTTAATTTCAAATCTTTAAATGTTGTAATCGGAACAAACTGGTTGCAGGATGCATTGGAATAATCATAACCTCCTAACATACCCAAAGAGAAAAATTTCTTTTCGTTGAAATACAAAGACAGATCCGTTCCTTTTTCTCTTAGCGCTTTACCTAACAAAGTGGCCATTTCAAATCCCTGCAAAACGTATACATTAGGGAATACATGGTACTTGGCAATATAGGCTTTATGAAAGTGTTTGTACGTGGCAGAAGAAGTACGCACATAATCCGGATCAATGAAGTAAACACCTCTCTTATCCATTTGTTTGTAGCTCAACTGCGTATTGTCCAACCAATCACTGTAAGTAAAAATAGGGACCTGCTGTTGTGTAATTTCAATTAAGCTTATAAAATTGGCCGCAAAGATAGGGTCGGAAGAAAGCGCTACGATGTGGCTATAAGTAATCAGCCCTAAAGAGTCATTGGCAAATGTACGAAGAGCACCCATATAGTTGTAATCTACCTTCAAAATCTTCTTTACAGTAAATCCTCTTTTAACAATGGAATCCTTGTAATGATAAGCCAAGATGGAATCTTTGATTTCTTTACCATATAAAATCAGCACGTTCTTCTTTGGCACAATACCCGGATCTTTTACCGTATTTTTACGAACAACAAAGTTAGCCGCTGCATAATTAGCCATACAAGCGACCATCGATTCTATAGATGCTCTATATAAAAAGCTGCCTGTATTTTCAGCGTACTTAGGATTAGCCGACATCGGACTGATCAATGTTTTATTTTCCAGTTCCGGCAAATCCTTGATGGCGCTGTACTGTTCAGGAAACATAGGTCCGATCACTACATCTACCAGTTTCCATTCGTTGTACTTCACGATTTGAGTCACTTTATTAACATCCTTTTCAGTATCGTAGGCATGTAATTCTATCGGTGCACCCTTTCTATCACGATTGAGGGAATCAACAGCTATTTGCATACCCGCATACATATCCAACACATATTGATTGCTTCGTTGAGAAGAAGTCAAGTCGATGTCTTTCCATTGAAAAGGAAACAACAAAGCAATATGGTAGCGAGATTTAACTTCGTTTTTAAACGGCTTTCTTTCTTTCACCGGAGGTTTAAATCCGTATTCCTTTTCCAATCGTTGCGCGACTACTTTGTATTTTGCATCTATTCTTTGATAGACTTGCAGATAAAGTACTTCTGCCAATTTCAAATCCAGAGGATATGCTTTCTGAATGGCAACTACCGTATCCAAGGGTTGAATCAAGGAATAGTATTCTGTTTTCCACTCGTCTAATCCTACATTCGAAGCATCGATCTGCTGAGCAAGGGCAACGGACTTGCGATACTCTTTCATGTTCGCATAAGCAGTAGCCAGTAACCAATTGACTTTAGGATACTCTTTCCAATCGGTATGCTTTTGTTTCAACTGCAAGAGCATGTCACGCGATTCGCTGTGCTTGCCTTGTTGACTTAACGTATAGGCAAAAAGATACTGGCTGTACAAAGCATACTCGTTACCGGGTTCTTCTTTCAAAATAGGTTTGAGAATCTGAGCTGCCGCCTCGTAACGACTTTCATCTACCATTTTTTTGGCTGCTTCGTATTGCTTTCCATAATCTGTACTTTGAGCAGAGAGTATGAAAGGCGAACACAACAGCGCCATCAGAAGTATTACTTTTATCTTTGCCATATTATTCCCATTCAATGGTAGCAGGAGGTTTGGAACTGATGTCATAAACCACGCGGTTTACTCCTTTGACACGGTTAATGATTGAATTCGATATTTCTGCCAATAACTCGTAAGGTAAGTGTACCCAGTCGGCTGTCATGCCATCTACGCTGGATACGGCACGAAGAGAAACTACATTTTCGTATGTTCTCTCATCGCCCATCACTCCTACGGATTTGATCGGCAACAAAATCACACCGGCTTGCCATACTTTGTCGTACCATCCTCTTTGCTTCAGCAATTGGATGAACACATGATCCGCTTCCTGTAAGATGGCTACTTTTTCTGCTGTAATGTCTCCGATGATACGAATCGCCAATCCAGGACCAGGGAAAGGATGACGACCCAATAGCGCACTGTCCAATCCTAACTTCTTCCCTACCCTGCGCACTTCGTCCTTGAACAATGTTTTCAATGGTTCTACCACTTTCATATTCATCTTCTCCGGCAATCCACCTACGTTGTGGTGAGACTTGATGGTAGCAGATGGTCCTTTTACAGAAACCGATTCAATAATGTCCGGGTAGATCGTGCCTTGACCTAACCAACGCACATCTTTTATTTTTTTACCTTCTTGTTCAAAAATATCAATGAAGGTTTTACCAATGGCTTTTCTTTTTTGCTCCGGATCAGACAGTCCGGCTAAAGAAGTATAGAATTCTTTCTTCGCGTCCACACCGATGACGTTTAATCCTAATCCATGGTAGGACTGCAACACTTCTTCGTATTCGTGTTTACGCAACAGGCCGTTGTCAACAAAGATACAAGTGAGGTTGCTGCCAATGGCTTTGTGAATCAAGACAGCCGCTACCGAAGAGTCTACACCTCCCGATAAACCTAATACTACTTTATCGTTTCCAAGTTGTTGTTTTAATTCGCTGACGGTAGCTTCCACAAAAGAATCCGGAGTCCAATCGCCGGAACACTTACAGATGTCCATGACAAAATTGGAAAGCAATGCTTTACCTTCTAAAGAGTGCGTCACTTCCGGGTGAAATTGGATGCCGTACGTTTCCTCTCCTTTTATTTTATAAGCCGCAACAGGAATGGATTCCGTCTTGGCGATGATTTCAAATTCAGCAGGCAGCTTTACAATAGTATCACCATGCGACATCCACACTTGAGAACCTAAAGTAATCCCTTTCATGAAAGTAGTCGTACTCCCGGCGATCGGCTCCAGGCTGGCTCTTCCGTATTCACGGATGGAAGACGGTTCTACCGAACCACCATTGACATGAGCCATCAATTGAGCGCCATAACATACACCCAACAAAGGCAATTTATTTCTGAACAAAGACAAGTCTACACGCGGAGAACCTTCTTCCCTAACCGAACAAGGACTTCCTGAAAGGATGATCCCCTTCACAGAAGCGTCTAAAGCCGGGAAATGGTTATAGGGATAGATTTCGCAATATACATTTAACTCTCTTACTCTTCTGGCAATCAGCTGTGTATACTGAGAACCAAAATCCAGGATCACTATTTTTTCTGTCATAGCGCAAAAATAACACTAGAAGCTCTGTTTTCCCAATAACAGGAAGGTTAGTATCGGACTATTTTTCAACGAAGGAAGATATGCGGAGGATTTTGAGATGAATAAAAAAAATACAGGAAATAATGAGTAATAAGTGGGTATAAAGAAGACAATTAGGTGTTACCCTGCGGGCCGGGCTTTCGTCACTCTCCCGCCAAGGCAGGATCAGACAATGGCTCAATCCCTAACGCAAATCCTTATAAATAAAAAAGCAGAATTCTGTAAAGAACTCTGCTTTTATTGACAACTGACTACTTTTATTCTGTTTTCTTTTTGTCTTCCTTCAACCATTTGATCTCGTACAAATCTTGTCTTCTGGTATGAATGTTTCTGACACTACCATGCGTTCTCTGACGTTTTAAGAGATCCAGGTCCATGTCTACCACCAAGGTAGTTTCCGCGTTGGCTGTGGCCTCCGCGAGAATGGCATCGTGTGGGAACATGAAGTCAGAAGGAGTAAATACAGCAGATTGCGCATATTGAATGTCCATGTTTTCAACTCCTGGCAAGTTTCCTACACTGCCTGAAATAGCGACATAACATTCGTTCTCAATGGCTCTGGCAGCGGCACAACGTTGCACACGAAGGAAGGCACTTTTGGTATCCGTCAGGAAGGGAACAAAAATGATGTTCACCCCTTTTTCAGCCAGCAAACGCGGCAGTTCCGGGAATTCTATGTCAAAACAAATCAAAATGCCTATTTTACCGGAGTCTGTATCAAAGACTCTTAATTTATCACCACCCTGCATCCCCCAATAATTCTCTTCGTCCGGAGTGACATGTAATTTAAATTGCGCGTCGGATGTTCCATCTCTACGGCATAAATAAGACACATTGTACAAGGTATTGTCTTCGTACAAAGGCATACTGCCCGCAATGATGTTGATGTTATACGAAACAGCGAGTTCCGACATTTTATCTTTGATCGCATCGGTATATTCCGCCAGGTTTCTTACGGCATCTGCGGCTGAGTCCGCATTGGATTCACCCATCAAAGGCGCGTTGAAGAATTCTGGAAACAAAATAAAATCGGCCTTATAACCGGAAACGGTATCAACAAAGAACTCTATGTATTTAAACAAATCGGGTAATCCCTGTAAGGTTCTCATGTTCCATTGAACAACCCCTACACGAACCAATGATTTTTCAGCGCCGAATAAAGTAGTTTCCGGATGTTCTTCGTAAAACACATTGATCCATTCCAGCAAAGCCGCATGCGTTCTGGACTCTTCGTCTTCCGGCATGTAATTCGAAATCACTTTTCTGACGTGAAAATCATTCGCCAACTGGAACGTTAAAATCGGATCCAGAATTTCTTTTTTCTTTACTTCTTCGATGTATTGACGGGGACTTAATTTACGGTGGTGTTTCTTGTAACCAGGAATACGTCCACCCACAATGATGGCGCGTAAATTCAGCTTCTCGCACAATTCCTTTCTGGCATCGTATAAACGGCGTCCCAAACGCATGTTGCGGTATTCAGGATGTACAAAAACATCGATGCCATAAAGCGTATCTCCGTTTTCATCGTGTGTCGTAAATAATGAATTGCCGGTAATCTCGTTGTAGGTGTGCTTGTCACCGTACATTGTATAATTGACAATCAAACTAAAAGCCGCTGCCACCACTTTACCATTGTCTTCGATGCAAATCTGTCCTTCGGAAAATTCCTTTAGTAAGGATTTGAATTCTTTCTTCGTCCAAACGCCATTGGCAATGTTGGCATATACTTCGTCCATGATTTCTTTCAAATCTTCGTAGTCGGACAGCCTGGCATTGCGGATAATGAGCTTATGTTCCGGTTCTTTGTTCTTTGCCATAAAGGATTTATTGTATTAAAAAGAGAGGGAAATACCTGTTCCAAGGTATAAACTAGTTTTCATTTAAAATAATTCAAATGAGTCTGCATAAACAGAAAAGCCATTTTGTAATAAATTCAAGACATTGATGTAGTCTTAGTGGTTGAAGATAATGGCTCAAAAACCTTCGTAAACAACATTAAACTACTGAAATAAAGACGGTTAAAAAAACATTGAAATACAATTACCTTAAACTATCTTTAGCTTTAATTGTTTAACCTCTATCGGCTCTAAAACCGTATAAAGCTCCTATACGTTTATCTATATATGAATAAACACATCCGTTTCTTCCGCCTTGCCCTTTTTGTTTTTTTGATACTTTTACATACCGTGTCTTTCGCACAGGTCAAAAAGAGAAAAGTTTTTGAGTATAAAAAAAGTGCACAAAGTCGCGTATCGGCTCCGACCGATCGATTGAGCAATACGCTCATCGTAAAATTAAAAGAAGAGCATGCCGATTTTTTAGAACAAAATGACAAAACGCTTTCAACCCTCTTTTACCCCTTAGATATTGTAGGTGTACATGCCTTGTTTCCCATTACAAGTGCGGAAGAAAATAATACTTTAAAATCCAATACCGTCAAACTTGAGCTCGTCTATGTCATCGAATACAATCCATCCACCATGGACATGGATGGGACTATCGTATTTCTTATGGGCTTTGGCTATTTTGAATATTGCGAACCATACTATACACCTAGCCCATCCTTCATACCCAATGACCCTAACACACAACCGGGCGGAGAACTGTTATTTAACCTTCAAAATGTAAACGCTTTTGAAGCTTGGGACATAGAACAAGGAGATCCCAATGTCATCATTGGTGTAGTCGATACGGGATTTGAAATTACACACGATGACCTTAAAAATAAATTTGTTCCTGGATGGGACGTAGCCGGTAATGATGCGAATGTCGTGCATCCCACCAATGACCATGGAACACAAGTAGCCGGAACCTGTGCGGCAGAAGTGAATAATAACATCGGTGTGGCAGGTAGTGGTTTTAATTGTCGCTTTATGCCCATCAAAGCAGCAGCAGATGGAGGAGACGCCATTGTAGCTGGATATCAGGGATTGAAATATGCCGCTGATAACGGTTGTAAAATCATTAATTTATCTTGGGGCGGATTGGGAGGTTACTCCGCTACCTTGCAATTGGCTATTGATTATGCAGCGATAGACAATGATATTACCATTGTAGCAGCAGCCGGCAATTACGATGTAGAAGGAGATTTTTATCCGGCAGCATACAACCACGTGTTGAGTGTTTGTGCACTGGATACTATTTATTCCCCAAGCGCAGGAAAGCGAATTGATATCCGAACAAGATTTCGTGATATCGTAGCAGGCTTGGCTGGGACTTATGCTTATTCCGTAGACATGGGCGCTTGTGGAACAGCCTTGAATACCACGAATATCGGCAATGGCTACATCAGCAATAGTGGGTCTTCGCTGTCCTCTCCTTTTGTAGCTGGAGCAGCAGCCTTGTTGCGTTCTAAATATCCGTCTATGACAGGCTTGCAAATCGCAGAGCTGCTTCGTGTTACTTCTGATTCCATAGATCACTACGAGGAAAACTTACCTTTCAAAGAAAAACTAGGTAAAGGGAGGTTGAATATGTACCGTGCGCTTACAGACAATATAAGTCCTAGTGTACGCATGCGTTCTTTTACTGCATCAGGGAAACACGGCAGCTACCTGCTTGTTGGGGATACCATCACAGTGACATTAGACCTGTGGAATTACCTTAGAAAAACCAATAATTTATCGATCTACTTTAGTAGCACCTCTTCTTCTGTCAGCGTATTGACACCTTCCATAAATCCTGGTGTTATAGACAGTATGCAAGGTATGCTGACTACAGCTCTTCCATTGAAATTTAAAATCAATCCCTCTGCGGCTCAAAGCGAAAAAGTCCATTTTAGGCTAGGCTATACCGATCCGGTAACAGGCTATAGCGATTACCAGCATTTCTATATTGTCATCAATCCTAGCATGTTGGACATTGGCACCAGCAAAATATTATCGACCATTACATCCAATGGCTTAATTGGTTTTGATGCACAACAAAATGGACAAGGTGTACAATATGGTGGTTACAGTTTACTCTATGAGGGTGGACTTCTGATCGGTGCACCAGGCAATAAAGTCAGTGATTGTGTAAGAGGAACATCCGGCACACCGGACAATGAATTCAAGCGTGCACAATCCCCTAGATACATTGATCCTGCATACAAGGATATAGAAATTCAAAACTTATTCAACGACTCTTTGGCAGCAAGCATCATTGGTGTATCGGTAGAACAACGTTCTTACGCTTTCGACCAGACAGGGTTGGATCAATCATTCATTGTAGAGTATCAGATAAAAAACAACACGCCTACAACACTCGATACTTTGTATGCCGGTTTGTTTTTCGATTGGGACATTGGGCCCGGTACAGAATACAACAGGAACAAGGCAAACTTTGATTATGGCAGAAAAATGGGTTATGCTTACAGTACTATAGCGAACAGACCTTATGCAGGAGTGCAATTGTTGACCAAAGAAAATGTCACGTATTACGCGATGGACAATGGCACGGTAACATCCGATGCCAGTAACATCAACCCTAATAGCGGAGCATGGACCAGCGCGTTAAAGTATAAATGCATGAAAAGCGGTATAGGCAGAGCGGCTGCCGGTAATGGTGTAAACGGCTTTGACATTTCCAATCTTACCGGTGCGGAAATTCTTAACATCGCGCCTGGAGAAGTGCGTACGGTGGCCTTTGCCATCTTAGCAGCGGATAACCTCAGTTCTTTGCAAAGTCAGGCAGACAATATAAAAGCTAAATTTGTCAGCATGAAAACCAGCAAAACTCCTACTGGCAACATCTATTACTTGTGTGAAAACGAAATAAAAGATATTACACTGGCACCTGGTAATGGCAACAACTTTAAGTTTTATGATAAAATCACAGACGTCAATCACCTGGCTACAGGTCTAACCTATGCCGTATTGAATGCTGCAGCAGCAGATACTTTATACGCAGCAGGTGCAGACTCTTTGTATGAAAGCACGTCAAGAGCTCCTTTGTACATTAACAATACGGCTACCGCTAGAGCTGATTTTGGAACACAAACCACTACGCTAACATTACCTTCTGATGCTACATTGTACATGTTCAGCAGTTCCCAAAACTATACAAGCCTAACCTGGGATTATGGAGATGGGAACGGCACTACCAATACTACTAATCCTTCGCACACTTATACGGTAGCGGATGTATATACTGTAAAACTCACTGCTACTGATGATAAAGGCTGCAGCAGTACACAAGAAAAAAACATTACAGCTACCTTGTCTACCGGTATCAAAGTATATCCAAACCCTGCGACCAAAAGTATAGGTTTTGGAAATGACATTACCGATCTGGGAACGTTGCAGTTCATCAACAGCATCGGACAAGTTTTGTATGAAAAAGAAAACATACTCTTGAATGAACAAAATAGTATTGATGTGATCAGCTGGCCGGAAGGAATTTACACCGTCGTTTTCAATACCGCTAAAAAACAGTACATTGAACACCTGTTGATCAGGCGCTAATCCTTCATTCATGAAAGCAATACATGCCGAGGTCATTACCATTGGTGATGAAATCCTCTATGGGCAAATTACAGATACCAATACCCAATGGCTGAGTGCCGCACTCAGCCAATTAGGAATCAAAACCATTCGCAAATCTTCCGTTGGCGACCGTTACAGCGATATTCAATCCATCCTCAAAGAAGCGTCCCAAAGAGCTCAGCTGGTCATTCTTACCGGAGGTTTAGGACCAACCAATGACGACATTACTAAAAAAGTATTGAGTGATTTTTTAGGAAAACCCTTGATACAAAATGATGACGTATTACGTGACGTAGACTACTTCTTTACATCGAGAGGAAGAGTACTCTCTGACATCAATAAATTACAGGCTTTCATTCCACAGGACGCGGTTGCTTTACGCAATCAATACGGTACTGCGCCAGGCATGTGGGCAGAGCATGAACAAGTAATTTTCATTTCCTTACCGGGAGTACCTTATGAAATGAAAGGGATCATGAATGATTACGGTTTGCCTGCCCTTAAAAAACATTTTAAGACACCATTCATCCAGCACCAGATCATTCGCACGGCAGGTATTGGAGAATCGGTTTTAGCCGAACAAATCAAAGACTGGGAAAAGGCGCTCCCCCACTTTATAACACTTGCTTATTTACCTTCTTATGGCAGCGTCAAATTGCGGTTGACCGGGCTCAGTGAAAACCTGGCGATCGTAGAAGCTGAAATCAAGCAGCAAGTAAAAAAATTACTTCCCCTATTGGGCGATAAGTATTTTTATGCCGCGGAAGACATCAACCTGGAAGTACATATTGGAAATTTATTAAAAGCCACCGGAAAAACGATCGCCTTGGCGGAAAGCTGCACAGGGGGTTATGCACAACACCTGATCACCTCTGTACCAGGATGTTCTGCTTATTTCAAAGGAGGAATAGTCAGTTACAGCAACGAGATCAAGGAACAGGAATTAGGAGTACCTAAATCCTTGTTGGAACAAAAAGGCGCCGTAAGTCCGGAAGTGGCTGAAGCGATGGCTACGGGTATTTTAAAGAAATTTCAGACTTCCTATGCCATAGCTATTACCGGTATTGCAGGACCGGATGGAGGTTCTGTGGAAAAGCCTGTAGGTATGGTTTGCATGGCCTTTGCTTCCGATTCGGGACAAGTCGTCTCTAAAACGGTCCAATTTGGCAAAGAAAGAGATACCAACATCAAAGCCTCTGCAGCAGTGGCCATGAATTTACTTCGTCTTGGAATCGAAGGAAAATTGTCCTAATCATTAAGTATTATGAAAATCAAGCCAATCATCATATTGCTATTGAAACAGCAAGGTTTGACTTTCACCACCCGATCTATTGCGTAATCTGAGTTTAAAATACTATTTTTGTACTTTACTAATTGAGATTCATCCATGGCACTGAAGGAAATGGTAATGCCCAAAATGGGCGAAAGCGTGATGGAAGGCACTATCCTGAACTGGCTTAAAAAAGTCGGTGACAAGATAGAGCAAGATGAATCTGTATTGGAAGTCGCAACGGATAAAGTGGATACAGACGTTCCTGCAACATTTGGAGGAACTCTGAAAGAAATATTAGCTGAAAAGGGCAAAGTTGTCGCAGTGGGAAGTCCCATCGCTATCATTGAAACTGGTGAAGGCGCAACATCAACTCCGGAACCGGCAGCTGTGAAAACAGTAGAACCAAAAGCTGTTGTTTCTTCTCAGCAAACTATACCTCCACAAAACACCGTTCAATCTGCTACTCCTTCTGCTAAGCCTTCTAATGGAAGCGCAAAGAAATTTTACTCTCCCCTGGTCATGAACATTGCCCGTGAAGAGAATATTTCATTCGAAGAACTGGAACGTGTCAATGGAACCGGAGCCGAAGGACGTGTGACGAAAAACGACGTGATCCAATACCTGGAACAAAGAAAAAATACTCCGGCAGAAAAGCCTGCTGTAAAAGAAGAAAAAGCGAACAACACCTATACCGCTCCAGCACAGGAGACCACACACATTGAAGGCACTCGTTCCTTCAACGGCGAACACGAGATTATACAAATGGACCGCATGCGCAAAATGATTGCAGACCGCATGCTGGAATCCAAACGCATTTCCCCGCACGTGACATCCTTTGTGGAAGCCGACGTCACACACATTGTGTACTGGCGCAACCGCATGAAAAATGAATTCATGGAAAAGGAAAGCGCCGCCCTCACGTTTACTCCTATTTTCATTGAAGCGGTAGTCAAAGCGATCAAAGATTATCCGATGATCAACGTGTCGGTAGACGAGGATAAAATCATTGTCAAAAAAGACATCAACATTGGTATGGCTGTCGCATTACCCAACGGCAACCTGATTGTACCGGTGATCAAAAACGCGGACCAATTGAACATAGTTGGTTTGACTAAAAAAGTAAACGACCTGGCGAAACGAGCCAGACAAAATAAACTCACCGCAGACGATCTGACGGGAGGAACTTATACCATCAGTAATGTCGGATCATTCGGTAACCTGATGGGTACTCCAATCATTGTGCAGCCTCAATGCGCCATTCTTGCGTTGGGAGCGGTTGTTAAAAAACCTGCCGTCATCGAAACACCCGAAGGCGACAGTTTAGGTATCCGCCACATGATGTTCTTGTCTCACTCCTACGATCACCGCGTAATTGATGGTTCTTTGGGAGGAATGTTTGTACGTCGTGTCGCTGATTATTTGGAAGGATTTGATTTAAGCAGAAAAATATTTTAACTGAAAACTGAAAACTGAGAACAGAAAACGGAAAACCGGAAAGAGAGCGAAAACAACTCATTGTTTTCGCTCTCTTTTTTATTACATCTATATCTCTAGTATATCCTTTTTTCATTTCTATTCTTCTGTTTTCCGTTCTCCGTTTTCAGTTTTCTTATTCAAACGAATGTTTTTTTTCTCACCTGATGCTATTTCTAAAAATTTTCTTACATTTGTACCGGCAGATCATTACGACCAGCTCCTACAAATCCCCCAGGTTCGGAAGAAAGCAAGGGTAAGTGGTTGTAGCGGTGCGATAATTGATTTGCCTTTTTTCTTTTAAAGGTCCCCCATTTCCTTTAAGTTTACAGTACATATCATTTCATCTAACTACTGTAATACATTACCTTATGAAATTCTTTATCGATACAGCCAATCTTAGCGAAATCAAAGAAGCACAAGATTTAGGCATATTAGACGGCGTCACCACCAACCCTTCCTTAATGGCTAAAGAAGGCATCAAGGGAAAAGATAATGTATACCGTCATTACAAAGCGATTTGTGACCTGGTAACGGGAGATGTGAGTGCGGAAGTGATTGCTACCGATTACAAAGGCATCATCGAAGAAGGAGAAGAATTAGTAACCATCGATTCTAAAATTGTGGTAAAAGTTCCAATGATCAAAGACGGAGTGAAAGCGATCCGTTACTTCACTGACCGCGGCATCAAAACCAACTGTACCTTAGTATTCAGCGCAGGACAAGCTTTACTAGCTGCAAAAGCTGGAGCGACTTATGTATCTCCTTTCATCGGCCGGTTGGATGACATCGGTTCTGACGGATTGGAATTGATTGCTCAAATCAAAAACATTTACGACAACTACGGCTACACGACAGAAATTCTAGCGGCTTCCGTAAGACATACGATGCACTTGATTGAATGTGCAGAGATCGGCGCTGATGTGGCTACTTGCCCTTTGAGTGTCATTACTTCTCTATTGAAACATCCATTGACAGCTTCCGGCTTGGAAACGTTTTTGGCGGATCACAAAAAAGTAAACGGTTAATTTCCATCTCCTGAACGAATGGAAGACTTAAGTTCTAACCTCTTTGGCACCGAGCTGTACATCATCAAGGTGAAGGGAAAGGCGAAAATTCCGGACTACATTCAATTGAGGGATAAGAATTTCGTGTTGGTCTCTTATTTCAGAGCAGACAGACCGGAAAAGATATTAAAAAAATACGGATTGGAAGGCAAAGAGGAGGCGTTGTACGCCCTCATTGCCAGCCTTCCGTTTGGTAAACTTCAAAAATTAGCGATCTAGTGAGCATGCAATTTTCCAGTGAACCGGTAGTCAGTATTCAGGATGCCAGCATCTTTCAAGATGAAAAAACGGTATTGGCCAATATCTCTTTCAGCATCAAGAAGGGTGAATTCGTTTACGTCATAGGACGCACAGGAAGCGGCAAATCTTCTTTATTGAAAACACTTTACGCCGATTTAGAATATCCAAAAGGCACTGTGAATGTAGCCGGTTTTGATATTCCTAGAATCAAACGCAGTGAGATCCCTTACCTGCGCAGAAAAATCGGCATCATCTTTCAGGATTTTCAATTGCTGGAAGATCGTACCATCGCTGAAAATTTATACTTCGTATTGAAAGCTACCGGATGGAAAAACTCCTCTGAAATCAAACAACGCATTACAGATGTATTGATTCAGGTGGGACTTGGTTTTTCAAGCGGCAAAATGCCACATCAGCTTTCGGGCGGAGAACAACAACGTGTTGTTGTTGCCCGTGCCTTACTCAACGAACCTCAGCTGCTCATCGCAGACGAACCGACAGGAAACCTGGACCCCGAAGTAGCGGAAAGCATTTTACAATTGTTTCTCGACATCAACAAAAGTGGTACAGCTATCTTGATGGCCACCCACAATTACGATTTCTTAAAAAGACATCCTGCACGGGTGTTGCGCATAGAAGACGATAAAATCATTGATTCACACAGTTCCAGTTTTATCTAGAAAAAGAGGCCTTGCCTCTTTTTTCGGTATATATCCTTTTGTTCACCTTAACCATTTGTTGTATGCGCAGCTATGATACTGTTTCTGAAGCCACAAACGACCTACGCAAGCGAGGGTTCACACTAGACTTCAACCTGGAAGAAAACTGCATCTTGTGCAACAACGATCGTTTTCATCCGGAAGATTTTGAAATCATGGAGTTCTACCGCTTTGAAGGACAAACGGATCCAGCGGATGAAGCGGTAGTATACGCTATCGAAGCTAAGAGTGGAGTAAAAGGGATATTGGTAAATGGCTATGGCATTTCTGCACAAACCATGTCTTCAGAATTGATCAAAAAATTAAACTTTCATCATTAATACCACAGCCGTATCACTTGATTTAATCAGCACTATGAATACAAAACTTACCCTTTCCTCTCTTATACTTGTTTGCTTCTTTGTATTTTCAACAACCTTGCAGGCACAAACACTATCGTTTAAAGTCATTCGTTCGGATGCCTTTAAAGCAGTAGATCATGTAAAGATAAAAAGCTCTTCGCATGGTGTTTTCTATAGTGATGCAAATGGTCATTTTCAATTGAGTTATCAAAACCACGATACTCTGACTTTGACTAAGGATGGATTCCATACCATTCACTATGTAATCGAGGCGAAAAACTTTGATACCACTCATACCATCAGCTTAACCATGACTGCGCTTTCCGCGGAAGAGCTTCAACATGCTCCAGCTTCAGACATCAGCAGCCTACAGAAATTTGATTACCACTTTGTACATGACAACCCTTCCAGTGACAGTTACTTAAAAATACATGCCATGGAAACACTACCTGAAAATAAAGCGCGTACAGGTTATCAAAAAGAGTTTAAAATCGGTACAGTGCCTTTAAACCATACTATCATAGAGCGCAAAGCGGACAGTAAAAGCGAGTATAAATTAAAATAATTTCTTCTACACCCTATGGCGGAAGCGCTAAAACTTATTTACAACCAGGCATTCTTTGATCAACTGACCAAAGCTCTTCAAGAAAGCCTTCCAGCTTTTGACAAAAAAAAATTCCTAAAAGCCATTCACGACAACCAATGGGAGCAGCGGGAATTAAAAGACCGCATGAAGCATATTGCCTGGGTCATGCATCATTTTTTATCGAAGGACTTTGCCAAAGATGTAAAAACACTTTTTATACTGATCGATCGCTTAAGAAAAAACGGCGCAAGAGAAAGCAGTTTCGAATACATGTTCTTACCAGAGTATGTGGAAGTATACGGCATAGATCATCCTGACCTCGCGCTCAAAGCCTTTGAGCAGATCACACAATTTACCAGCTGTGAATTTGCCATTCGTCCCTTTATCAAAAAATATTCGGAGCAACTGATGGCTCAGCTGCTGGCCTGGACAACGCATAAGAGTGAACATGTACGGCGGCTTGCCAGTGAAGGCTGCAGGCCACGATTGCCATGGGCCATGGCACTACCAGCCTTAAAGAAAAATCCTGCACCCATTCTACCTATTCTGGAAAAACTAAAACAAGATCCTTCAGAATATGTACGTCGCAGCGTGGCCAATAATTTAAACGACATCATCAAAGACAATCCGGAAATAGTACTGCAACTGGCAAAAAAATGGACAGGCAAACACGAACATACCGATGCCATTCTTAAACACGGGACGCGAACCCTATTGAAACAAGGACATGTAGGAGCCCTTAACCTTTTTGGGTTTTCTGCCGATACCAATTGTGAAGTCCTTCAATTTACGCTTGCACAAAAGCAGCTAAAGATCGGAGAGCATTTGCATTTTTCTTTTCAGTTGTGCAACAACCATAAAAAGCATCATAAGTTACGTCTGGAATACCGGATCTATTATGTAAAATCCAACGGCAAACAATCGGCGAAGATTTTTAAGATTACAGAAAACCACTTCAAGACCGGCGAACTGCACAGCTTCCAACGCAAACAATCGTTTCAGGACATGACCACCAGAAAACACTACCATGGTGTGCACAAGATCTGTTTGGTGGTGAATGGATCGGAATTGTGTTCTAAAACGTTTAAACTGATTCCCTAATTTTTTTAGGCGCTGGAACTTGCGTTAGGGATCGAGTGGAAAGCCCGAAGCGCGAGGGCTTTTGAGGGAAGGCGGACTTGGAGCGAGAGCCCGGTCCCGCCATCAAGGTTATACTATCCTCCAATGCAGGAAGGCGGGAAACGCCCAAATCCTACGCGATAACTCACACAAACAACCTCCTTTAATATCCCTTAAAACATAAAAAAAACATCTT
>JAQZBV010000002.1 GCA_029237685.1 Cytophagaceae bacterium | reverse complement strand
TTTGATGCTTGGGTTGATGCTCAATACCGGCTTCTCTCTTTGAGTAGAAGCGGCGCTTAATTGTGTGCCCGGCAAATAAAATTCTGTCAACACCTGATCTTCAAACGGACAAGATGTTCTTGCCGCAATCGTACTGAATACAGGACCGGTGCCACTGCCTGGCTTTTTAATGTCTACTAAGTAACTATCACCACTGTTTGGATCACCTAATGAATAAGAATAGGTTGTAGACTGTGTAGTCGTGGAACCGGTAGTTTTACCACCCTTGACATTAAACTTCAAATGGTTTTCCACTTCAAATCCGGTACCGCCTACATCAGCGCCCAATACCAATTTGATGTCTTCTTCCAATCCAATTTCCCATTGTACAGAAGTTGCTTCTTCTGTTTCTACTGTTTCGCTATACGTAATATTGCCACCTGAACTGAATGCTCTGTTGATGACGTGTTGCGCCTGTAGTTTTTCTCTTTCATTTCGAGCCAATGCTTCCTCCCACAAACGGATTTGCTGGTTGTAGAAACGAATAGAATCCAAACTTCCCGCATTTCCTGAGCTTGGAGTAAACGTATAACTTGGGCCATTGTAATCTGCAGGTTCAGACGTAACTGCCGGATCCGGAGAAGACACTGCAGTACCCCACTTCGGATCGTCATTGTTCAATCCGTAGTTCGCGTGACTGCTTGGTATTTTACTGACATATTTTGCAGGATCGGTAACAAAGAATTTATCTCTTAATCTTACCAGATCAGTAATTAATCGGTTTTTGATGTGTTCCTGATCGTACATGAACATGGTTTCAGGTCCGCCAGGAATGACGAAAATACCGCTGTTCTTACCGATGCGGTAACCGTTGAACGGGTTACCTATACATTCTATACCTTGCAATGAACAAGATGCTTCCGGAAGAATTCGGATGTTATCTGTTGCTCCGAAAATAATACTCTGTGCTTTTCCGATAAACAAATCGGCATTTGCACCAACTCCTGTTGGATCACCGCTGGTTTGAAAACCTGTACTGTAAGTGGTTGTCTCCTTAAATTCTCCACTTTCCGTTACGCTTGTTTCAACTGTTGTTCCAAAGGAAAGGTTGTTCTTCACTTCTGTAGGCGTAACTAATCCTAAACCGACAGAGAACTTCGTACCGATCATGACATTTTTTTCGAAGGCCACGGAAGCGCCTTCGTTTACTTCCCAAGAACTGAAAGTAGTTGTGGTGGTATTGTTTTCAACGGCAGCAAAACTGTTAGAACCTGGAGGATCTCTTAGAATGTTCTCAACAATTGCAGGACCTTTAGACGTGAAGGCATTGCCTTTTGATTTACCACCAATGATGTAAGCTCTGAAGTATTTATCGCCGGTAGCAAGTGGCTCCCAAGAAATTGAATTTATTCCTACCTCTACCTGAATGTTCAACGTTTTGGTAAAGCTGTAATCAGGACCAGAACCTGAAGGAATCGTCAACGTATTCGGCTGCCCTGCTTTAAATTTATAGAGTGTGTCACCTTTAGACAATTGAATCACTTCTGCATTTGTTCCGGCAATGTTGTTGTTGATGGTGATTTTACCATCCTTTACCGGAACTTTGTCTACCGTGTTGTTATCGTAGTTGGTGAATTTCTCAAATACAGAAATTCTTGTTTGGTATTCCTTCTCCGATGTGAATACAGGATATCCAAACGGATCACCGGTTAATGGAATTTGTGTTTCTACACTGGTGACAGGATGTACATACTTATAAGTAGCATCTCCTGTAAATGGAGCCGTCACCGCTGGATTGGTCACTGTCATTTCAGGAACCACTCTGTAGATGTAATTTTGTTTGACGTGATAAATCGCTGAGTCTCTGTGAGAGTATACATTGGTTCCTTGATAGTAAACCGTATCGTATAGTTTCTGCAAAGGAGGATTCTGAGACAGATCCAGCAAGTCGCGGTTAGGAAAAGTGATCGATAAGTTGCTCGGTACTTTTACTGTATCCACTTCATACTTCAAGGGCAATAATTTCACTCTGTATTCTCCGGTCACCGCATCGGTCTGCACACTGACACTCGAACAACCGCTCCCAGCCTGAGATTTGAAATGCAGCCTGGCTTTACCGATGTTATTCACCGATCTGTTCATGCCCAAAGGTTTGTCACCTTCTCTCAAACCGCCTGCTACTCTACCCACTACAGTAATCAATGTAGAATCAATAAATTCTATACCTGTTTGCGGTGACTGGAAATTGAAAGTTCCTCCACCCAACGGAAACACCCCTTGTTCAAAAGTATGTCCCGCCATTTCTACAGATATTCTATGATTACCGATTGGCACTTGAATATCGAATGATCCGTCTGCCAATGTTTTTACGGGTTCTCCATTAGAGACCACGATGTTGCCGTCTATTTTAAGGATCGCATCTTTCACATAACAGGTGGTGTTTTTAAATTTCACCGAACCGGTAACGCGGAAAGAAGAATTATCAGTAAAGTCCTGGTTATTCAACACGGCTGAACCGTCTCCTATATATAGGAGCCTATTCGAAGGATTGAAGGTGTGCGTCTGGAAAATTGGTGTGATGGTAAAAGGTTCACCGGAATTGGAATAGCGAACATTACTGATGGTATAATCTCCGGAAGCATTGGTAATGCCAGCTAAACCTAACTGTGCAGAAGATGGAATCACCGTGCTCCATTGTCCCCCTGTTACAGTGATGTGATTTTCGTTGTAAACGTTGTTGGCATAAGAAGCATCAAACAAGAAGTTGCCTACTGATTCATCCATTCTCCAGTAAGCCATCAAGCCTGTTTCGTTACCGGTCAGGATGCGTGAATGGTCTCTCAGGATCTGAGCACTTGTTCTTGCTACGTTCCAAACCGATACTTCGTCGATGTTACCATTGAAGTAGTTAGATGTTCCAGCTGTTGAACCGATATAAAATTTATCCGTGTTACCATTTACTATTCCAATGACAGGAACACTGTGTTTAAGTTCTCCATTGACAAACAACTGAACAGCGGCTCCATCAAATACACCGGTGATGTTTGTATAGCTGGCAGTAGACAATAGACCCACAAATTCAGCGACACTAGTACCGCTTGCTCCGTTGATCCAGAATCTTGTTTTATTGCTGGAAGCGATGTAATCGATTCCGTATCCGTTGGCACCTGATGACTTACTTAAGATTGTCATGTTAGCAGCCAATGATTGTGGCTTCACCCAGGCAGAAACCGTTATGGTATTCACAGGCATTAATTTCGTACTGTGTTCTGCTTCGATTTTGTCTCCATTATCTAAAGCCATACTTGTACCGCTGGCACCGGAAGATTTCTCTGCGATGACACGCACACCTTCTACCGCAATTCCTCCGGTATAAGAAATATGTCCGTTCACTACACCGGCAGGACTTCTGAAACCGATGTCACTGATTCTGTTCGAAACGATGATCGTATTTTCGCAGACTCCTTCCGCTTCGATGAAATATTCATACATCACACCGGCATCAGCCGTGTTGTCTGTGTATAAAGCAGAATTACTATTGATAGTAGCGATCAATACCGCAGGATTGATATCTCCTAAATTTCTTCTGTAGATTTTAAAAGTATTGAGTTGATTTTGGTTGTTGTTTGTCCAGCTTAAACGAACAGAGGAAGGGAAATATCCTTTCGATACTTTCAATGCGCCTTGAACAAATGTATTAGACAATACAGGAATCAATTTTGCAGACACCGTTTGATTGGCAGAAATACCATCCGGAGCACAGGCATTTTTTGCTAGTACTTCATAGATATAAGTCTGACAATTGATCACGGATACGTCTTCAAAAGAGGTTATGCCAACACCAAGATTAGTAGTAGTGACACCACCTCCGCCAAGTAATGATCTTTTGATAATGAAACCTGTTTCGTTATTGGAGTTATCGTTCCACGTAATGCGAATGTTGTTGGGATTGGAAACGATGGCTAAGTTAGAAGGAGCAGCAGGCACATCCGGCGCAAAACCTGTTGCAAAAGAAGAGACAACACTAAAGTCACCGCAATTGTTTTGTGAAACGATGCGGTAATAATAAGTCGTGTTTTTCACCGGTACTTCATCCTCAAAAAATCGCCTGTCGCCGTTGATGTTCGATTGTGTGTAATATCCAGGAGGGAAGGATGAATTTGTACTTCGATGGAAAGCAAAACCTTCCGGATTGCTCAGGTTCCATTGCCATTCTATTCGTATGATTCCGTCGCATCGATTGGATGTCGCTGATAAACCGGAAGGTGCTACATAAGCTCCTTTGCGTCGCCCAGCGGTATTGATGGTGAAGGTACTGGCATTGCTTGTATTCACATTCGTATACATTACCGTTCTCACTTTATAATTGTGCGAAACCCCTTTTGTCGCACCGAAATCACTGTACGTTCCGTTTGTAGATTGTCCGATGTAAGCATTATCTCTGTATACTTGTGTTGTCCAACTAGCACCAATACAAGAGATCGTAGGATCAGTCCAGGTCAACACTACTTTATCACAATGCGTATCTGTAGTAGCCGTCAAATTGGTTGGTGTACCCATCTGAGTAGCGAACACACTGTTCTTCCATTCGGTGAAGGAAACATCATCGTCCGAACCGCCACCGAGCCAGCTTCCGTCAATGGACATTTCTACATTGGTACCATAAAGTTCAGCCGGTAAATTGTACCATTTGATTCTCATCTCTACCAGGTCACTGTTGCCACCTACATAACTCCAGTTCCAGGTCATGACAGCTCCGTTGATGAACTTGTAATAAAAGTCTTCACCATCTGTATTGTCACTACCATTCTGTCCTGCTATAGGCGCTTCGTTCCATTGGAAAATATGTACCCTGGTTCCTGCACTATTTTTATAATACAGGTTGACCCATCTCATCATGTCATTGGTACCATCTTTATCAAAATAAAGAATGTTGGTTTCAATGTATCCTCCGCAATAGTTGTAACTCACACCCCAATTGCTTGCACCAAACGTGACAGCGGTGTTAGCGTGGGCTTGAGTACTAAATAATAAAGTGCTAAGGAATAGGCACAGCAGTGCATGGCTTGATTTTAAAAATCGTAAGCTTCTTTTCATAAATTATAAATACAGGGTACTAAAGAATTCAATGGGTAGCGAATGATGAGAAGACAACCTGGAATCACTAAAATTTGTTATGCCAGTTTTATCCAAGTTCAAATATAATACATTTTAAGCGTATACAATTTTTATTGATCGTAAAGTATTGAGGATGTAGTACTCTACATTTTAAATCACAAGAATTGAATGGGTAAATTTATTCTCAGAACAAAATAGTTCTTCTCGTGACGCGTGTTGGATGAGAATGTAAGGCGATAGTTTAACAGTACTATTGAAACTGAAATAGCCTTCCATAAAAAATGCATTTAAGCAATTAAGCCTCATGACGTTTATCACTAAAATATAAAATAAAAAAAGACCCCGGTCTTTTGAACCGGGGTCTTCTAGATGAGTATCATCAGATTATACTTTGGGGCATTTCTTGCAATGCTTGCCTTTCGTCTTATATTTTTTGCAACACTTTTTCCGAATCAAATCACATCCTTCTTTATCAAACAAACTCACTAGCGGACAGAATCCACAGTCTTCATTTACGTTGTTCACAGGCTGAATTTGTTCCATAGTTCCTATTTAGCAGCCACAAACTTATGGCTTATTTAGAATAAATCCAAATAAAAACTACTTAATATGGGACAAAAAAACCGCCCTTTCTGAGTTGGAAAGGGTGTTTATATTTATTTAAGTTCAACATCCGGTACAACAGATGGACGTTTCAACAGTTCATCGTTCAATAAATACAGGGAACTGCTGTTGTCACCAATCATCTCGATTTTTTTGATTAAGGTCTTCACAGTAGCCTCTTCTTCTACCTGTTCGGTGATGAACCACTGGAAAAAAGCATGCGTAGCAAAATCTTTATCGTTCAAAGCTTGTTCAACTATGTTGTAAATGCTTTTTGTTACCAATCGCTCATGAGTCAATGACAATTCAAACACCTGTTTGATGGACTCAAAAGTGTTTGGCGGAGCGGCCACTTCCTGCATCGCTATGACACCATCTACCTGATGAATGTAATCAAACTGTTTCATGGCATGCATGTTTTCCTCTTTCGCCTGAATGCGGAAGAAATGCGCGAAGCCGTCCAGGTCGCGGGACTTGAAATAAGAACTCATCGACAAGTATAAGTTCACGGAGTATAATTCTTTGTTGAACTGATCGTTGATCAGTTTTTCCATTTCTTTGGTTAGCATAGGAGATTGTATTTTAAAATTAAGATAAGCAGTTTAATAACAAATAAGGTCAATTACATTACCTTTTTTAAGGTATAGTTAAAATGTTGACAGATTAGCCTTGAAGAATGAAATGTGAAAGTAGAATAGAGAGGTACTAAGATGTTCTTGGGCGTTCCCTTCGGGCCGGGCTTTCGCCACTCGCTTTCCCGCTGAAAAAGCGGGAAGAGCTCAGACAATGGCTCAATCCCTAACGCGAAGCTTTTGAGTTTTATAGTGAAAATAGGTGCGGTGGGCGTCCACGAAAAGAGCGAATTAAAGAAGACATTGTCAGGAATTAACAACGTGTCGTTTAAAGGAACCGCAGATGTCTTCTTTAATTGGTTTTCTTGGCGCCTTTTTATTTTGTTACTTTTCTTTGGGCAGCGCCAAAGAAAAGTAAGAGGATCGAGCGAAAACCGAACTCATCAATATGACAAACTAATTAATAACCTTCCCCTTCTCCAATGTCAATACTTTAGTCACACACATTGGAATATCCTGTTTATAGTGTGAAATATAAATCAACGTTTTATTAAAGTGTCTGCACACGGCATCTACCACTTCCGTAAATCGTTTCGTTTGTTCCGCATCCAAACCCTGACAAGGTTCATCTAAGATCAATAGCGCAGGATTCTTAACCAGGGCTCTGGCCAACAAAACCAATCGCTGCTCTCCTAAAGAAGCATCGTACATGTTCTGATCACTGAGGTGTTTGATCTGCAAAAGATTCATCCAACGCAAGGCTTGTTTGCGTTGCAGTGCTGTAACACCTTGAGAAGAACCCACCTGATCATTGAATCCTGAGGTCACCACATCTTCGCAGGTTATTTTTGCTTGTGAAAATTTTATGGGAGAAGGTTCTCCCGAAGAAATCGCCACCGCTTCGGTATGACTGACGTCTCTTTGAAAATAAATATGCAACTCCGGCGAGATGAATCCTATCTTTCGTTTGATGTCCCAGATACTTTCGCCGGAACCTCTTCGTTGATCAAACAAATAAATTTCATTGCTGTAAGCTTGAGGATTATCCCCGTTGATCAGACTCAATAGTGTGGACTTGCCCGCACCGTTAGGACCGATGATTGCCCATTGCTCTCCTCGTTTGACTTCCCAGTTTATGTTATCAAGTATGAGTTTATCACCGTAACTCACCGTCACATGCTGCATTCGTACGGCTGCTTCAAAATATTCTTCTTCAGGAACTCCTAAAAGATCCAATGCATCTGCATTGATCACCTCTTGCTCTGACTTTTCTTCTAGAGGTGACACAAAAGACGATCTTGAAATAAATTGTTTGACATGACCATCCGCTAACTCAAGCACATGAGTCATTGATGCAGGGATTTCATTATATGTCGTGATGAGGACAACAAGGATTCCACGTGCGATAAATTGTCGGATGATCTCATGCAACAATGCCCTGGATGCTGTATCCAAACCAATGAATGGATTATCCAATACCAGCAACTCTGTTTTTTGTAATAAAGCTTGAGTCAACTGTACCCGCTTGCCTTCGCCGTTAGACAAGAGCGTCAAGCGGCTATTTAAGAGATGATCTAACTTTAAGAGCTTGGCCCATTCAGAAAAATCTTCCGACGATATTTTTTGAAACAGTTGCGCTACGGTAGGCGTATCATCTTCTACATTGCTGTCGTAACGCTGCTGGTAATAAGAACGAGTGGAAGATAAATAACGAAAGTCGTGTTGCTGCGGAATAAAGATTCGTTTGATTCCCAGTGGGAAAATCAACTCTCCGCTTGTAGCGGACCATTGCCCTGCAATGATTTTGCCTAAGGTGGTTTTACCGCTGCCAGAAGGACCAACAATAGCTAAAGCCTGTCCTTTTTGAAGAGAGAAGGAAATGTTATCGAGGATGATTTTATCCTCTGTAAGTAACGTGATGTTTTGAACTTCGATCAATGCCACTTTATTTATGGAAAGTTAATCTAAATAAAGCACGGTTAACATTGCCAATTACCTTTTAACCGGTACTATTTATGGATAAACCATTTTGAGTCAATATTATCTTATTTTAGATTCACAATAACTCCTAATTGAAAATCACCGGCTTCAAATCCTATTCGAACATTTTTCCTGTTATTCAAATTATAGAAATAATTGGCACCCAGTAATAAAGCAATGTTGTCTTTCATCAATACTCTACCCTTGAGTCCTATATTGTAGGCATTTTGCCAATCCTTTTTTGCCGGCACTCCTTGGTAAGCACTACCGTATATTGAATATTCATATGCGGGTTCTCTCATATAGTATACTCCTATACCTTGAACAATATCGATGGCCAATTTCTTTCCTAAAAGAGGCGTGAAAGAACCGCTTATATATAGCTGTGCTTTCTGCCAGTTCTCATTTGAGCGAGAAGTATATCGATCAAAATTGATTCTATGAACCTCTTCGCTTTTATATACACCACCACTACCTACCAAACCCATTCCCCATCTTTTGCTGAAAAAATAATGATATCCCATTGAAACAATAGGCCCTGCAGAAGCTCTTACACCACTAATATTATCATGTGTCTGATAGCCCTGTGGTAATGAAACACCTGCGCTTGCAAAAAGATTGCTTGCTTGCTTATCTCCTCCATTTTTCTTGGTTGTAAGAACCTGAGCGTTGCTACTAGATGCTGAAAGAACAATCAGCAAGCAAAAAAATATTTCTTTCATAATGTAAAATATAGTTTAAGGACTAATTACTTAAATAAATAACGCCATCAGCAAGTTATTTGCTGATGGCGTTTTAAAGAATTATTTATTTGAAATTAGTTTTGTATCACCCATTTCTTAATCAACTTCTGAGAATTTTCAGTAAACAAAATCACTTGGTACATACCGGAACTCCAGGTCGAAGTGCCTACCTGTATATTACCTTGACCTTCTAAATTTGTATACTCGGTCACTACTTGACCCAAAGTATTGTATACTGCTATTTTGGCTTGAGTACCTGATTTGATATTGTAAACAATCTCGCCCTGATCAGATGTAGGATTTGGGACAAGCTCAAAGCCGTATTGAGATCCCGACACAAGATCGTCGATACCTGTTATGGTTGATCCTTCCACCACCAACTCTACCCTTTGACCGTTCAAGTATCCATCACCGCTTCCTAACATGTTCGCATTAAACTCACCATTCTTTGCTAAGACATCCAGATAATAAATAGGTGAAGAGGAGTTAAACCCAGTCATCGTGTACGATGTGAAAAGCAGTTCCTTATTTTCGAAGTCATTATAAACCACATTGGCTGAAGCAATATTTGCCGCCTCGAAATTACCTACATCTTGAATACCTATTTGTTCTTCATCATAATTCAAGGCAAAATCTAAAGAGACTGTGGCGGCATCCTGAGAAACGAAAGTCACAGGTATTCTATACGTATTGACTCCGATCTGTTGTTTGTTTCCAGCTTTGATCACAACCTTATGCTCTGATTCCGTTCTTAGATTCTGTTGCGCGCCATTCAAGTTTGCTCTCCAGCTTCCGTCAATATCTCCCAGCATGATCGCATGAATATCAAAGTTGTTGGCATAAGACTTACAAGCATTCGTATTGGCCCCAGGTCCCATGAGGCATCTTGGAGGAGACGGAACATTGTCTCTCCAATAATATCCGGCAGCGGTACCCGTCGTCCCAGCCGGGAAAGGATAGCTTGTTGATTTTCTATAGCTCAAATTAGTTGAAATCTGGTTTTTATCTACAAATCTCCAATCCAAGGAACGTTGATCTGTTGTGTTTGCAGGATATACTGCCGGATCCAGTCCTAAATTATAATTCCACACCTGAGGATATTCACATAATTTAGAAACCGCTCTTTGCTGAACTAATGTGATATCTACTGCTCTTACTTTTCTATCCATGTTCACATCGGAAGCAATCATTTGGAATGGAGTTGGGAATAAAGTATTCGCTGTAGTATTCACTATAACGCCAGGAACCTTTCGGTCAATCACATAAACTACGTCCGATGGATTTCTCATAGTCGTGATGGATTCCATTAAGTAGGCATCGTAACCATTAAGCGAAACTAAAATAGATGCAGGACTAGCAGGCTTGTATACATTCCCGTTTTGATCTATCACATCTTCTGTACTGGTACAAGAATTATAATAATCTCCGTTGATGTCTCTGTCCAGTTTCAATCCGTTTCCTCCAGTCAAGTCAATCGTATACAAACCGTTGATATCGGTTGTTGTAGTATTAACAGAAGTAGGATTACACAATGGAGATCCATAATCTGTAGTAACCGGTTGAATCGTAGTGATCAGGTATGGGCTTGGAGTACTGCTAACATCGTAGCGCAACGGTGCATTCCCATCGTTATGATACATGATCTTACCCTTTAAGAAATTATTTTTAGTAATAGAAATAATCCCCTCACCATTGTTTTCCACACAAGATCTGATGATAAACAATTTATGTTCATCGTCAACCACGCCTTGTGAAAAGGCCCCGCCATAGATATCACCGATGGTTATATATTTCGTGGTGCCATATAATCCCGCAGTCGCTGTTCCTAAAATCTTAAATTCTATACAAATCACATCGCCTATGCCATCAAAGTCGGCAGTGGCAGGTGCCTGACCGGTGTAAAAGATACTCACATGTAATTCATTTAAGTTTGAATTAGAAACCGTGCGTTCCGTCATCGCATAACTTCCCATTCCATTACTCATGGGGCCGTTCAATACCACAGGACCCAACGTAGCATTGCCTCTTCCCGGTATACCGGTCGGTCTCATCAGTGTTCTATCGTAACGCAGGGTAAAGTCCATTCCTTTGATCCCGTCATCGACCGGTTTTACTGCTTTCAAGGTAATGCATCTGATGGCATCTTCGCCACACATGACTTCCGTCGAAGCCAACGCATATTTACAACAAGCGCTAGCAATGATGGTGTGCTTCTTAGAACCAGTACAACCCGTTACCGGATCAGGATAATGATAGTAAATGTCATAAGTACCAGCTGCTGTTGCAGAGAAGGTGTAAACTCCTGAAGATATAAGCGTCACTCCGGGGCCGTCAAAATAACCACCGGCAGGTAATCCTATTATTCCAACAGGTGCTGATCCTATACAAAATTCAGCAGGTGCCTGAATCTCAATTGGTGCTAAAGGATACAAGGAAACCGTTTTAGAATCAGAAATAGTGCAGGCACTATTCTCTGAACTCACGACCACTTCGAAAGTGGTCGTTTCCGCTAAGCCGTAATGCGTGTAAGTATTGGTATGATCTGGACCTCTCAATAATTCACGATTGCCATTGACTACTTTATACCAAGTGTAATTTGCATCGCTGATAGCAAATCCTGATAGTTGAGCGGTCAATGTACCTGATGACTCAGGACAAATATGATCTGAGCCTATTAACGTTACGATAGCTGAACAAGGTGTAGCAAAAGTAACTGTAGAGGGATTTAGCAAGCCCTTAGAAACAGAAAGGTTGCAATAAGTAGTAGCCGTTGCACTTGCGTTTACCACATCACTTGTTATTCCACAAGCAGGCGCTGAATCGAACGTCAACAAAGCATAGCCGCCTCCATGTATATAAAGATCATCTAACCCCGCCAGATCTGTCAAATCCCATGATAATAAATTAGAAGATGAAATTATCGGATCAGTTAAAGTGAACAGAATGTCTGCCCCATATTGATCTTTCATCAACACAGGGGTATTGTTCACTATTTCATAAACCTGTAGTTTTGCAGATCCAGTTTTATAAGTCATCGTAGCTGGCAATTGCACGGCAGGTTTAAAATCATACAATCCTCCGTCCAGCAAAGAAGTCATTTTTATTTCATGACTGATATTACTGCAAGTTACCTCATTGCTGTTATAACTCACAGACATGTCAGCATTCGATTCAATGATACGAATCGCTTCATTCATGATGCCGCAAGGGACTTTATCTAAAACACCATCAATAAATGTCGGGTAGCTATTGTCGCAGGTATAACCAACATGCAAATACAGTTCATCGTCTTTTATTTCATTGCATTGAAACTGCACTTCCAGGTTAAAATCAAATATTTGGCCATAGGTTAGATTCCCTAATTGATATACGCCTTGTACTTTTGAAAACACTTGTGTGGAATTATCAGGATTAGTCCTTATAAGGTTTCCTAATATAACTTTGCCATTTTTAGTTGTAAAATACATGAAAACATTCGCTGATTGATCCACAGCTGTGAGTTTAAAAGGTATTTTACTTACCTTCTTAAATATGTCAACATTCGCTACGGTTTTCGTCAACATTACAATCGGGGAGGATGATCCTCCCCACAAGTCAGCGCTTGGTTTACTGTACCAGGCTCTTCCTACCAAACTTGCAGTTGTTATTGGAGTGTTGGAAAAGATATGTTTATCGCTATCGTATGTTTTCACGATGGCTTTGGGTCCTTGTATATGGAAGTACTTATTATAGTCTACCCAATTTGCACCTGCCCGGTATGCCGGATCATCCGTATATTCAAAATAGTCTAAGATATTTGTTGCACAATCCGGACTAAAATCTAAATACATATATTGTCTGATAAATTCATTATAATCAGAGAAAGTACCTCCAACAGGAATAGGGTATTGCGTCACAAAAGCAGCATCCCTGTAAGTCAATAAGCTGTTGTAATTAATATCGACCTCAAAGATTTCTCCTACTACATAAGAATTTCCATTGTAAACTTCTATAGCTGGTCCTTTACTTACAATTTGAGAAGCTAATAATTTATCGAACGATTTAAGCTCATTGTAGGTAGTATAATCGAAGCTTCCATTTTCCCTAAATGACATCACGGATTGCAAATAAGACGAAGCCTTATTTAGTTTATAACCTTTTGCCAATACAAATCTCATCTTTTCAGTACGGCTAAAGGTTCTTATTTCATAAGGAAAAACATCTAGCTGATCATTGGATTCATAATTTCCAGAAATAGTTTGAACAGAAGCTAATCCTTTAACACAAGCAGAGCCGTTGCCCGGACCCGCACCATAAAAAGAAAATGTTTGTTTTAGATCTGCTAAAATAAATCCCGAGCCATAAGCTTCGCAGACATAATTTAGATAAGGCCTGAGCGATGAAACTTCTGTGGACTTCAATGATCCTGAAATACCGTATGGACTGGCGGGATCAGCTTCATCTATAATTGTAATATCTTTAAACCTGTCTGAATAAAAACATCGTGTAGCAACATCCACTGATTCATAATACTTACTGCCCAAATCAAAATCTGGTTTCACTTTATAATAAGCAGTTATTTCTGCTTGATCGTCTGCTTCATAATTAAACTGTGCGGCTTGCGAAGCATTGAATCCATAAGCAGTTTGCAGCTTTTGCCTGATCAAAGAAATCGGAAATTGAAATAAGAAATGTCCAGTGCCATTGGATGTCCATATATTATCAGAGTTGTTACTAAAAACAAAATGATAAGAAGTGCCAGCTTGTGTATAATTGACGACAATCGGATGATCAGTGGAAACAACTACATCAATAAAATTACCATAAGGTCCGATCAAATCTAATCTGGCGAAGTTCGTCAGAAATCTACTAGAGAAACCTGGCTCTTGTTCTAATGTACCGGTATTAGCACCACTACCATATGTTTTGGTAGTACCCGACCACAATGTGGTCACTGTTGTTGCCTTGAAAATGTCATTGTCCGTCATCATTTTTAAATTAGGACTACCTGTAGCTGTCACTCCACCCGCATCACGTAAACCATTGTTGTCTGCATCTACCTCCCCTATAGTTATTCTTTCTACTTCATATCCTTTAACCAGTACACCAGGGAACACGCAGCCAGGACAATTGACAATGATATAATCAGAGTAGCTTCCGATTGCCAACTTACATTCAGGACAATCGTCACCATCAGGCACCAAATATATTCTTTCAAAATAATTGGATAAGCCCTCACTATTAACAGGTCTGCTGCATACTCCTGAAACTTCAAAACTGGTTTCTAAGGAATTAATAAACGACTGCATTCTTATTTGCAAATCATGTGATTGATAAGTTGTAATAAATTCATTGGCTCCTATACCAAATATCACTTCCGGATCAAATTCAAAAACTGCACGCGCACCAGCGTCTGTAGCATTTAGTGGAATATCTGTTGCTCCAAACAGAGTAAATATTTCGTTTTTTGATAAAGCAGTCTGACTTACCGGATGATATATCATGCCGTTACCATCTTTCAAACTTATATTACCTCTATTCGAGGCAGACTGTGGAGCTAAAAGCAATTTCCCATCTACCGCAAAATCTATTACCAGCTTAAACTTCTTATAGTCAATTGGGAAAAAATCGTATGCATTGGGAGTAAATAATTTAAACCCATTGTTCTTAAACTTCAGCGTTTCGGTGTAATCTGTCGAAGCCGAAGGATTGTTTAATGTTAAATCGTCACAAGTTCCGGCAGGATTGCTACCACAGCCGCCAGTACAAGTAAAGCAACCAAACATATTATTTATCCCGGTCAACTCAATCATGCTGGCTGCGGTCATATTCGCATGATCATCTGTACTCACCCAATATGGGGCAGCATAGTAACCACCACATTCGTTATCACATTTTGTGTCCATTAAACCATAGGCATTCAATGTATAATTGTTGGTCTTATCATTAGAGACACAACACGTACGCTCTTCCCATTCTATGTCAATGTATTCACCAGGTTCAAGTGCCAGGACTTTTATACTCCCTTGCTCATAAATGATCAAATCATCCTGAAAACAAACGCCACTACCAGAAGCATTGCTGGTAAACCCTCGTTTATCAGAGAGCGTACTTGAGTATTCAGGATCATGAATTATCGCAGACTGAACTTGCGCATTACTACCCGTAATTGTGATTGAGCTAAGCGGTACAATATTGACTGGGAAAATAGTGGATCCCCCACCTCTCAAACTAGTATACACATTATTTGCTCTTGCATTTCCAGTGTTTTGCACACGGAATTTTCTTCGTACTATATTGTCTGAAGAAGCTAAACAAGTACCAAAATCATACAGGTTCATATCGGTAACCGTTAAGTTTGGCTTCTCAGCACCAAGATTAGTTGCCAGATCCATTTGTCTCAAAGGAATGCAACTAGAAGCTTCACAACCATAAGTAAATGTTAGTTTGCCCGTTCCCGCAGGACAACCGATTATTTTTACAGTTTCAAAAATTTCTACCGTTGCATTTAAAGGAACATTATCAAGGATAATATCTCTACTCAAATTATTTGTCAATGGATCGATAAGGCCAGTAGTTTCAATCCACTTACTTTGTCCGTTAATTCTTAATTCCAGCGACTGAATCTGAAGTTGGGCGGATGGTGCAGCAGGAATAATTTCTTCCATGTGAAGAATTCCATGAAACGCATGCTCAGTAATTTGGAAATTATATCGTCGGGTAAAAACATCTCCTTTATGCCCTGTATAACTGATATTTTCACCAGGATGAGTATCGTCAGATGCCACATAACCAAGCACCCCTGATGTGATCACAAAATCTATGCTCTGTGATTGTGCAACAGATGCGTTTTGATAATCAAAAGTTAATGTAGAAGTAGAGCTGTGTGTAGTCGATTTGAAATTTTCACAAGATGCCTTGATGGGAATATGCAGACTGCTTAAACCAACGGGTAGCGCTGCAACCGTAACACTTCTATTTGCGACATCAACCAGCAGATTAGGATCTGTCAATTGACTATACAGCATCAATACATCTGCATTCGGCTGGGTAGTAATGACAAAATTCTCAACTGCAGCACTTCCTGTATTGTTAAAATCAAACTGAACAAAGTTCTCTTCGCAGGTATTTAAATCAAACTTTGAAGGATTAATACTATTTGTTTGTTTGGAAGAAACGGTAACAGATACACCGTTTACATTGACTGGATTAACCTGCGCATATAAAGTCTGGCATTCCCATACTAACAACGCAAGCACAAAAAGAAAAAACTTTCTTAGCGTGTTCATAGATAAAATAGTTATAAAAACAATTACTTGGTAGAGTTCACTTATTGATAAGTCTCGTACAGATCTATCAAAAAATGAAAAAGATTAAAATTCAATTATAAGACTGCAACCTTAAACACTTCGCTTCCGTAAAAAGGATTTTTTTTTCAAAAACCTAAAAACGACTAAAATAGGACTTGCAGGCAAAAAAAATTACCGGTGTTACCGGTAATTTCATCCAATTTGAAAAGTTATAAATTAAGCAGTCACCGCTTCCGCCAATACCACTACTTTATTATTCAATACTTCCACTACACCACCATCAACAGAAAAATGTTTTTCGATGTTGTTTGCTTCTACCAATTTCAAATCTCCTTTTCCAAGAGTAGAAATGATAGCGGCGTGGTTTTGATGCACTTCAAAAGCTCCGGCAGCTCCGGGAAGATTGACCCATTTCACTTCTCCGCTGTATACTTTTTTATCGGGTGTTAAGATATCTAACTGTAACATGTTACCCTTTTATAAAATGATAAAAGCACAAGGGATAACCCTTGTGCTATAATTAACTTATTTTTTTGCTTCAGCGATCAATCTTTCTCCTTTAGCTGCTGCCTGCTCGATCGTACCGACCAAGTTGAACGCTGCTTCAGGCAAGTGATCGTATTCACCGTCGATGATCGCGTTGAAACCTTTGATGGTTTCACGGATGTTTACCAATTCACCTTTCAAACCGGTGAATTGCTCTGCTACGTGGAACGGCTGAGACAAGAAACGTTGTACACGACGTGCTCTGTGTACGACTTGACGATCTTCTTCAGACAATTCATCCAAACCAAGGATGGCGATGATGTCTTGCAATTCTTTATAACGTTGTAACAATTCTTTTACACGCATTGCTGTACCGTAGTGCTCTTCGCCCAAAATTTCGCGGCTCAGGATACGAGAAGTAGAATCCAAAGGATCTACCGCAGGATAAATTCCTAGCTCGGCAATTTTACGAGACAATACCGTAGTAGCATCTAAGTGGGAGAAGGTAGTAGCCGGAGCCGGATCGGTCAAGTCATCTGCCGGTACGTATACCGCTTGTACAGATGTAATAGAACCTCTCTTCGTAGAAGTGATACGTTCCTGCATCGCACCCATTTCAGTAGCCAATGTCGGTTGGTAACCTACCGCTGATGGCATACGACCCAAAAGAGCCGATACTTCAGAACCTGCTTGAGTGAAACGGAAGATGTTGTCGATGAAGAACAAAATGTCTTTACCTGCACCTGTACCATCACCGTCACGGAAATATTCTGCTACAGTCAAACCAGAAAGCGCTACACGAGCACGTGCCCCAGGAGGCTCATTCATTTGACCGAACACCAATGTTGCTTGAGATTTAGCCAATTCGTTGATGTCCACTTTAGAAAGATCCCAGTTGCCTTTCTCCATGGATTCCACAAACTCATGACCGTATTTAATAACGCCTGATTCGATCATTTCGCGAAGCAAGTCGTTTCCTTCTCTTGTTCTTTCACCTACTCCGGCAAATACAGACAAACCTGCATAAGCTTTCGCGATGTTGTTGATCAATTCCATGATCAAAACGGTTTTACCTACACCGGCACCACCAAACAATCCAATTTTACCTCCTTTTACATAAGGCTCAAGCAAATCAATTACTTTGATCCCTGTAAAAAGCACTTCAGAAGAAGTTGATAATTCGTCAAACTTAGGAGCCAAACGGTGGATCGGAAGAGAATGAGCAGTTTTGATGGTGTTGATCCCGTCAATTGCTTCTCCTACCACGTTAAACAAACGTCCTTTGATTTCTTCACCTACAGGCATAGAGATCGGAGAACCTTTGTCAATTACAGCCATACCACGAGTTAAACCATCAGTACTGTCCATTGCGATTGTTCTTACACGATCCTCGCCTAAGTGTTTTTGACACTCCAAAAGAATTTTCGAACCATCCGCTTTGGTGATTTCTAATGCGTCCAGGATATTTGGGAGCTTAGAGCCGCTGAAGCTCACGTCTACCACCGGGCCGATAACTTGGGTAATCTTACCTACGTTTGCCATTTGTATATGAATTATGCTTGTTTGATGTAAATGAGTCGTTTTTCAGACTGCAAAGTTAGGGTATTATTCTTTGTTAACCAAAAAAATAAGAATAGTTGTCAGTGATCAGTGGTGAGCAGTTAGTTTTCAGCGATAAGACACTATTAGATAAAACGTTACCACTAAAAATTACCTTGAATGAGGTATGAAAATTATTATTGTAATCGAGATGTGGAAAACTCATAATGCCACTGACAACTGGCCACTGATTACTGACCACTATTTTCCATTTCTATCCTAAAAGTAGTCCCTTTGCCGGGTGCGGAATGCAAAACGGAGATTTTACCGCCGTGGTATTCTTCGATGATGCGTTTCACCAGGGTTAATCCCAAGCCCCAACCCCTGGATTTTGTGGTGTAACCCGGTTTAAAAATCCGTTTATACTCTGAACGGCTCATCCCCTTTCCGCTATCTTTGATGTCAATGACAATTTTTTTATGAATCTCGTGAATCGTAAGCGATAGTTCTCCTTCTCCTTCCATCGCATCTACGGCATTTTTGACCAGGTTTTCAATCGCCCAGCCAAACAAAGAGGTATTGATGTTTGATTTTAATAAAATGTCGTCGGTGATGACCTCAATTTTTACTTTGGCAGAAATCCTCTTTCTCAGGTAATCGATCAATCCTTCTATGACAGCCGCAATGCGTTCCTCCTTCAATGCCGGCTTTGATCCAATGTTGGAAAATCGAGCGGTAATGGTTTCCAAACGGTCCACATCCTTCGTCAGCTCAGCGCCCATAGGATCTCCTTGCAAACGGGGATCGCTTTTGATAATTTCTGTCCAGGCCATTAAAGAAGAAAGCGGTGTACCCAGTTGATGAGCGGTTTCTTTGGCCAAACCTACCCATACTCTATTTTGCTCCGCCCGACGCGAGGAACTAAAGGCCAGGTAAGCGATCAGCATAAAAATGGCGATGACCGACAATTGCAGAAAAGGATAATACTGTAATTGAGCCAATACCCAGGAATTCTTATAGTAAATATAGTTTGTCACTACGCCCAAATAACTGATTTCTATCCGTGGATAAACTTCTTCCATCTCTACGATCTGTTTTTTGAGGAAAAGCTCCTTTTTCCCTTCAGACCAAGTGCTGTCGATGTCGATGTTTTTAAAGCTGATCGGGTTGCTTTGATCGTCTGTCAGTATGACAGGAATGGTATGGTTCGCCGCGATGATTTCGCGAAAAAGGAAGGTCATATTACCTCCGGTTTCCGAATCAGTAATGGCCTGCAATCCTTTGGCGTATAAGCCGATCTGACGTTTTTCCCCATCTGCCAGCACCTTCACCAAACGGTTGGTATACCACAAGGAGCCCAGGGCTATAATCAACGCTGACACCACCAAAATGATCTTCCAAACCGACTTGTTTTCGTAAATGTTCATTATACCTGCTAAACTGAAACCATTATAAATTGATGAATTTATTACTTTTTATTCCATTATTTAACGATTAGGTTGTATTTTTGGTGTCACAATAGCCCATGATCTCGAATTTCAAACTCATCAGTTTATCTTATAAAAAAGCCCCTGTAGCCATACGGGAACAAATGGCTTTGAATGAGCAGGAATGCAAAGACCTTATGCTGCGCATAAAGGATGCATTCGATGCCCATGAACTGTTGGTCTTGTCAACCTGTAACCGTACGGAAATATATTATTCGGCAGCCGAGGATCTTTCTGAAGGCATCATCAAACTGATGGTGTCGCAAAAAGGATTGGCCAACAGTGAACTGATGATTCCTTTGTTTGAAGTGTTCAACGATCACGAAGACGCTATCGTACACTTATTCCGTGTGGCCATCGGCCTGGAGTCGCAAGTAGTAGGCGACGCGCAGATTACCAACCAGGTTAAGCACGCTTACCAATGGTCTGCCGATCAAAACATGGCAGGACCTTTCATCCATCGTTTATTGCACACCATTTTCTTTACCAATAAAAAAGTAGTACAGGAAACACAGTTCCGTGACGGAGCGGCTTCGGTTTCTTATGCTACCGTAGAATTGGCGGAAGAACTTTTGGAAAACTATAACAACCCGAACGTATTGATTGTAGGTGTTGGAGAAATGGGCGCAGACGTCGTACGCAACATGATGAATACACCTTTGAAAAATGTATTCATTACCAACCGTACAGAAGCCAAAGCGCAAGCATTGGCAGAGGAATGCGGATTCCAGTTTCTTCCCTTTGATCAATTGCAATCCGGTATTACCAAAGCGGACCTGGTGATCAGTTCTGTCGCACTGCCAGAACCCTTGATCAAGAAAACTGACCTTGAACATTTGAATGTCATTACCTATAAATATTTTGTCGACATTTCTGTACCGCGTTCTATCGCAGCAGATGTAGAACAAATACCGGGTGTGATTCTATACGGCATCGATACGTTGCAAAACCGTTCTCAGGAAGCCATTGAAAAAAGACACCGTTCTATACCGCAGGTAGAAAGCATTATTTACACTGCGGTCGAAGAATTGAGAGAATGGTCTAAAGAAATGGTGGTGTCTCCTACGATACAAAAATTAAAGAATGCACTGGAGCAAATCCGCAAGGAAGAAGTATCCAGGCATTTGAAATCATTGAACACCGAAGAAGCGAAGCGTGTTGAGGAAATCACACGCAACATGATGCAAAAAATCATAAAGTTACCGGTGCTTCAATTGAAAGCAGCTTGTAAACGCGGTGAAGCGGAAACATTGATCGATGTATTGAATGATTTATTCAATCTCGAAAAAGAGACTGAAGATCACTCTGCATAATCTGCCTGGTATGGCTTTTTTTATTCGCTTCATATTTCTTATCCCATTTCTCTATCCTATTCAAGGCTTTGCTCAGTCTGTAGTAAGCTGCCGTTCTTGTGAACCTGCCCTACTGCTTCAAGAAATTTCTGCTTTGCATCTGGATCAAAAGAAAACCATCGTTTTTAAATGTCCTTTGCAAGTGGGCAACTTACCAGTTACCTACAAATGGGGCGTTGCCGATGCCGCAGGTAAACTTATAGTAAAACCATTCTGGGATTCTATCGGAAATGTATCGAACGGACTGGCCGAAATTTTCCAATACGTTCCCCAACGTAAAAAAGCACCGTTGAAAGCTGGTCTTATTTCTTTCCAACAAAAAAACAGCTTGCCTCTTTCTTATCGCTCCATCCGAGTAATAGCCGGCACTTATTATACCGTGGACACGGGCAGAGGTTTTCAGCTTTGGAAAGCAGGCAAAGGTTTTATTTCTCCTCTGCTTTACGATAGTATCCTTACAACACCTAAATACATTTCGTTGTATACAGAAGGTTTCTGTCACCGTCTGGACAGCACGGCTCAGAAGATCAATCAAGGTCCTTATCGTGAATGGTACACCAACGATAATAATAAAACCTATCCTGGCTACTACGATACGTCATACATATACCGCAACGGAGCCAACAAACTTATCCCTTTACTTGCAGACTCGATCACATCCTCTGCTCACGCGGATGAAATTATTTTATACCGCAACAACAGTAAAGTACCTTTTCATCTCTACCGTATACAGGAACATTCTTTGCACGAGGCCGATGCTATACATCCTTCTCCTTTGAGTACTTTGCTTGACAGTACTTTAATAAAAATAAAAACACGTTCGAAAGCCGACAGTATTGTATTGGTGAATGACTGGTATTTATACCGTCGCAACAACATGTGGGGTTACGGCGATACACTGGGGAACATCGGTATCGGTGCCACCTACGAAGCTTTGCGTTACAAACACAACAACCGTTTGGCCGTCAAGTACAAAGGCAAATGGGGATTTTTGGATCATCGAGAAAACATCATCGTGCAACCTTACTACGATGAAGTGGGAGATTTTATTGATGAAGGCACCTGGGTGCGTCAAGGCAAAAAATACAATTTCGTAGGGCTGAATGGAAAACTGTTAAATACCAATTGGTATGACAACATCACACTCACTGCAGGCAACAACTACCTGGTACAACTGAAAGGCAAAACAGGTTTAGTCAGCAAAGAAGGACGGGAAATCATCAGTACACGATACCTGCAAGTATTGGATTTCGGCGGAGGATCTTGTTTAACACAAACAGAAGACGGCAAATGGTTTTTGATGAACTATGCCGAATACAGAATTTCTAACGATCCTTACACCAGTGTTCAATACTTGCCTCAAAGCAAGGTATATGTGTTGAAGAAGTAATTAAAATTCCTCTGCTCATAATTTTATTGGGTGTCAGGTCTTTCAACCTGACAATGGGATGAAACTCAAACCTATTTGCGAATGACCATCAGTGTCAGGTCGAAAGACCTGACACCCAGAAAGGTCGAAAGAATTAATAGAATGTCCTATACTCTCAAAATTTTCCTTCTCATTTTTTCAATGCCCTTTATGATGCACGCTCAAGACGTGTTGCACGAAGGTTTGTATGCAGATAAAACCACCGCTAATAATAAGACACTTTGGGGTTTTAAAAACAAAAAAGGGAAATGGGAAATCAAACCTCAATTTGATAGCGTTTACCATTACTTCGAATATGGTAAAGCCATTGTAGGAAAGGATAAAAAATATGGAGTCATCGATGCTAAAAACAAAATCATTATTCCGTTTTCTTACCTGGAAATTCTCCCGCAAGTCAAACATCTTTTTCCTGTACAATCAGAAAAAGGAAAATGGGGCTTTCTTTCTACCGAAGGAAAAACTTTGTTTCCAAACATGTACGACAACTTCAGGTTAACCTACAAAGACAAACATCTGTTATTGCAAAAAGATTTGCGATGGGGAATATATTCAATTTACAATAAAGAGTTGATTCCTCCTGTCTACAAGCAAATCAATTACATCAGCCACAAATCCTACCGTGCGCTTCCCTTTGCAAGCTGGCAAGTTATTCAGGACAATGGTTCGGTCATCGGTGCAACCGATGTGGATACGTTACGCATGATGACCAAGACAACGGCTTGCTTCACCATTCAAGGAAGAAAAGGAATTCGAAATTTAACAAAGGAATTATGTCCGGCTCAATTCGAAAACATTCTGCATGCACACGATAGTTTATATTTTGTACAAAAACATGGCTATTGGGGTGTTGCTACTGCGAATGGCAATTACCTGACTGAACCAAAATTTGAACAAGTAAAAGCTTATCCTAATTATTTTATCGCTACACTCAAATACCGCGAAAGAAAAATTTATACCTGGAACCTAAAGCCACTCACATTAGACTCTTACTTAAACATAGCCGACTCTTCCGGAGGCATGTGGGCCGTACAAAACAACATTGACCTCTGGGGATACCTGAATGCGAAAGGGGAACTGAAAATACCTTGCCGCTACAGCAAAGTAGAACCCTTTAAAAATGGATTGGCTAAAGTAACATTGGATGGCATTTCGTATTACATCAATGTATACGAAGAACAAATCATTACGCCTTCCGAATGTTCTTATTATGAATCCGGTTTTTTAAAAGTGAATCGAACCACTTTCCGCAAGTCCTGGATCAAAGGCATGCATGAATACGAAGAATTAAAAATCTTATCTGACAACTACTACCGAATTAAATCTAAGACCGGTTATGGCATTTTGAATGATAATGGAAATTTGATACTGCCTTGTGAATACAGCAGTATTGTATTAAGTACCGATGAGCAACTATTGATCGCTCAAAAAAAGAAAGTCTATTACCTTTACACTACTTCCGGACAGTTGATGGGTGTGCCACACAAACGCTTTGAGCGAATGATCGATGCGTCTGAAGGTCTGGTTAAAATAAAATACAAAGGAGGTCTTGGCTTTTGTGATTACGAAGACCAAATCGTAATTTCTACGCAATACGATGCCACCGGATTATTTAAAAATGGCATCTGCGCAGTCAAACTTCGCGGCAAATGGGGCTATATCGATCGGGATGAACGGTTGGTTTTACAACCCTACTACGATGAGCCGGCCACTTTTTATGGAGAGGCAGGCATCCTTAAAGAAAACAAAGAATACCACTTGATTAATACAAAAGGGAAACTGACCATTGAATATCCACTGCTTCATATCGAGCGCACGGGAGAAGGTTTCTACATCATACAAAACAAAGCCGGCCTGTACGGCCTCGCCAATGCCTTCGGGAAAGAAATTTTTCCTCCTAAATATAAAGCGATCAAAGCCTGTGCAGGCGGCATCTTTCTCGTAACGGATGATGAATATACAGGAGCCATTGATGGCACAGGAAAAATTGTGATATCGATTAAGTACCACACTTTGTTCTATGATCCTTTATTGAAGCTTTACAGCGGGAGTATGGTAAAAGGTTGGGAGGTATTAAAAGTGAATTAGTTGTTAGTTGTTAGTTGTTAGTTGTTAGTTGAAATAAACAAAAACGATATTTTTTATTCTGTCTGTCTAACCCCTAAATCCCCTGAAGGGGAATAACAGTATGGAGTAAATAGCAACAGCAAGAGCTTAGTTCTGTTGCTCCATACTCTTGCTCTAAACTGATGATTTAGGGGTTAGACGGTATGGAGTAGAAGAAGAAATATTCTCCACGCACCTTTTTATTAGCTCGTAAATCCACCGTTCAATTTAATCGCATTGCCCGTCAAATAGCTTGACTTATCTCCGCATATAAAACTCAAACTGTTGTACAAGTCTTCAAATGTCCCTAATCTGCGCATGGGAATTTTATTGATAAAATTCGGTTGGAGTTGTGGTGACAAATGAAAACTCATGTAACCGGGAAACAACGTATTGATGCGCGTACCTTGCGGGCCTAATTGACGCGCCCACAATCTGACAATACCGTCCAGGCCTTGTACAATGACTTCGAACTGATCGTCTGTTAAAGAATCTTCCGGCAATAAGTAAGGACCGACTAATGCGATGGAAGAATTTTTAGGCTTAAGTAAAGGTAAAAAAGAAGCAATGAACTGCTGGTAAGAAAGCACATACGCATCTACAATTTGAGACCATTCCTGCATGGAGATAGAACTTCCCTTGCGCAACGTGGTATCAGGAGACAAATGAATCAAGGCATCAAACAATACTCCTTTGTCAGCCACAATGGGGGTGTCTTGACTAGATGGGAATATAGATACTTTGTCTCTACCCAATACAGACATGACCTTTAAAGCAATATCTTTTGTCGCACCGGCGTAACATTCCCATCCTTCTTCACGAAATCGTTTGATCAAATGAAGTTCATCTTCATTGGATAAGGCGTTAAAGAAGATTGTTTTTGTTTTCATAACCAAAGAGGATAACTGAAAACTGAGAACCGAAAACTGAAAACTGAAACAAATATCAGTTCTCAGTTTTCAGTTCTCGGTTCTCTATTAAAGGCTTACTACCAAAATAAATATCAGCAAAAAGGTTAAGGATGAAAACACCATCTGCTTGAGAAACGGATCAACACGCTCCGACTCTTTTGTGCTGTATACTTTGAATGCATTCCACAACACCGGCAGAAAAGCAAAACACAGTAACCAGCTGTACTCTATGCTTTCGATACCGGCGAATAATGCAGTGCATGTAATTCCGGTCATGATCAGTAAGACATGATACCAACGTGCATAGATCGGTCCCAGTCGCATGGCCAATGTTTTCTTCCCTGCACTTCGATCAGCCTCGATGTCTCGAATGTTATTGACATTTAATACCGCTGCAGCAAACAAACCAATTGTTGTTGCCGGCAACAATACAGTCCAATCCCACTGCCTGGTCATAAGGAAATAAGTACCGCATACCCCTACCCAACCAAAAAACAAAAACACAAATACATCACCCAACCCTTTGTAACCGTAGGGATTTTTGCCCGCCGTATATTTTACTGCGGCGGCAATAGAAGCAATTCCTAATAAAAAGAATCCTACAGGCAGCCATGAAAAAGATTGTTCCTTAAATACCACATACAACAAACCGCATCCACTGATCAAAGAAAGGAGAATAAAAATAACGATCGCTGTCTTCATCTCTTTCTCTGTAATGCTTCCGGACTGCATGGCACGCTGAGGTCCTACACGCTGATCATTATCTGCACCGTTATGGAAATCACCGTAGTCGTTCGCCAGATTGGACAGGATTTGAAGAAATAATGTAGTCAACGCAGCACCCATGAGTATGGGCCATGAGAACAAGGTCTCATACCAGGCCAGCGTGGCTCCCATACCAATACTGGTAAGAGCCAAAGGCAATGTTCTTAAGCGGAAGGCTTGAAGCCAAAGTTTAATTTTCACGACACTTCTTTTACTTTATAGGAAATGGCTATACTCAAAAATGTAAAGCAAACGGCAATTGCACCACACACCCAGAAATATTCCATTCTGCCGTCCGGTGCATTGAAGATAATTAAACCCGACGACATCACGGCTACAGAAGAAGCAAACTGCTGAACCGTAGAGTTAATGCTCATGAAACTTCCTCTTTCTCTTGGGTTCACGGCAGAAGTTACCAATGTCATGGCCGGTACAAAACGGGAACCAAAACAAATAAAGAATACGGTGGTACATGGAACCACAAACCATAAACTCAATGGCGGCAACACGGTAATCAAATAAATAGGTACTATTGAAATTAAAGCGGCTGTGACAAATACTTTTTGCTTTCCATACACATCGGCTAGTTTACCTACCAATGGTCCGGATACTGCCGTTGCCAATCCGCCAAAGAAATAGGTATAAAGCAAATCCTCCTTATTCAGCCCTACATTAAACACCAGGTAATCACTGATAAAAGGCACTACTGTAAACCCTGCTACCATCAAACAAAACGTAAGCAACAACGCATACCTCACATTCGCATTCGTAGCAAAAGAGTGCAACAATTGTTTGCGATCATTTTCTTTGGAAGCATGCGTTTTATGTGCGGTAAGTGAAGGAAATTTAATCCAGATCAACACATAGACAATCAAACTCAATACCGTCAGGAACGTAAAAGGTGCATGGAAATCGAAAGACTTCGCCAATATCAAACCGATAGGGATACCTAATACAGATGCCGCCGAGAAGGCTGCCATGACAATGCCCGTCGTTTTTCCTCTTCTCGCAGGAGGAATAATATCTCCAATGACGGAAAACACCAATACGCCCAAAACACCTCCAAATGCTCCTGCCAATACTCTTGACATCAGAAAAAACTTATAGCCTGGAGCTACTGCACATAATAAATTACCTAAAATAAAACCGGCATACAAAAACAGCAAGGCGCTGCGCCTGTCGTACGCATCAAATTTAAAGAAGGCAATTAAACCCGCTATTGCAGCACTGAATGTATAAGAAGAAACCAAGAGGCCAAATTCTGAAGAGTTGATTGAAAGTGCCTCTTTCAAAAAAGGATTCAGCGGTGCCATCACTACAAAATCAACGATATGTGTGAAGTTAATGATCGCTAATAAAAAGACAATCCATTTTTCATCAGCATGCGCAGGTGCTGCTTCCAGTTGATTACTCATCTTTACAAATCCCCCTCATTAATACAGTCCCTTTCCCTTTGCAGACAGAACAAGCCTGGTTTAAATGTCCCTTGCCTTTACAAGTCAAACAATCGATGACGCCTTTCCCCGCGCAGCGATTGCAGGTTGAATAACTATCTCCTCCTAAGCCTCCTTTCGACACGGCAACTCCTGTACCGGAGCAAACCGGACAATATTGCCTTCCGTTTCCTTTACATGTAGCGCAAGGTTCATCCAAATGTCCTTCCCCGTCGCAATGCATACAGGTCTCCGGATATTCGAAGTAGCCTTTTTCATAACAGTCCATATCGTATCGAAACTCTACCGCTTCCTTTTTCAAAGAATCCGGAGCTAGCTTTAAGGTTTCGAAACGAGACAAAGCTGTTCTGGCTTGTGTGTATTTCCTTAAATAAAAAGAAGCAACACCATAGTAATAGGCACTTTCATCAGGAAGTACAGCTCCCTTGATTCTAAACAATTGCTTGAATGTTTTTTCTGATTCCGCGTACTGCTTACTCTGACACAAAGCAATGGCTTTGACATTCAAAGCTGCAACTAATGAATCTTTGTTATCAGCAAAAACAGGCGTGCCGTTCGTGATGACACTTATTCCGATAAAAAGAAGAAGGAGAATAGACAAGCGGTTCATAGACTGACAAGATAACGATTTTACAGAGATAAAATGCAAGGGCGAACTGCTAAAATGTAAGCTAGGAGCTAGGAGCCAGGAGGTACGAAATCCTAGCTCGTACCTCCTGGCTCCTAGCTCATTTCTCATCTCACTTTCCGCTTGTCCAACGCTTTCCTCAATTTGTCCGCATTGGATTTATGTCCCTCAAAATCTTCTGCAAAATTGTGGCATCCGGAGAAATCATCTTTGGCGCAAAAATAAATGTAGTTGTGATCGTTATAATGCAAAACCGCGTGCATCGCTTCTTGAGAAGGGATACCGATAGGTCCAGGAGGTAAGCCTTTGTAGATATAGGTATTGTATCTTGACCGCACCTTCAAATGTTTTTCTCTCACTCGATTAGCCTGCAGAGCGTTCGCCGCATACAATACCGTCGGATCTGCCTGCAAGCGCATTTTCTTTCTCAACCGGTTAATGTAAACGCCTGAAATCAGCGGCATTTCACTCACATCTTTTGTTTCCGCATATACAATAGAAGCCAGTATCATTACTTCATCCGGCGTTAAACCGGCTTCCTTGGCCATTCTCCTTTTTTCATCGTTCCAATAAAACAGATGCGCATCGTAAATATTCTCCAGTAATTCCCTTTCGGTAAAATTTCTTGGAAAACGATACATCCCCGGTACAAACATCGCCCATGCATTTTCTCTGTTGTACTCGCCCAGACTATCCAAAAACTCTTTGTCACGCATGAGATCTCTCAATTTTCGATACGATACACCGGTTTGTTTTTCTAAGCTCAGCAATACATTATTTCTGTTTCTAAAAATGTCAATTTCGACCTCCACATAATCTTTCACGCCTTTTCGCTGAATGGAGGCTGCCAGACCAAATCCGCTTCTTCCATGTTCAATGACATACAATCCCGGTTTCAGTTCGGCAATGTCCTGGTATTTAAAACCCCATTGCAAAGGCAGGGCAGAGCGGATATACCCCTTTGACTTCAGGCTATCCGCAAAGGCTTCAGCGGTAGCAGGAAAAGGATTGTAATAATACACTTTGGAGGAGCGGAAATGAGTAATGCCCGAAAATGCCCAAAAGACCGCACCAAATAGCGTCACGAAAAACAACGCGCCGATAATCCACCAACGGTAGTGCAGTCCTCTTTTCTTAGACTTTCTAACGGGTGGTTTGGTGGATTTTCCAGGGAGTCTTTTTGCCATTATACTTTCTTTAACGAGCTGTCTTGCCCCTAAATCCTCCGAAGGGGACTTCCCAGCAATTACAGTCGTGTAACTTTTTTAATTTTTTGGGTGTCAGGTTTTCAAACCTGACACTGTTGGACAATAGCAGGCAGGCAGCGTTAACTCCATCCGTGTCAGGTCGAAAGACCTGACACCCCAGTCTAAGTATGGAGCGCGAGTATAGAAGATCATTCTCCATACTCCATACTCAAACTCCACACTGTACTGGGGCAAGAGCGTTTCTTTAAAACTCAATCACAGTAAACTCAACCCTTCTATTCAATCTTCTCGTCTCTTCTTTACTATTATCCGCTACAGGCTTCGTGCCGCCGTATCCATGAACAGCCATTCTTTCCCTATTTATTCCTCTTTGCTGTAAATACATTGCCACAGCTTCTGCACGCTGTACAGATAATTCCTGATTGAGTGCCGGATCACCTACGTTGTCTGTGTGCCCTACAATCTCTATTTTCATTTTTGGATTTTGTTTCATCAAACGACACAAATTCTCTAAAGCAGGAAATGAGGTCGGTAAAAATACTGCCTTTGTTTTTTCAAAATACAATTGACGTATGGGTAATGCTTTTCCGACAACCAACGGATCAAGTCTGATCACCAATTGCTGCTTCAATGATTGTTTGCCGTCTTCTGAAAACGCGATGCTGTCTGCTTGCGCGTAATATCCTTTCTTTTCCGCCGAGATGTAATACGAATCTATATCCTGAAGAATCAGTTGAAAATTTCCTGTCTTTGTATCCGAAAAAACAGTTCCTTTTACTTTATCACTGCGAAGCGAACAATAAATAATCTGCGCCTCTAATGGCTCATTTGTTTTGTTGTCTACTACTTTTCCTGTGAGTAGGCAAACCTTCTGTGGAGTCAGCGCTTCAGGCAAGTCAATGCTAAAAAGATCTGTGCCGCCTATGGATTGGGCGTTTGAAACCAGATAAGCCGTCGCATCATTGGCTGCAATAGAAAAGAAAGCGTCGAATCCTACGGAGTTTACAGTCGGCCCTAAATTAACAGGTGTACTCCAGTTTGTCCAGCTATCGTCTAAGCGCCTGGACATGAAAATATCCTGATTCCCATAACCGGGATAACCGGTAGAACAAAAATACAGGGTCTTATTGTCTGCCGCCAGGAAAGGCGCTGCTTCGTTAAAAATTGTATTGATGCTCGGCCCCAAATTAATTGGTTCTTGCCAACGACCCAAGTCATTATAAAAAGAAACGTAGAGGTCGTTATAACCCAATGAACCGGGGCGTTGTATAGACAGCAGCATGGTGCTGTTGTCTACAGATAACGACGCATCCAACCATTTGCCATAACCGTTGAGATTTTCAATCACCGCGTCGCGCGGTACGGACCAGGTACTGCCGTTGAAATCACTGATCGAAAAACAGCAACCCTTATAACTTCCATCCGCAGCATAAGTATTCAGCAGCAGCACCGATTTATTATCGGGCGAACAAGAGATGACCGAATTGAAAACTTTATTGTTCAGCGGAGCACCGATGGATACGGCCTTGGACCACTCTCCTTCTTTTGTCCTTGTCGCAACCCAGATATCAGAATTGTGTGCGCCTTGAATTTCCCTTGAAAAAAACAATTTAGAACCATCCGGCGAAATCAAAGGAGCACTGTCATTGATCGGAGAGTTGACGTTGGGACCTAATGATTTCTTTTTTGATTGAAATTCTTCCAACACATTTATTTGTTGCGTTTGACGGACAACAAATGAAGAATAGTTACACTTCGTTTTTTTTAATACGTATACACCATGTGCCGTGTAGGATAAGCCAGGAAATTGCGAGGTAAATACGTGCTGTTCGTTTATAAAGAATAAACAAGAATCCCCTTTTCGCTGAACCTTCAACGTGTTTTTCTTACCTACTTTTTTTATGGCATCGTGTGTGATAAAACTTTCCGAAACATCAAACATCTCCCCATACCGCACAGCAATTACTTTAAACGATCCTTCCCCTGAAAGCACAAAAGCATCGAAGTTATTCATGTCAGCATAGTTCCATACCAATCCGGCAGAACTGGACAGCATCGCTTCTTCCATAAGCAATGTGGTCTCTATAGAAAAGTCCTTTGCAGGGTCAATAAAATTATCGATGATAAAAATGTCTTCACCGGATACCACACGGCGATCAATGGCATAGCTCCCTTTTTTCATGGTCACTGCGATGTAACCTTTGTCACCTACAAACCAAAAACGGTCATTGGTAGAAAAATCTTCATTGACTACCACACGTTCCTGAGCCACACAAACGCAGCTCAGCAGAAGTCCTACCGTAAGAGATAACAAGCGGATTGTACAACCATAACCCATATCAAAGAAGTTACTAAAATGGATGCTGCAAACCAAACTTCGCCGCCAGTTGAATCAAATCTTCTTTGACTTTAATTTGTATTGGAATTCCATTGGTCATGCGTTCTTCTTCCATCCAACGCTCAGGATCGCCGGGAATTAATACTTTCTCCCCTTCTATTGACCTGGAATTTCTGAAAGTAGTAATCCAATTGTCCATATGCGCTTTAAATTCATCCGCCGGACGAAAAGCATCCACACGCATCGCACCGAAGAAATGTCCAATTCCTTGTCCGACCGGATTTTCTGGCAAGGGCAAAAAAGCAACAAAGGGCGGTACCCATGGCCCGTAATTGGCGCCCGATAACACCGCGGAAAATATATCGACTACAGATCCCAAGCAATATCCTTTGTGACTGCCATGCTCGCGGTCACTGCCCAATGGCAACAGTGCCCCGCCGTCTTTTAATTCATGAGGATTGGTAGAGACTCCACCTTTTGCATCCTGTATCCAACCTTCCGGCGCTTCTTTCCCGACCCGTTGCAAAATCTCCAATTTGCCATTGGCTGCCGTAGTGGTGGCAAAGTCCGCAACAAAAGGCGGCTGCTTATCGGCCGGAACGGCGACTGCTATAGGGTTTGTACCCAACAAACGGTCCAATGAAAAAGTAGGAGAAACCAATGGACTGGCATTGGTCATGGAAATACCGATCATGTCTTTTTCCAAAGCCATCATGGCATGGTAACCAGCAATGCCGTAATGATTGGAATTGCGTACCGCTACCCATCCCGTACCTGCGACTTCCGCTTTGCGTATCGCGATTTCCATGGCTTGTGGTGCAACAACCAATCCTAAACCGCCGTCTCCGTCTACTACTGCAGTAGAAGGTGTTTCATGCACTACCTGTATATTCGGTGTGGCATTGATGCGTTTACTTTCCCATAACCGCACGTAGCCCGACAAGCGCGCCACGCCGTGGGAGTCTACACCTCTTGCATCTGCGGAGATGAGCACTTTAGTTGCCAGTTGGGCATCTTTTTCAGAACATCCGATTTTTAGAAATAATTCTTTGCAAAAATCGTTAAGGGAGGAATAAGCGATCAGTGACTCGTTCATTCACGCAAATTAGATATAATCGGTGAAAATTTTCAATAGATTATGTGGGGAAAATGATAATTATATGATTTTGATTAAGTTTATTGCTAAAGAATATAAATCTGAGGTTTAGTTTTGAGCTTAGCATTTAATGAATTTGGGCGTGCCCCTATGGGTCGGGCTATCCGCTGCAAGTCCTCGCTCGCAATAACCTCTAGTTTCAAAACATACGTTGCTGCTCGCTGTGGGCTTTCCGCTGCTATCCCTCACGCAGCCTAAATAAAACTGATTGCATAAACCTTCTATCATTCCAGCTATGAAAAAAATTTCTTTACTCTTCATCCTAACTCTTTCTGTTTTTGCAGCAAAGGCACAAACCACCAACCGCATACAAGCCAAAGCAGAAATTAAAACCGTCACCGTTTTTTTAGACAAAGCGCAAGTGGGTAACCGCGTGAACTGTTCGCTTAATGCAGGAGTAACAGAAGTAGAAATCAAAAATCTTCCGGCAGGTTTATTCCCGAAAAGTATTCAAGTGACCGGCAAAGGCGATTACATTTTGTTGGGTGTACAACATAAAATCAATTACCTCAATCCCCACAAAACTGGTGAAGAAACGAAAGCCTTGGAGGATTCTATCTTTTCGCTGACCAACCAAATTAACGTACTCTCTGAAATGAGACAAGTATTTATAGAAGAAGAAAAAATGATATTGGCCAATCAAAGCATGAAAGGCAACGATGCTAATCTGAAAGCTTTAGAGCTGGAAGACATGGCAGACTTTTACAGAGAACGATTGACCGATATACGCAAGACGCAATTGACCAATAGCATCCTCATGAATAAACTGCAAAAGGAACTGAACAAGTACAATCAACAATTAAATATTGTTCGTAAAGAAATCAACAGGCCTTCCTCTGATGTCATCATCAAACTATCTTCTAAAGTAGCACAAAACGTGCAGTTGAATTTAGAATACATCACCGGCAATGCGCGCTGGTATCCGCTATATGACCTTCGTACCAAAGATCAGGGCAAGGAAGTGCAATTGGCTTACAAAGCACAAGTGGTACAGGAAACAGGCTTGAACTGGGACAATGTAAAATTAAAATTGAGTACGACTAATCCTTCTATTGACGGAACGAAACCGACATTGAACAAGTGGGATTTGGCATTTTATGAGCCGATCTATAACAAAGCATCTAAGAAAAAAAGTGGTCGCTACTATGCACCAGAAGGAATTATTTCTGCGGAAGAAAAAAACATCATGCTATCTAATGGAGACAGCGCTTTCATTGATGAATCGGAATCGTCCGCCGATTATACCACCGTCGTTGAAACTTCTCTCTTCGCAGAATTTGATATCGCACTACCTTATACTATTGAATCCAATGCTACGGGACAATTGGTGGACGTACAAAACTACAACCTGCCTGTATCTTTCAGACACGGTGCCGTGCCTAAGCTGAGCACTTCCGCTTACTTATTGGCAGACATCACCGGTTGGGAAAGTTTAGCCCTATTGCCGGGCACAGCACAACTCTATTACCAAAACAATTTTGTAGGCGAATCTTATTTAGATCCCCTCAATTTCAAAGACACCTTGAGTTTGTCACTGGGTGCAGATCCCAAAGTGTTGATCGAGCGCGAACAGGTCAAAGACTTCAGCAGTAAAAAACTGATCGGCTCCAATAAGAAAGAAGAATATGCTTACCGCATCAAAATCAGAAACACGAAAAAAGAAAACGTGAGTATTCGCATCGAAGATCAAATCCCGGTCAGTAGCAACAGCCAGATAGAAGTAGAACTGATCGATGCCAACGGTGGTAAAGTAGAAACCGAAACCGGCAAGATTACTTGGGACCTGACAGTAGCACCGAACGAAACAAAAGAAATTTTATTGAAGTATTCTGTGAAGTATCCAAAAGGTAAGACGGTGCAGGGACTTTAAAATTAGGGACGAGCTAGGAGCTAGGAGGGACGGAATATTCGTCCCTCCTAGCTCCTAGCTCGTCCCTTTTCATTACAGCTTACCGTTCACCACCAAACTCATCAACCCTTCCTTCAGTGCATAAAACGAAACATTGATCTCTTCAATTTCTAATTGAGCGATCAGTGTTTCGATGAGCACAAGCGAAACTACAATCATATCTACTCTTAATTCAATCATTCCCGGAGTAGCTAGACGCTCCTCTCGGTTCTTAGCCAACAAGTCTTTAGCAATCGCTTGAAAAGACGCTAGCGGTAATGGACAGCCTTTCATCTCCGCATCCAACACAATTCCCTGCTGTCTGCAATGAATATCGCATAAGGTATCAAACGAACCGGAAGATCCGATCAATGTTTTCACACCGCCTCTGCTCTTTATATTATCCCACAATGGCTCCAGCATACCTTGCAGGTAATAGGAAATGTCTTTGATCTCTGGAACAGTAATAGGATCGGCGTGTTGAAATTTATCCATCAGACGTTGTCCTCCGATTTCAAAACTTTGTTTCCACAGCACTTCTTTGGCATTGCACAGTACAAACTCCACACTGCCGCCGCCGATATCTACCAGCAACGAAGAATGACCGGAAGGAATCATTCCCGTTTGTTTCACCCCTTCAAAGATCCAGGCGGCCTCCTGTTCACCGCTGATGATGTAGGTATCCCAGCCGGTTTCTTTTTTGATGGCCGATAAAAATTCTTCTTGGTTATCAGAAGACCTTACAGCGCTGGTACCGGTCAGTAAGACCCGATCTACCGCATGCAGTATGCATGTTTCCTTAAACTTGCGCAAGGCCGACAAAGCCCTCTCCATCGCATCCGGCATGATAAGGTGTTTATTGATGCCGCCACGGCCCAGACTGACGGCTTGTTTATGATCCAATACAACTTCGTAACCAGTAAGATTAACTTTCGCAATGAGCAAATGAAAGGTATTGGTGCCCATGTCGATGACCGCTATTTTTTGCATGGCTAAATATAATGCGCGTGAGGGATTGAGCCATTGTCTGAGCTCTTTTTCTTTGACATCCCGTCGTAAAGCACTGAAAGCTTGATTCAAAGAAAAAAGCGAGTGGCGAAAGCCCGGCCCTCCCGATAATTATCGGGAGGGAAACGCCCCAATACTTCTGATGATAGCTGTATCGTACATTTTTAATCCTCCGTCCCTCTCTTTCATACACCCTCTACTCCATAAAAAATTATTTCTTTTTCACCCCATCTATCCGTACTTTTAGGTTCAAATCAAAAAAATCTATGGCTACGGAACAAAGCAAAGAATTCTTATACAAATACTTAAATAATCCTTCACCTACCGGCTTCGAATCTTCGGGTCAACAAATATGGATGGATTATGTACGTCCCTTTGTAGATGAATTCATTGTAGACACCTACGGTACAGCCGTCGGTGTATTAAATCCCAAAGCCGAATACAAAGTAGTGATCGAAGCGCATGCCGACGAGATCTCCTGGTTTGTCAATTACATCACCAAAGACGGTTATATTTATGTTCGCAAAAACGGTGGTTCCGATCACATGATCGCTCCGTCCATGCGCGTCAACATCCATACCGATAAAGGAATCGTCAAAGGCGTATTCGGATGGCCGGCCATCCACGTGCGTGAAAACGACAAGGACCAACCCACGCTTAAAAACCTGACCATCGATGTAGGCTGCGACAGCAAAGACGAAGCCGAAGCCTTAGGGATCCATGTGGGCTGTGTGATTACGTTTGTAGACGAACTGACCGAACTCAATGGAAAATATTATGTGGGCCGCGCGTTGGACAACCGCATCGGTGGTTACATGATCGCTGAAGTCTTGCGTCTCTTGAAAGAAAACAACATCAAATTACCCTTCGGCCTTTATGTAGTGAATGCCGTGCAGGAAGAAATCGGTTTGCGCGGTGCGGAAATGATCGCTCACCACATCAAGCCGGATGTAGCGGTGATCACAGACGTATGCCACGATACACAATCACCGATGTACAGCAAAGTGGTGAGCGGCGATTTGTCATGTGGCAAAGGCCCTGTATTGACTTACGGACCAGCCGTACAAAACAATTTATTGAAAATGATCATTGACGTGGCACAGCAAAAAGAGATACCGTTTCAACGCGCTTCTGCTACACGTTCTACCGGAACAGACACCGATTCATTTGCCTACTCGAATGCAGGCGTAGCTTCTGCCTTGATTTCTCTGCCTTTAAAATACATGCATACTACGGTAGAAACGGTTTCTCAAAAAGATGTAGAAGACGTGATCAAACTCATGTATGAATTTGTGACACAATTGCAATCAGGACATGATTTCCGCTACTTAAAACCTTAATCCATGCACTTCGCTCTTATTCTATTCTTTATCGTCATCGCTCCGGTCATCTCCGGATGTTTCGGAGCCATTTACGATATGATTGTATTCACGCTGGCACCGGAGTTCTTTACGGAGTACCGTTTCCCGCAATATGAAATCTCAGGTAAAATGACACCCATTGTAGGTGCCGCTATTATCGGTTTTTCCAAAAGCTGGGGCTTAGGTATCCCTATCGGAATTATTCTCGGCGCGCTTGCCTATATGCACCGCAGCATTCAGAAGACCTACACCTACATGATCATTTCTTACCTCATCGCTATTGTAACAGCCATTGCGTTTGCTACGATAGGCTTGGTATTGATGAAAGGGCAGTTGTCTGAAAACATATTCATCGGTACCGACAAAGCCTTGCAACGCACAGTAGAGATTATAGTGAACATGAACAATTTCACCCAGGCAGGAGCTTTGATAGGAACAGCGATGGCCTGCGCCTGGCAATTGTACATGATCCTGAAAAAAAAGGAACGTATACAGAACGTTTAGTGTTTTGAATAGAAATTTACTCTTGTTGGCGTCCCGCCAACAAGTTGATGGAATGAAAACGTGTTAAACATTCCAGTTGTTGGTACCGATAGCTATCGTACCAACAACGAGTAAAACATCCACCTTTCAAAAGCATAGCATCGTTGAAAAAAGAAACAGCAGCCAAAGTAAGCGGTAACTTATTTGACATCGAGGTCACTTCCAAACTGGCCCGTTACATCAAACCTTACCGTGGCTTATTCATACTCGAACTTTTACTGACCGTTGTGGTTGCCGCGTTGGCAACAGTAAAACCTTACATTGTTCAGTACACCATTGATCACCAGATTGCAGTAGGTGATATGATGGGCTTGTACTACATGGTGGCCTTATTATTGGCTATTCTCGTTCTGCATACCTTGCTGTCTTATGCCAATACTTACCTCGCAGACTGGCTGGGGCAGAGCATCATTCGCGACATACGCATCAAGCTCTATGCCCACCTGATGCGTTTTCGGCTGAGTTTTTTTGACAAGACTCCCATTGGCCGCCTCGTTACCCGCAACATTTCGGACATTGAAACCTTGTCCAACTTCACGAGTGAAGGACTCGCCGGCATTTTGGGCGATGTGTTACAGCTCGCTTTCATTTTGTCATTCATGCTGTACATGAACTGGAAATTGACGCTCATCAGTTTATCGGTACTCCCTATTTTATTGATCAGCACCTATGTCTTTAAGGAAAGCATCAAACATTCATTCAACTTGGTGCGAACCGCGGTTTCCAACCTCAATACGTTTGTGCAGGAGCACATCACGGGCATGGCGGTGGTTCAGATCTTCAACAGTGAAGAGCGTGAGTACAAAAAATTTGAATCCATCAACAAAGAACACCGCGACGCCAATTTAAAATCGGTGCTCTACTACTCCATTTATTTCCCCATCGCTGAAATCATTGGTGCTTCAGCAGCCGGTTTATTGGTATGGATGGGTTCGAAAGAAGTGCTGGCCGGTTATACCACCGCGGGAACCTTGATTTCTTTCATCATGTACATTTCGATGTTTTTCCGCCCTATCCGCATGATTGCCGATCGCTTCAATACCTTGCAATTGGCTGCAGTCAGCGCAGACCGTATTTTCAAATTACTGGAAGACAAAGAAGAAATCGCTGAGAATGGAACGGTTCAAAAAAACATTGCCGGAGAAGTGACTTTCGATCACGTATCGTTTGGCTACGATGCAGAACATTTTGTACTGAAAGACATCAGTTTTACGGTAAAGGAAGGACAAACCTTCGCCCTCGTGGGGCCTACGGGAGCAGGAAAATCATCTGTCATCAATCTCATTTCACGCTTGTATGATATACAAAAAGGAGCTATTCTTATTGATGGGGTCGATGTGCGCGACTATGAATTGAGCAATCTCCGCTCACAGATTGGTACCGTATTGCAAGATGTCTTTTTGTTTTCCGATAGCATACGCAACAACATTACCCTGCACAATCCCGACATCAGCGATGAGCGGATTTGGGAAGCAGCGGAATTAGTGGGTGCGGCTCCTTTTATCCGCCAATTGCACGGGCAATTGGACTATCCGGTCATGGAACGGGGCGGTACCTTATCGGTGGGACAACGTCAATTGATCTCCTTCATCCGCACCCTGGTTTATGATCCTAAAATCATCATTCTGGATGAAGCTACCTCTTCTATTGATGGTGAAACAGAGGAATTGATTCAGGAAGCGATTCTGAAATTGATGAAAGGACGTACCGCCATCGTGATTGCTCATCGCCTTTCTACCGTACAACACGCTGACACTATTTTAGTTATAGAAAAAGGAGAGATCAAGGAACGAGGCAGCCATAAGGAATTGGTGCGTCTTGGAGGGATTTATAGCAAGATGGCGACGGTGCAGTTTAAAGTAGAAAACTGAGAACGGAAAACTGAGAACTGATAAAAAGATTTTTACCTGTTTTCAGTTTTCCGTTATCAGTTTTCACAGTTTTTAGCGTTTATTTTTCTAACTTCGCTTTTTGCGCTAACAATACATTTTATTATGAATTATCAGAGAATCAATAACATTACCGGCTGGCTTGTCTTCGCTATTGCCACTCTTGTTTATGTTTTAACGCTAGAACCGACATCCAGTTTCTGGGATTGCGGAGAGTTCATTTCAACTTCTTATAAACTAATGGTGCCCCATCCTCCGGGAGCGCCTATATTCTTGCTGATCGGACGCTTGTTCTCTTTCTTCGCCATGGGTGATGTGACACAGGTGGCCTACTGGATCAACATGACCGCAGCTATTTCAAGCAGCTTAACCATTCTTTTCTTATTCTGGTCCATCACGTTGGTGGCTAAAAAATTAGTCTCCCGTGAAAACCCGGTACTCTCTACTGGCAACATCATCGCTATCATCGGCAGTGGTTTAATCGGAAGTTTGGCTTATGCTTTCTCTGATACCTTCTGGTTTTCTTCAGAAGAAGCCGAAGTATACGCCATGTCTTCTTTCCTTACGGCTTTCATTTTCTGGGCCATCCTGAAATGGGAAGCGCATTCTGAAGAAGAAGGCTCTGACCGTTGGTTCCTGATCATCGCCTACGGCATGGGTTTATCGATTGGCGTCCATTTATTGAACCTGACCGCTATTCCAGCATTGGCTTTGGTGTATTATTTCAAAAAATACAAAGAACCCACAGCAGGCGGTATCATCGCTACGCTATTGCTGAGTTTATTGGGTGTCGGTATCATCATGGTAGGTATCATCCCGGGCTTGCCGACATTAGCCGCTAAGTTTGAAATCTTCTTTGTCAATGTCTTGCACTTATCATTTGGTACAGGTGCAATCATTTTTGTTCTTCTGTTGATCGCCGCATTGATCTATGGCATTCGCTATTCCATTAAAAATCAAAAGCGCTGGCTGAACCTTTCCTTATTGTCTTTCACGTTCATCCTGTTAGGATTCGCTTCTTATGGTGTTATTCTGATCCGTTCTCAGTTCAATCCTACCATCGACATGAACGATCCTGAAAACGTAATGTCTTTCATCTCTTATTTAAAAAGAGAGCAATACGGAGATCGTCCTTTAGTTTGGGGACCAGTATACACTGCCGGATATCCGATTGATGTAAAAAAGACATCCGCCGTATATGCGCCCGGCAAAGATGAAAAGGGAGAGGACAAATATGTAATCACGGATTACAAGAGTGAATACATCTACAAAAAAGAACACATGATGTTGTTCCCGCGCATGTACAGCACGCAACCACATCACATTCGCGCTTATCGCGATTGGTCAGGTTTGAAAGAAGGACAAAAACCTACCTTCTTCCAAAACGTAGGTTTTATGTTTACCTATCAAATGGGACACATGTACTGGAGGTACTTCATGTGGAACTTTGCCGGTCGTGAAGGAGATGAACAAAACTCCAACTGGTTGATGCCGAGTGAATGGTTTGATGATTCGATTCCTGCAGAAATTAGGGAGAACAAAGCCCGCAACAACTTTTACATGCTTCCTTTGATCGCCGGATTATTGGGTATGGTGTTTCACTTCAGTAAAAACAAAAAAGACGGTAGTGTGATCGCTATGCTTTGGTTCTTTACCGGTCTGGCCATTATCTTATATGCCAACCCGCAACCTGTAGAACCTAGAGAAAGAGATTATGTGTTTGCCGGATCTTTCTATGCATTCGCGTTCTGGATCGGTCTGTCAGTGCTCTTCCTGGATGACATCTTGCGTAAAATAATTAAAAGTGAAACCTTAAGACCAGCCATTATTACGCTTGCCTTGTTGTTTATCCCTGCACTTATGATTGCGGAAGGATGGGACGACCACGATCGTTCCAAGCGCTACTTCCAGGTAGACGGAGCCAAAAACATTTTGAACTCCTGTGCACCGAATGCCATTTTATTTACCGGTGGAGACAACGATACCTATCCACTGTGGTATGCACAGGAAGTAGAAGGCTTCCGTACCGATGTCAGAGTATGCAACCTGAGCTTATTGAACACCGATTGGTACATCAATCAAATGAAACGACAGTCTTATTTATCAGACTCCCTGCCTATCGACATCAAGAGTGAAAACTACACGGCCGGCGTGAACGATATGATCTATTTCGACAAACAAAATCGTTATACTGATGGTGTTTCTTTACCCGGTTATTTAAAACTCGTCAATAAAAGAGACGAACGTGTAAGCCGTATGAACGAAGGCGATTTGATCACGACTTATCCTTCTCAAACCTTTACACTACCTATTGACACCAGTGTCGTAGCACCTTTGGTGAATCCTAAATTCCAGCCTTTTGTATTGAAAACCCTGAAGTGGAAAATCAATAAAAATAACCTGGATAAAAAATCACTGATCATGCTGGATATGATTGCTGCCAACAACTGGAAGCGTCCGATTTACTTCTCTACTACTCTTTCAGGAGATGAATTCCTCGACCTTAAACCCTACATGCAATTGGAAGGTTTGGCTTACCGCCTGCTTCCTTTAAGCATTCCGGGTGTTAAGTCCGGCTGGATCGATACAGACATCATGTACGACAACATGATCAATAAATTCTCTTATAAAGGATTGGATGACTCCACCATCTTCTATAACGAAGACTACTACCGCTTCACAAGCAACCACCGCAGCGAGCTCTACAATCTGGCGAGCCAATTGCTAAGAGAAGGTCAAAAAGACAAAGCGAAAAAAGTAGTAGAGTTTGCTCTTGAAAAAATACCGGCTTCTGCTATTCCTTACGATTACAACTCGGCGATGTTTGTGCCTTTATTGCTTGAACTCGGTGACAATCAAAAAGCCGTTGCGTTGGCAGAAGACATGGCCATGAAGGCGGATGAGCTATTGGGTTATTTCCAAAACCACCACATCCGTTATTCCAGCAGAGAAATGCAAGCTTTGAATATTCTAGACATCCTTTCCCGTAGCATGCGCACAGCGGGGAACAATACCCTGGCGTTGAAATACGACGACATGCTGAACAAGCGATACCGAAATAGTCGCTTAAGCAAAGAACAAGAATAAACCATAAAAAAAACTCCCGTCCCGATAGCTATCGGGACGGGAGTTTTTTTAACCCATTCCTTATGAAACCTCCCTACAACAACAGACCACGCAGGCCCATGCCACCGGCAGATGATTTCATTATCGGTATGCATCCTGTGAAAGAAGCGATCCTTTCTGGAAAAACAATCGATAAAATTTTAATCGATCGATTGGAAACCGGCGCGGCTACGAAAGATATTTTAGCCTTGTGCAGTGAAAATAATATTCCGGTTCAAACCGTCCCTCCTGAAAAATTAAAACGCATTACGCATAAAACACACCAAGGCATCATTGCCTTATTGTCACCGGTACCTTTCTGCAATCTGGACAACCTGGTGATGGATGCTTTCGAAAAAGGCGAAGACCCGTTGATCGTCGTGTTGGATAGAATCACTGATGTCCGCAACATGGGAGCCATCGCGCGTTCCTGCGAGTGCATGGGGGTTCATGCCATCGTCATCCCTGAAAAAAATGCCGCGCGCATCAACCACGAAGCCATGAAATCTTCCGCAGGAGCGCTGCTTCACATTCCTTTGTGCAGAGAAGAGAATCTAAAAGCCACGGTATTGAAGTTGAGAAACTTTGGTTTAGCGATTGCCGGTGTCACAGAAAAAGGAGTAGAAACTCCGTATAGCACCGATCTTAAAGGTCCGTTGGCTATCGTGATGGGATCTGAAGAAGATGGTATCTCCGACGACATCATCCGTATATGCGATCATTTGGTGCAAATACCTATGCAAGGCAAGATCAACTCGTTGAATGTGTCAGTGGCGACGGGGGTGGTACTTTACGAAGTTTCCAGACAAAGAAAAGGTTAGTGTTAGTTGTTAGTTGTTAGTTGTTAGTTTTATAAGTAATTCATATATAAAAGGAAGAGCCTTCTAATATTTAGAAGGCTCTTCCTTTTTATAGTGCTTCGTTATTTCTTCGCCCTAATAACCGAACTAACAACTAACAACTAGTTAACTAGTTTATATAAACTTCGCCCCCTTATTCGCTTTCGCGTCCGCGACAAAATCCTTCACACGCTGCTCCTGATCCTTACGGCAGATCATCAATACACCGTCGTATTCTGCAATGATGTAATCTTCCAATCCTTCTACGACTACCAATTTATCTTTCGGCATCTTGATGATGCAGTTGTTGGTATCATAGGTCATGGCATTGGCATCGATCACGTTTCCGTTTTCGTTTTTCTCTGAGTTGTCGTATAAAGATTTCCAGGTGCCCAAATCGGACCAGCCGAAATCACTCGGTACAACATACACGTTGGGTGCTTTTTCCAGAATACCATAATCAATAGAGATGTTGCGGCATTGAGAATAAGCCTTCAGGATAAAATCTTTTTCTGCATCTGTCCAATACGCATCCTTGCCCTCTGAAAATGTTTCCGCCATATCCGGCATATACTCAGCAAACGCTTTCAGTATAGAAGACACGTTCCACACAAATATTCCGGAATTCCATAAAAAGTCACCGCTGTCCAAAAAAACCTTCGCTAAATCCAACGCCGGTTTTTCTGTGAACGTTTTTACTTTTTTTATTTTTTGTTTTTTATCTTCAATAAATTGAATGTAACCATAACCGGTATCCGGTCTGGTAGGCTGAATACCCAGCGTAACCAGGAGATCTGAAGCAGCGGTGGATTCCAACGCGATTTTCAACGTGTCGGCAAATTTGTCTTCCTCTTTGATGATATGATCAGAAGGAAGCACCACCACATTCGCTTGCTTATTCTTTTGATAAATTTTATAACAGGCATAGGCTATGCAGGGCGCGGTATTGCGACCTACAGGCTCCGCCAATATTTGATGATCGGTTAAAAAAGGCAGTTGCTCTTTTACCAATGAAATATAATCCTGATTTGTTACCACCAAGATATTCTCATGTGGAACCAGCGACTCCAGACGCTTAGCGGTTTGTTGCAGCAAGCTTTTGCCTGTACCTAGTACATCATGAAATTGCTTTGGATATTTAGTTCTGCTGAAAGGCCAAAATCTACTTCCAATTCCACCAGCCATTATAACTGCATATTGACTCTTCTGCATTAATCGATGGGTTTAACAAACGAACAAAGGCGAATTTAAGCTAATAAAGAAAGATATACAATTATTCCCAGAGAACTTACACCAGCCTTTCCCTGAAAGTAGTGCCTTATTTGCACAGTGAGCGGTATTTGGGAAAGCCCGAAATCTCTACCTTCGCAAGGTTCTTCTATTTTAGATCATAAATTCATATTATACTACATACCCTCTTTCATCCTATCGAAATTTTGTTAACTTCAATTAGCGTTTAGAATCAAAGAATTACACTTTTAAGCAAAAGGTCCTATCATGATAATTGAAAATGAACTAGAGATCTACAGTACTCTCAAAGAGGTTTTTGGCTATAGTCAATTCAGAGGTAATCAAGAAAAGATAATCAACAACCTCCTTGCAGGTAAAAATACATTTGTCATCATGCCTACCGGTGCCGGTAAGTCATTGTGCTACCAATTGCCGGCTCTGATCATGCCAGGTACTGCCATTGTCATTTCGCCTTTGATTGCCCTGATGAAAAATCAGGTGGATCAATTATTGGGTCACGGTGTCAACGCCCAATTTTTGAACTCTACCCTGACCAAGGGTGAAATCAATACGGTAAAAAAAGAAACACTAAAAGGCAACGTTCGTTTGCTGTATGTGGCTCCTGAAACGTTGACGAAGGAAGAGAACATTGAATTCCTTCGCCAAGCCAACATTTCTTTTGTCGCCATTGACGAAGCCCATTGCATCTCTGAATGGGGACATGACTTCCGGCCGGAGTACCGCAAGATACGCACCATCATCGAGCAATTGGGGAGCAACATTCCTGTCATTGCATTGACGGCTACTGCTACTCCTAAAGTACAGCTGGACATTCAGAAAAACCTGCACATGGAAGAAGCTTCTTTGTTCAAGTCTTCTTTTAACCGTAAAAATTTATTCTATACCATACGCCCGAAAGGCGGCACAAAAAAAGCGCTCATTACCTTCATCAAAAAACACAAAGGTAAAAGCGGCATCATTTATTGTTTAAGCCGCAAAAAGGTAGAAGAAATTGCGGAGCTGCTGCGTGTCAATGACATCAATGCCCTGCCCTACCATGCCGGCCTGGATGCTTCTGTGCGTATACATAACCAGGATGCCTTTCTGAATGAAGACGCCGATGTCATCGTAGCAACGATCGCTTTCGGAATGGGCATTGACAAACCGGATGTCCGTTTTGTAGTCCATTACGATACTCCTAAATCATTAGAGGGCTACTACCAGGAAACAGGTAGAGCGGGAAGAGACGGGATGGATGCAGACTGCTTGATGTTCTACAGTTACAACGACATCATCAAACTCGACAAATTCAACAAAGATAAAAACGTCACCGAACGCGACAACGCCAAGCAGTTGTTAATGGAGATGGCGGCCTACGCAGAATCCTCCGTGTGCCGTAGAAAAGTCATCCTGAATTATTTCGGTGAACGTCTGGAAGAAAATTGTGGTTTTTGCGACAACTGCAAAAATCCTAAAGAACAATTTGAAGGTAAAGGACACCTTGAATTGGCGGTGCAAACAGCCATACTTACCGAAGAAAAATTCGGTGTATTCCACATGAGCCAGGTCGTAGCCGGTATCGACAACGAATACGCAATCAGTTATCAGCACAATCAATTGCCGGTATTCGGCAAAGGCCGTGAAGAATCTGTGGCCTTCTGGGGATCGGTATTCCGTCAGGCGATACTGGAAGGGCTGCTGGATAAGGACATTGACAACTACGGCATCATCAAAGTGACAGCTAAAGGAAAAACGTTTTTGAAAAAACCATATTCCATTATGCTCTCCAAAGACCACGACTACAGCAAAACTGAAAATACAACAGACAGTACCGAAGCCGGAGCAAAAATCGGTTGCGACGAAGTGTTGATCGAAATGTTGAAAGGCTTGCGCAAAAAAGTAGCAAAGGAAAAGAATGTACCACCTTATGTGGTGTTTCAGGAACCTTCGCTGATTGAGATGGCGACCTTCTACCCTACTACCCTGGATGAACTGAGCCGGATCAATGGTGTAGGCATGGGCAAAGCACAAAAATTCGGCAAAGCCTTTTTGGATGTGATCAAGCAATACGTAGATGAAAATGACATCACCCCTTCCAATGAAATAGTGATCAAATCTTCTGTGAATAAATCCAAGATCAAAGTATTCATCATTCAACAGGTGGATCGCAAAATTGATTTGGAAGAGATCGCGGAAAGTAAGAATATTGCATTGCAGGAATTAATGGCGGAGGTAGAGCACATTTGCTACTCCGGTACCAAATTAAATCTTGATTACTACATCGACCAGGTCATCGATGGAGATAAGCAAGATGAAATCTACGAGTATTTCATGTCCGCGGAAAATGACAGCATCAGTCATGCCATGAATGAACTGGGGTCTGATTATACAGAAGAGGAATTAAGGTTAATGCGGATTAAGTTTTTATCTGAATTAGCGAATTAAATTTTATTAGTTGTTAGTTATTAGTTGTAGTTAAGAACAGACCAATAACTAACAACTAATAACTAACAACCAACAACTATTAAAACATGAATATTCTATTGATTGGCTCCGGAGGGAGAGAGCATGCCTTGGCATGGAAATTAAAACAAAGTCCCCGCTGCCAAAGTCTTTTCATCGCACCCGGAAATGCCGGTACCGCTGAAGTAGGACAAAACGTAAACATCCAGATCAATGACTTCCCGGGATTGGGAAAATTTTGTATCGACAATAACATAGACCTGGTATTGGTAGGCCCAGAAGCTCCTCTGGTGGAAGGTATCCGCGATTACTTTGAAACGGATTCTGCTTTACAACACATTCTGTTTGTAGGTCCTGGTAAAAAAGGCGCTCAACTGGAAGGCAGCAAAGATTTTTCCAAGCAATTCATGGAAAGACACGGTATCCCTACCGCTTCTTCTGAAACCTTCACCGATCACGAGATCGAAGCCGCCAAAGCCTACATCAAACACCATTCTTTACCGATCGTATTGAAAGCCGATGGACTTGCCGCCGGTAAAGGTGTGATCATTGCAGAGTCTTTAGCCGAAGCGGAGAAAGCCTTGGACGATATTTTAGCCGACAAAAAATTCGGTGCGGCAGGTGCCAAAGTAGTGATCGAACAATTCCTAAGAGGCATCGAGATGTCTTCTTTCGTTTTGACAGACGGCAAAAATTACGTCATGCTTCCGGATGCGAAAGATTACAAACGCATCGGAGAAAAAGATACCGGTCTCAATACCGGTGGTATGGGTGCCGTATCTCCCGTTCCCTTTGCACAAGGAGACTTCATGCGCAAAGTAGAACAGCGTGTGGTACTCCCTACCATCAACGGTTTAGAAAAAGACAATATTCCTTATGTAGGTTTCGTATTCATCGGTTTGATGAATGTAGACGGAGATCCGTATGTGATTGAATACAACGCCCGTTTAGGAGATCCGGAAACGGAAGTCATCATCCCACGCATCTCAAGTGACCTGGTGGATCTACTTGAGCTGGCCGGAAAGAAAAAACTCAACGAAGCGAAAGTTACTTTGAACCCTCAAACGGCTACCACAGTAGTATTGGTAGCCGGCGGTTATCCCGAAGACTATGCCAAAGGTGATGTGATCACTGCAATTGATCAAACCTCAGATGTATTGGTTTTTCATGCCGGAACAAAACTGAACGATCAAAAGCAATTGGTGACTAACGGAGGAAGGGTGATCACCGTAACCGCTTTCGGTAACAGCATCGAAGAAGCCATCGAAAAATCAAATAAAGGAGCGCAGACGATCCAGTGGAAGAATAAGTATTATAGAAGGGATGTGGGATTGGACCTACTCGCTTATACCAATAAAGTGGTCAGTGGTCAGTAGTCATTGGTCAATATAAAAAAAGAAGAAGGTCCGGCTCAATAAGCCGGACCTTCTTCTTTTATACTGTTTCTCCGCTCTGTTTCTGTTTCTGTATTTTGCGTGAGGGATAGAAGCGGAAAGCCCACAGCGAGCCTCGACGCTGGATAAAAATGGCAGACCGATCCGAGCGAGGACTTGTAGCGGATAGCCCGACCCGTAGGGGCACGCCCAAACTCTTACCCTAAACTTTTCCCTTACCCTGCAAAACCTTCAAAAAATCTCCTAAAACACATCCCAATACTCCCATTTTTACCTAAAAACCCAATCCAAATACCTACCAACTTTCCCATTTAAATCCTTATATTTGTCTAAGGTGGTTTTTACCGCCTATTTATTATTCGGTCCTATTCATTTAGATATAAAATTAAGACATAATGGGTTGTTCATCTTGCGGAACAGGCGGTGGCAGTTGCGGAACGACAGGAGGATGTGGCAAAACAGGAGGATGTGCAACAGGTGGTTGCAATAAACTGAACTCCTTTGACTGGCTCAGTAACATGGGCATCGGTCTTGCCAAAGATTTTGATGTAGTTGAAGTTCGTTTCAAAAACGGTCGCAAAGAATTTTACAGAAACACTCAATCCCTTGAGTTGTATACCGGCGATCCTGTCGTCGTGGAAATGGCTTCCGGCTATCACATGGGTCACGTGGCCCTGCAAGGCGAAATTGTGCGCTTGCAGCTGAAGCGTAAAATGGTCAATAACGACGATCAGTTAAAAACCATCACGCGCAAAGCATCGCAAAAGGATATTGAAAAATACATCCTGAGCAAAAACAGAGAAGAAACGACGGTATTCCGTACCCGCAACATCATCCTCGAGCAAAAGCTGGAGATGAAACTGACGGATGTAGAATACCAGGCCGATAACTCTAAAGCTACCTTTTACTATTCTGCAGACGAACGCGTTGATTTCAGGGAACTGATCAAATTGCTCGCTTCTGAATTTAAGGTACGTGTAGAGATGAAGCAAATCAGTCTTCGCCATGAAGCCGCTCGCTTAGGCGGGATCGGTTCTTGCGGAAGAGAATTGTGTTGCTCCACCTGGATCAGTGATTTTAAAAATGTCAATACCTCAGCGGCTCGTTACCAAAACCTGTCCCTGAACCCTTCTAAACTTTCCGGTCAATGCGGCAGATTGAAATGTTGCCTGAACTATGAACTGGATACCTATTTGGATGCCTTGAAAGGCATTCCTGAAGTGGAAAAACCTTTGATGACAGAAAGAGGAAGAGCCAGCATACAGAAAACGGACATCTTCAAAAAAATCATGTGGTTTTCGTACGAAGACGAACCGACAAACTGGATCGCTATCCCTGTAGATCGTGTGAACCATATTCAGGCGATGAATGCAGACGGCAATAAACCCTCTGACTTGATCAACGACGAGGAGAAAAGTAAAATCACCACAGAGTTCATCAAAGAAAAAAGTGAACTGGCTCGTTTTGATGATAAATTTCAGGCCAACAAAAACAAACGCAAAAAGAAGAAAAAGAAACCGTCTGACGGTTCTGCTCCAGCGGCTGTTGCGGAAGGCGGACAACCAAGACCACAAAATCCAAACTCTACAAGACCTGCAGGTCCGGATCGTTCCGAACACCAGCCAAGAGAAGGACAGCAAACTAAGCCGCGACCACAAAATCAAAATCGTGAAGGCGGTCCAAGACCACAACAAAATAGAGAAGGACAGCCAAGGCCACAGCAGCAAAATCGTGAGGGACAGCAAAGACCTCCGCAACAAAACCGCGAAGGCCAAGCCCCTCGTCCACAAAATCCCAATCAAAACAGACCTCCGAGAGAAGGTAATGCACAGCGTGAAAACGTGCAGGGACAGCCGAAACCCGAAGGTCAACAAAGACCGCCTCAGCAAAATCGTCCAAACCAGCCTCGTCCGCAAAATCAAAATCCGAACAGGCCGCAAGGTAACCAGGGTAAGGGGCCAAGACCCCAACAAGGTAATAAACCGGATGGGCAGCCAAACAACAATAGACCGCAGCAGCCTAATCCGAACAAACCTACTGACAATACTTCATCGTCAAATGAGAATGAAAAATAAACTGTTTCTTTTTTCTATAGTTGCACTTCTTTTTTCATGCAGTGAGAAAGGAAAAGTATTTCATGATTACAAAGAAGTGGAGGATGAAGAATGGCTTTCATCAAACAAGCTTTTATTTCCTTTAGAAATAGAGGACAATAAAAGCACTTACACCTTGCAGTACCTGGCGCGTTATACCAAGGACTATCCTTACTACAACTTGTATGTGAAGCGCACCCTATTAGACTCTGCAGGAAAACCACTATCGTCGAAATTACAAGGCATGTATTTGTTTGATGAAAAAAGCGGCCAACCGAAAGGCAGCGGCTGGGGGAATAAATACGACCATACTATTTTATCGGACAGCAACATGACTTTCCCTTACAAAGGAAAGTATACCATACAACTCCAACAGTACATGCGTCAAGATACCATACCGGGCATCAGCGATGTAGGCATCAGTGTTTTGAAACATGAATAGAGCGTTAGTCTGTGTTTGTTTATTTTTTTTCCTGCACCTCTCTGCGGCGCAAGCACAAATCAACACGGACTCTATTGGCTCAACAACATCCTCCTCTGCCGGAAGAATACACTACCGCGAGCTGGCTGAAAAACTCAGGCAATCAGACAGCACCTTGCAGCGCAGTGATTTCCTGGCCCTATACTATGGCTCCATTTATCAGCCGGCTTATCAAATTGATTTAATAGACAGCCTGGAAGTACGCATCAAAGACCATAACCTCTTACAGGAATTTATACAAGCCTATGAATTGGCTGATACCTTATTGGCCTTTCATCCGGTAAGCATCACGGCTTATTTTGAAAAAAGTTTTTCCTGTTACGCGCTCAAAAGAACAGACGAAGAATCCATCAACAAACAAAAGTACAGCCTCTTTATAAAGTGTGTATTGAGTTCGGGTGATGGCTCATCGGAAGCACCGTTTGTGGTCGTTAGTTATAACGATGCCATTGAAGTATTGAAATACCTGCAGGTGAAATACAAAACCCTGGAAGAACAGGAAAACCATCAGATCGTTGCCACGTTGAATAAAAAACGTCAGGGTTCTGATCAACTGTATTTCCGATTGCCTGTTCCCCGTCCATGAAACCTATAAGCTCTCCACGCATTGCAAGTTTAGACGTGGTGAGAGGACTCATCATGGTACTCATGGCATTGGATCATGCCCGTGATTTTTTTCATATCGATGCTTTTCGATTTGCACCGGAAGACCTTCAGCAAAGTAATTTACCCTTGTTCTTCACGCGCTGGATCACACACCTCTGTGCTCCTCTCTTCTTATTGCTGGCTGGAATTTCTATTTCCCTCTACCAGGAAAAGAAAGATGCGGCAGCGACCTCTTCTTATGTGTTCTTTAGAGGACTGTGGATGGTATTCCTGGAACTGACCATCGTACAGTTTGCCTGGCAATTTACCATTCACACCAATCACATTTTAGGTGCCGTGATCTGGGTGATCGGATGGAGCATGGTATTGATGGCTGCATTTGTTTACTTGCCGAAACGGCTGTCAGGAGTAATAGCTTTGCTTATTTTAGTGTTGCACAATACACTGGACAACCTTGCCTTTGACCAATCGGTCGCATCGAAGTTGGGCTGGTCCTTTCTGCATGTGGCCTCCAAAACAACCATCAACGATCAATTCTTTGTATTCATCCTCTACCCCTTGCTGCCGGCATTTGCCGTGATGCTATTGGGTTATTTCATGGGCTCTTGGTATTCAAAAAATTTCTCCGCTCAGAAAAGATTAAAACGTTTATTGCTTGCAGGCATTTTGTGTCTGAGCTTGTTTGTGCTCTTACGCTTCACGGATAGTTATGGCGACATGAAACAATTCGCTCCGCAGGAAACAAGCGCTCAAAGCATCATCTCTTTCTTCAACGTTTCCAAATATCCTTTCTCGCTTCATTATTGTTTAGCCACCCTAGGCATTGGGTTTGTATTGCTCGCCTTCGCAGAGAAAATACAGGGACGTATTTCATCGGTATTGGCAACCTTCGGACAAGTACCGATGTTTTATTATATTCTGCATTTATATTTCTTCCACATTCTTTCTGTTATCCTATTTACCCTTACCAATCCTGAAAGCAGTGAACAATGGATGCCCTTCGGACACCGCATCAGCATCGGCTATTCGTTGCTTGTCGTGTATCTGATATGGAGTACCTCTTGTGTTTTATTTTACTTCCTTTGCAAACGATACGGTGTTTATAAGAAAACGCACGACAACCTTTTCACTAAACTGATTTGAGTAAAACTTAAAGCCTATGATTTTTTTCAAAAAGTACCGCTTTTTATTACTCACCACGTTTGCGTGCCTTGCCACACTAGCGAGCATCTACACCTATCAAAAAATAAAAGCCAATGACTCACATGACATTGGAAAAGAAACGAAATACGTCGCCTACATTGGTCGCTATACGGATGCCTCCAAAGGCATACCCAAAGACAAACAAGACCTCAATCGTTTTGATCTGCTTCATGACGCGGTATTATCCGAATACCTCAAACGTGTAGATTTGCCGCATCACACCTTAAAACTAAAAAAATTCGACTGCGAAAAATCCGGTGCAATCAGCGACTCCATTTATAAAGTCATTGCTCAAGATACCTCTATCGTTTTGGTAATCGACAATACCTGGGGTGTGCATTTGAAAGAGTGCAGCCAAACGATCAAAGCGCTGAACATTCCCGTCATCTCAATTAATGCCGACAGGAACAAGGAAGACTTTGGCAACAATGTTGTTTTTACCGGAAGCCATGACCATACACCACTCGACATGGTGGCCTTCTTAAAGCAGGTGCTCAAAGTAAAAAAAGTGAACATGGTATCTGAAACAGACTATCCGCTGCACGAGTTATACCTGGAAGCATTAAAGAAAGAAAATATCACGGTAAACAAAATATTTTCCCTAAAAGGCAAAGCATTTCAGGCGCAGGATTCCAGTATGCTATACAATGAACTGGCGGATTTCTATGCTAAAAACCCCGCAGAGAAAAACACCTGGACGCTCCTCAATACGCATGCGGCAATCGGGAACAATTTGCTCGCATACCTTGATACAACATCTGACAGCATCCAACTCATCGGGCATTCCTATATTGTGAATCACGATGAGATCAAAACCTTCGGAGATAAGAATAACAACCGCTTGATCATCTGCAGTAATCCTACCGATGCGCTGACCAAACAGATGACACTTGACATCGACAAATTCAAACGAAAGTATCCGTTGTATTTCGAAAACCCAAACCACAGTATGTTTGTGGAGCGTTGCTACGATGCGGTGGAAATGATAAAAAATAAATTTGAATACCAACCGGACACTTCTTTCTTACGCAAACAAGATTTCATTCAATACTTCAGAAGTTTACCGGAAAAAACTATTGTAGAAACAGACGAACTCTACATCTACGACAGCACACTCACCGTATTGCCTGAATTGTATTTCACAGAATATGCGTCAGGGAAACTGCATTCTTATCCATTGCAATTAAATGAAAGGCGTGAAGTCATTCCTAATTTATTTTTTGGAATGGAAATCGCCGACATCTATGACATCAACATGAACAGCAATTCGTTTACGTCAGATTTTTACTATTGGGTGAAATTGGATTCAGCGAATTTGGATGCGGAGAAACACATCATCTTTCAGAACATGAAACAAAGTGAGAGTTCCAAAGAACTGATCTTTGAAAAAGTCCATGGCTCTACGGTTTATAAGTTGTATAAGGTATCGGGCATTTTCTACGTCAACTACAACCTGGATAAATATCCTTTTGACAAACAGGAGATCTACATCCGCGCAGAAATTTTAAACCCTTCGGATAAAATAAAAATTTCTTTTGACCAGAAGAGTTTTGCCAAAGACGATAAAAAAATAGAGTCTTTTAAAATTACGGAATGGAACAAAGAGAAATTTTATGTGACCGTAGACAACGAAATCAACCGAGGCATGCACGGCGATCCGGATATTGACGAAGACAAGTTGAGCGAATTCAAGAACATTTATTTCAGATTGGAAATCGGACGCAAGGTTCTTAAACCCATGCTGGAAATTGTATTGCCCCTTATACTGATTGGTCTGATCAGTTGTACGCTACTTTTTATAAGAGATATCTCCTTTGAAAATTTGGGAGAAGTCAGCATTGGCGTATTCATGTCCATCGTTGCCTTTTCCATTTCGTTCTCCGCCTCTACTCCATCTTCAGACAGCCTGACGCGTGCGGATATTTTATTCTGGATCACCTTCATTATTGTACTGGTCAATTTTGGCATTGTGATCGCCGTCAATGCGATCTACGAACCGGAAGAATTGAAAAAATTGGATGTCCGGAAAATGAGTTACGCGATTTGCATCGTGTATTTTTTCACGAGTATGGGAGTCATTTTTTTATAAAAATACTTTTTGACTACTCCATGGTCTGTCCCCTGACAGACCATCTGTTTGTATAACAAGTACAGCAATTGAGACCGAAACCTTTCGGCCTGTCAGGGGACAGGCCGAGGAGTGGAATAAAATCTTACTGCTTTATAATTCTATGCAAAGAAGACTTACTCTCCGTTTTCACATGCAGGTAATACATACCAGGCGCGAGTGCCGCGATATTTATCGGATGACTATTTCCACCTGCATTAACAGTCAATGAACCCGACCATAGAATATTACCGATAAAATCTAATACATCGTACTGAATTAAAGAAGGCGCTACAGCATGCACCGTTAAGTTCAACGTATGCTGTGCAGGATTCGGATAAACGACGATGTTACCCTCCTCTTTACTATTCACTAAGATGGTAGAATAATATTGGTAAGAGCCATCATCATTCACTTGTTTGATTCTATAGTAAGTACCCGCAGCAAAAGGATGAGCGTCAGTCAAGATGTATTTTTCTACACTCACTGAATGTCCTTTCCCTTCCACTGTATCCAAAACAGAAAAGACCGTACCATTGATTGATTTTTCAACGATGAATGACTTATTGTTCTGCTCAAAGGAAGTGGCCCAATTCAATTGCACATCGCCATGCAAAGAGACTCCTGTAAAATACAATAATCCCACCGGTAAAGCCCCACCGGTAACGGTTAATCTATAATCCTCCGCTTCGCCATAGTCCATGTTGGTTTCGCAAGCACTCGTTATTGTAAATAAGTTTCTCATGATGACACGCATGCGTGTGTTGCCATTGAGTGCCGTCGCCGGAATAGTAACAGAACTGGAATATACAGCAGTCGCCGCGGTATTATCAGGAAGAATTTTTTCGTTGGCATCATTGAAATCTCCATCCTGATTGAAATCAATATAGACTTGCAAGTAACGGTTATAGCTCGCTGAACGTGTAATAGAAAAAGCATAAGAGCTACCAGCTACTACAGTTGCCGAAATGCTATTCGTGTAATCGGCATATGCTACACCACTGCAGGTAGAGCTATTATTGAATCCCGGAGAACCAGCCATGGTCACATTGCTGATGGTTGCATTTAAGCAATAAGTAGTAGTATTGTAAGTCGGCAGACAATAAATCAAACCCGTTGTCACAGTAGCCACATTGCTGTAGGTATTGCAATTGCCATTGGATGATTTGACACGGTACCAATAAGTGGTATTCGATGCAATAGAATTATCAGAGAAGGTAGTCACATTAGGTGCCACGCCACCCATGATGATGGCAGCGAATCCAGCAGAGGCTGATGTAGTCGAACGTTCAATCAGGTATCCGCTTTCGTTGGCGGCATTGTCTGTCCAGTTGACAATAACAGCGTTGCTCACTTGAGTAGAAGTAACACCGCTCGGTGCAGTAACCGCAGTCGGCGCACAGGACAAATTGTAAGCGCTGTGTCCTTGTCTTACCGTAAGTGCGGCAACGATTCGACTGTACTGTCCCGCTGTAAAAAGTCCTCCGCAGTTATCGGGATAATAAGACATGATGTTATCGAGTGGAGGGGTATAGGCATTCCCTAAGATATCTGTTCCGCCTCCTGTATAAACACAATTTGTTGTAGCACCCCGTGGATCAGCATGGGTATCACACAGAAAATCTCCCTGAGTCGTGCAATTGGTGCCAGCGCCCGCACGCGGTACATTCTCAGCATTGGCATCCGCATTGCCATTTTCTGTACCACGGTGTGTATGTTGCAAATTGAAATGATGTCCGTATTCGTGAATCAATGTACCGTTATGCGAATTCGCGAGGTACGATTTATCCATCACACATACCGTAGTCACCGCATTGTTGGCTGGGAAGTAAGCATAACCGGCTACGGCGCTTCCTCCGCTGGCAGCGGTATTCGTAAGGTACAAGTTAAACGCATTCGTGACTCTGGGAGAAATAACAGTCGTTAAGGTATTCTCTTCCGGACTGTCAAAATCATAGTAAATGGAATTGTTCACCGTGTTGATGCTGCCGCACAAAAAAAATTCAATACCAGCAGCCGCATAGTGGTAGTTGAGGTTGGCAATGCCTCTGTTCAACATGGTCATGTTCAAAGCTCCATTACCAGCATCATCGCGTATGTCGTGCACCTTGATAGGCACACAGGTCATTCCGCTATTGGAGGTTCTGTATTGCTTGGTCAAAACTTCTCTCATCTGCCGTTCCAATTGGGCCAATTTTTCTTCGGAGGGAGGAACTGTACCACAAGGTGCAATAGTTTGCGCTTTGCTGAGTGGAGCGATTCCTAGGATGAGCAATAAAAAAATAGTGAGTCGTGCGAGGAGTAAGGTCATGGTGCAGAATAACATCTTGATCAATACGAATATAATCAAAACGAGCTTTAGCAACTAATAACCAAGCGATTAAATAGATTATTGAATTAAAGATTTATATCTAAACCCTTTTTTTACGGTTTTTCAGTTACCCTCTGCACCTGATCAAAAAATCTTTCTCGGTCAAACCAATAATTTCTCGCATAGACACGATCTGCTCTCCATCCTTTTTGAATAAACAACTTAGGACTGTAAGCATGCCAATCGGTGACGGAAGGGGAATAAAAATAACGCTGATCATCTGTAAAGACCAAATGCTCGGGAAAACGCTTTTCCTGCAAATCTGAAAAATAAGCCGCCGCATACTGATCATCTTTTGTATGAAGGATGACTTCGCTTAATGTATTGTTTTTTTCAAATCGAATGTTGGGTTGAACAAACAAGTTTCTGTTTTCCTTTTTAGCACTTGTTTCATAAACCAATTGCATATAACGCTTCAATAGTTCAGGTCCTTTGTTCTTGCTATTCTCTACGCGAAGATCTTCCGGTAAAATACTGGACACGACAATGACTTTTTCTCTCGCTCGGGTAATGGCGACATTCAAACGATTCTCTCCTCCGTCCTGGCTTAAACTACCGAACTGCATTACGATCTTCCCCTCTTTATTTCTGGCATAGGCCAAAGAGAAAATAATGATGTCCCGTTCATCGCCTTGTACGTTTTCTATGTTCTTGATGAGCAAATCATCCGGTAATACAAAGTCTGCCGAATCTAATGTATCTCTGATCAAAAACGCTTGTGGATAGTTGAAGGTAATGATCCCTATACTTTTACCGGGATGAGTGAACAACAAATCTTGTACTAACTCGGCCACTTTCAGTGCCTCTTCTGTATTGGTATTGTTGATCCATCGCCCTTCTACTTTTATATACTGCAACGCTTGCTCACCGGCAGAGGTGATGTCAGGAATGATGCGTAAACGGTCATTGTAAAAATGTTCATTCGAGAAACGGATCAAGTCTTCTGACTTGCTGCGGTAATGTCCGGTGAGCATGTTGGAAGGGAAATAACGAGAAGAAAAATCCAGCAACGATTCTACATCGTAATCAATCTCTTCTTCTTCGTCTTCACTTTTATAACGGACACGGTACAGATCGCTTGGTCTCAATTGCTTGTCGTCGCCAATGACTACCGCTTGTTTGGCGCGGAACAAAGAAGGAAATGCTTTTTCTACAAAACACTGAGAGGCTTCATCGAAGATCACCAGATCGAAAAGATCTTGCATAGGGAAAATGGTCGATGCCGTTTCCGGCGAAACCAGCCAACACGGAATAAGATCCAATATTTCTTCCTGATGCTCGGCAATCAATTTGCGTACCGGCCACACATTTCTTTTTTTCGTGACCTGGTGATTCAGGTCTCTGTAAGTAACCTGGCGATTCAATCGGTTGTACTGAATGTCCGCATACACCCATTCTCGTAATTTTATTTTCAAAAATTCTAACGAAAGGCTGTAGCGTCTGTCTACCAAGGTTTGCAATTCCTGCTCTTTCATTTCCCACTCGGGGGTGGAAACCGTTTTCAGAATAGGATATACTTTTTCTTTTTCTTCAATCCAGGCACGGTATACAGATTGTTTCCAGGTGTCAACAATTAAAGTCTTATCTCCCGTTACTTCGCGAATCACTTTATGAAACGAAGTGAACAAAGACAAATCAAGGTTTCGTTTCAATTGCTCGTAACCCAACCATCGTTCGAAACGCTGCGTCACAAAATTACGCCATTGTAACCTGTACGCTTCCTCTGAGAACAAGCGGTCTACCGTCTTCGGTTTCCAATGCTCGAAATAAGGAGACAAAGTTTGGTGTCTTTCCTGAACGATCGACAGCATGTTCTCTAACCGCTCTTTAAACAACGGAGTCGTTCTCCATAAGGCCTTTAGTGCGGGTATATCCGATGCACGTTCCAATTCCTGATGGATGCGATCGAAGACTTTCAAATGCTCTGCAAAAAAACGCTCGGTCAACCCATGATTCGTTTGAAGAAAAGAATGCGTGGACCAATTGCTTCTTAATTGATCCAATTCATCGATAGTAGAAAACAACTCTACTAAAAAAGCAAGGTTTTCTTTGCTTGTATCGAGCTTATTACTGCGCAACCACAATTTCAATGGCGCATTAGCCACGGCTACATGAACCTGAAACAGCAAACGATTCCATCCGCCTCGAGAAGCTTTCTGTACGCGAAGCTTCCACTGTTCTGTTAATTCTACCGGTGGCTGAGACACCAAACGATTTAAAAGGATAAAACCCTTTTTAACGGTTAACCTCCATTGAACAATATGTTCTTTTGAAAATTCTTCTACCGCAGAAGCATTGATGTGGTGTTGAAAAACCAGTGCTTCATTTTTCCAAACTCTGATCTTCTGCATCCAGGATGAAGCAAAAGAGAGATCAATGGCCGTGAGTAAATTTTCTCTTTCGTTCCATTCCTGTAGTTGATGAAGAACCGATGGAATTTGATCCAATAAACGGATCATGGTTTCCTTGTCGTCAATGGATAAATGCTGATTTACCGCCGCATGAATCAATTCGAAATCGCTTTCAATAGCCGCATGGTAAAATAAAAACTGTTCAAGATCCAGGCTTTTATTGGGAACTTCATTGGCAGGTATGCTTTGAAATTCCAGGTCCAGGTTCACGACAGCCTGTTGTTTATTGGACAACAAGTATAAGGCATGCGCCGTTTCCCCTCCTATCTGTGTATCGTATAGCGCTTGTTTGTATTTAGAAAAAAACTCAACCAGCCTCGCAATAGAAGACTGTACCCTGGAGAATTCTTTTTCCAGTACAATGGTATCGGGATGAATGTTTTGATTTTTATACTGTTCAGAAGATTGAATCTGATCGGCAATTTTATCAAACAGCAACTTCTTCTCTGTACCTGCGTCGTGCAACAAGGAAACAAAACGCTCCAGTTCGATCGATTGAAGACGCTCATAGATCACATCCAATGCGGCTTTCTTTTGACAGATCACCAATACTTTTTTCCCTTTGCCCAAAAACTGTGCAATAAGATTACAGATCAATTGCGTCTTCCCGCTTCCCGGAGGCCCCTGTACTACCAGCGATTGACCAGAAGAAACCTGAGCTATGATATTTTCCTGAGACCCGTCTACAGCCAAGGGTGTAAACTCTATCGTGGCATTCTTATTTCCTACTTCATTGCGATGATACTGCGCAGCAAACAATGATTCTAAAGTATGTTCCGAAGTGCTTTCTTTTAGGAAATCATAATCGGAATGTATATAAGAAGCGGATTGAGGGAACAAACCCATCACCGCATAAGATTTTAGCTTATAAGTACCTGCCGGATAGCGTGATTCTAAGTCGGCTTTGTTAACCGGTAGGCAATGAATTAAATTTTCCGATAAAAACTCCCGGTCAAACGCGGCATGCCAGCCTTGTTTTTTTAATTCTTCCAACAAGCCCAATCTAAAATCCTGATCCGGTTTATCCTCCAAGCCACTGACAAGAGTTTCTAACCAGGCGGAATCAAAGGCATACTCTTCAAAATAAGACAAGGACAAAAACAAGGACCGATTCCAAAACGGTTCATCCAATGCCCCTTTTTCCAAAAATACTTCCCGACCTACCTGTTTCAATTGATAAGGAAAAAAAATCAATGGCGCACGTAAAGGCATTCCGTTTTTTAATACTCCTTCTACAAATGGCCAGCCGATGTAAAAATCCGCACTGCCTGTTTCATCAAAAATCAATTGACGGGTACGGATCAGTTTTTTAGCTTCTTCCAATACCACTTCCAAATCATCTGGTCGAATGTGTTTGACATCCGCTATTTTTATCACCGTTTTACCGGCCAGCATGGCCTTTACAATATCCAACGAAGAAAGAGCCGATAAATAATCCCAAGATTTTAAATCAGAAAATTTACCCTTGTAAACCTTGGGCAAAAAAACGGATCTATTGGCAGAGGAAAGGTCTAACAGTCTGTTTCGGAATATATTGAGGAGATCTTTCAAGCATCGATGATTTTAACAAATATACCAATTGGAGAGGAAAGCAGAATGAATAATTGTCTTAATAGGCTTTTTTTTTCATCTTACAACACATTAGCTCCATGACCACCGCTACACCCATTTTAAGCATCTGCATACCTGTGAAGGACTTTGACGTTCATCCGCTGGTAGAATCGTTGTTGGTGGAAATAAGGAATAAAAATCTTGCCATAGAAATCCTTCTGGTAGAAGACGGTTCAAATGAAGCCGGTAAACAACTGAATGTGGATTTACTCCATGAACCGGAGATTTGTTTATTCTATTTTGAAGCCAACAAAGGCCGTTCTGCAGCCCGGAATTTCTTAGCGGCACAAGCCAAGGGAGAAATTTTATTGTTCATCGATGCAGATTCTTTACCCATCCGTGTAGATTTCATTACCTATTATTTGAGCCTTGTAAAAAGCGATACCATCTTATGCGGAGGCACACATTACAGTCCAGCCTACAGAACTCGACAAACGCAACTGCATTGGAAGTATGGCTCTACCAGAGAAGTCTCTTCTTCCCTGGACAAAGAGGGAGAAGGATTCAAATCCAATAATTTCTGCCTCTATAAATCTGTTTTCAATACCATTCTATTCAATGAGGGGCTCACGCAATACGGCCATGAAGACACCTTGTTCGGGATCATTGCAACGAAACAAAAAATTAAAATTGAATGCATTGACAATGCGGTCATTCATACCGGACTTGAAAACAATACAGAGTTTTTAAACAAAGCCGAACAGAGCATTCAATCCCTCGCTACGATTGTGCAAGGCAATATGTTGACTCGAGAGGAACTGCTTCTTAATTTCAAATCGCTTGCCGCTTATAAGAAACTGGGGGAATACCGGTTGCATTTTATCCTGCGCTTACTTTTTCCTGCTCAACCTCTCATTAAAAAAATCTTGATTTGGTTTTCTGGACCACTCGTTTTATTTGATCTGTACAAACTTCTTCTGCTTCACAAGCAATCAATACTTATCCAATCCGGTAACAAATAGGCGTATCACCCCCTTTGCATTCACGAGTGCTATAATGCCCTGTTTGGTCAATACAATATCCGCCGGTTGCAATTTCTCCAATGTTCCGTCTACGATAAAATTAGGATGCAATTGCTTGCGCTTTAAATTGGCTCTTGCTTCTACAGCGGCACTGTCCAGCTGATCTCCGATGTAATAAGAAAAATACGGCGCCATCTTTTTTACCAGGATATCATGCGCCAGCCAATTCGCTGATTTTGTTAACTTATTTTTGGTATCCAAGTCAAAATCCAATTGACTGAAGACCACTTTTCTGGAAAGGGAATCATATACAGGCAATCCTTTTAAATAAACTTTACCGTTCAAGCTTCCGGACAATAGGACTTCCGCTACCATCTTTTCCGCGTTGCCGTAAAAGCTTACGTCTTCGATGACTATTTTTTTCTTGCCATTACTGAACGTATACACTTGTCCTTTCAGGTATTTACGAGACATCTCTGTCACATCCTCGTAACTGATGTTTACAGCGAGTTGAATGTTGTATGCCGGGGATTGCTGCTTCTCTACTTTATAATTGGGTAAATTAGAGCGAGCCAATACAGGTTGTTTGCCGATCACGGTTTCCGTGATCGCTTTTAATCCTATGGTGACATATAAATGCTGCGCATCGGAAGTAAAAGGAGAGACGAATAATTCTTTCGGCTGTAATTTTAACCAGGTAGGAGGATCAGTAGAAAGGTTAATGGGTTGATGCATGTAATCCCAGGCTGTTTCGATGTATTTACGTGTGTCTACGTTTTTTCTTACCTGTTCATCAATGATCGCGGCAATGCTGGCTTGCTGACTTTTGATCATCCGGTCTGCTACGATTTTGAATGGAACTGTTAGTAAAGGAATAGAAAATTTGGGTTGCACTAACCATTCATAACTGATGAAACGAGTGGTGGTCTGTATGTTCCAAAACGCATCGAAGTCAACCTTGGTACGAAAGATCAAAGCCAGTGAACCTTCGGCTTCTTCTGCATCAGACAAGGAGAAACCCAGCGCACTGAGCGATGTACCGCCTTTCACCCAAACTTTCAAGGGTACACGGTATTGAATTTCATTGCCGTAGAGAGATAAGGTAATGGGGCTGTACTTCTCGACTTTAACCATGAAATTATCGTCTTCCATGTTCTTGTCTTCGTACAACACGCCCTCCGTGTACTTATTCGCCAAAGCCTGCATTTCAGGAATAGAAAAATCAAGCGGAATACTGAAAGAAGATACTTGAGGAGAAAAATCTACTTCCTCATACTTCTCTTCAGGTGCCAGGGTTTGCAAAGCTGTTTTGCATCCTCCTAATGAGAGGACAATAATACTGAACAGTATGTAGAACCGGTGAGGCATGGGGAATTTAGTTGTTAGTTGTTAGTTGTTAGTTGTTAGTTGTTAGTTTAAAATATTTTTAAACTTTTATTAAATTATTTTAAGTATTCAGATGGTATAGTCGAACTAACAACTAGCAACTAACAACTATCCAACTATTTCAAAGGAATTTCAAACTGAACCAGCTCCACAAAATCCTGCACACGGTCTTCGATTTCATCCGGTGTTAAGTGAAGCAAACGCTCTGTTCCGAATTTTTCTACACAATAAGAAGCCATTGCAGAACCATGGATAATGGCTCTTTTCATGTTAGCGAAAGAGATGTCTTTGGTTTGTGCAATGTAACCGATAAAGCCGCCTGCAAATGTATCGCCGGCTCCTGTGGGGTCAAACACATCTTCTAACGGCAAGGCCGGAGCGAAGAATACTTGTTCTTTATTGAACAACAAGGCACCGTGCTCTCCTTTTTTTACAATTAAATATTTTGGACCCATGTCCAATATTTTTTTCGCTGCTTTCACTAAAGAATATTCTCCGGACAATTGTCTGGCTTCCTCGTCATTGATCGACAACACATCCACCATGGAGATGGTTTTCTTCAATTCATCCAATGCAATTTCCATCCAGAAATTCATGGTATCCATGACAATCAACTTCGGTCTGTTTGTCAAACGTTCGATCACCGAACGTTGCACCTGCGGAGAAAGATTGCCCAGCATCAGGTATTCTGCATCTTGATAGGCCTCAGGAATAATAGGATCAAAATCACCCAAAACATTCAATTCCGTTACCAACGTATCCCTTGAATTCATGTCGTTGTGGTATTTCCCGGACCAGAAAAAAGTTTTCTCCTCCTTCTTGATCTGCAAACCGGCAGTATTCACGCCATGTTTAACGAGCAGGTCAATGTCTTTTTGAGGAAAATCTCCGCCTACTACAGCTACCAGATTGATGGGTTTATGGAAATAAGAAGCAGAAAGCCCGATATAAGTGGCTGCACCTCCTACAATTTTATCTGTTTTGCCAAAGGGCGTCTCGATGGCATCAAAAGCAACTGATCCTACTACTAACAAACTCATTTTGAATATTTTTATTGATTTTAATATTATATTTAAAAGTAAAAATAGGTATTATAGACTTGAAGAACATGTTAAACAAGATTTATTTTTTAACTCAAAAGCCTACGTTGCAAAAGACATTTTTTCTGCTCCAGGTCTTTCTTTATCCCCTACTCAGTCAAGGTCAGGGTTGCAGTGATGCCGGTTTTTGTACCATGGGAGCCATGCGGCCCAACCAACATTACAGTACACAAACAAACGTTAAATTACGCAGCATTGAATTCTCCCAATATATAGGTTATACCAAATTCGACGACCTCATCCTGAATTATACGCTGGATGCCAACTTCTCCGTTGGCAAAAGAAATACCTTACAAATCAAACTACCCTACCAACTGGTCAGAGGCAGCCTTGCCAATACCAATGGTACCGGTGATATCTCCCTCAGCTTTACACGAAATGTAATTGCCAAAAGCAGTTATCAGGTCAACGTCAGTATCGGTACAAAAATACCGACCATGGTTCCTAACCTCAAGTCAGACGATGGCAGACCATTACCGAGTTATTACCAAACCAGTCTTGGCACCTACGATGCGATTGCCGGTATTTCTTTAATCACCAGGCAATGGCTTTTCGCTACGGGTTACCAACAGGCACTCAACTCGTCCGGTAATGAATTTGTATGGGGAGCATGGGCCGGCTCTGACAAACAACAAGAAGCATTGGCTTATCCGGTATCAAAAGATGTACTGCGCGGCAAGGACATCATGCTACGCATAGAGCGCAACTTCCGCTCTTCTAAATTTAATGCCTATGTTGGTTTGCTCGGTATTTACCGCCTGAACAAAGACAAGGTTTTCTCTCCTCCACATAAAGAAGTGCGTGCAAAAGACAAGACTACCGGACTTGCCTTGACCGCTTTGGGTGGCATTGGCTATAACTTTACTGTAAAAACGAGCATCAAAGGCATGTTCGGTTATGCCTTAATACAACGCGAAACCAATCCTGACGGGCTTTCCAGGGAATGGGTACAAACGATAGGTGTGGAATATAAATTCTAAAGCGCGTCCTTATGAAATTCATCCTTTACATATTTTTCTTTTGTTTCGCCACCACATTGACGCAAGCACAAACGCTGCCTAACCATGTTCAGAAAGCGGATTCTTTATTCTGGTCAGGCGATTACCTCCTGGCGGAATCACATTATTTAAGCGCATCCAAACAAGCGGGCAAAGCAAATGTACCGGTCTATTATACGATGGTGCAAAAACAGGCTGAATGTAAGATCAGGCTTGGTTTTTTTGAAGAAGCTGAAACCATTCTACAACTCGCCCTTTCGGAATGTCCGTCCACCGCTGCAGCAGAGAAAGCAGGGCTACTCAATGCACTCGGTCTTTCAAAAATCGGACAAGGAGAATACGACGAAGCGGAAGAAGTATTGAACCAAAGTATCACGCTAAGCGCAAATGATAAAACATTAAAATCCGCTCTGGCTGAAAGTTATAATCATTTGGGTATTTTATACTGGACCACCGGCAACAATGAAAAGGCCACAGACTACGCCATGCAGGCCTTGCAGCTGCGACAATCTATTTATGGAGAACAATCTCCTTTCACTGCCGGATCTTATATGAATCTGGGTTTAATTGACCAACACCATAATCCGGAACAAGCCATCACCTATTACGATAAAGCCATTGCTATTTATACCGCTGTTTTTCAGTCGAACCACCCACTCATTGCCAGTGCGTTGATCAACAAAGGCATTGTGTATCAAAATGAGCAAACGTACAATTCTTCCCTCTCGCAATTTGAGAAAGCCTTAACGATCATTCAATCTTCTGTCGGTAAAGATCACATCAACTATGCGTTTACACTTTCTCATATTGGTAACGTTTACCTGCAGACCGGCAAAGTAGCTGAAGCTGAAAAATACCAATTGGAAGCACTGGCTATTTTTAAATCCAACCTTGGAAACCGTCATCCGGAAGTGGCCGAATGCTACAACGAATTGGCCGCTATTGAACTTCGAAAAAGCAAATACAAAAAAGCATTGGCCTATTACCAGGCATCGTTGATCGCCAATTCTTTTAAGTTTGAGAACCATAAAATTTATTCCAACCCTTCCACAGAAGATGTGATTCACTCCGACCTGATGCTCAATACTTTTTTATTGAAAGCTCAGGCACTGGAAGAAAAACACATTAAAAAAGATTTAAAAGTTAATGACCTGAAATTTGCACTTTCCTCTCTTCAAAGCGCCGATACTTTATCTGAAAGCATTCGTCACCGCCGCAGCAACAAAAAGGACAAAGTAGAATTAGGGAAACTCACCAACGATATTTACGAGCATGCGATACATGTATGCCTGATGTTGTCTGAAATCACTTGGCATAAAAACGATTATCACGCCCAAGGTTTTTTGTTTTCAGAAAAAAACAAAGCAGCCGTTTTATTGGAAGCCATCTCCGATGCCAAAGCCAAATCGTTTTCCGGATTGCCTGATTCTTTGCTGAAAAAAGAAAATGAAATTAAAAAGCGCATTGCCTATGGAGAACAGTTTCTCAAGAAAGCAGAAAACGAAACAGAAAAATCACAATGGCGCTCTTTTGTACTTAAAGAAAACAGACTGTACGAAAATTACATTGAACAACTGGAAAACGATTTCCCTGCTTATTATAATTTGAAGTACAAAAAGAATACGTTAACAGCAAAAGAACTACAAGCGCAGCTGCCGGACAGCACGGTATTGTTGCATTATTTTGTTTCCGACAAATACGAAGAAGTTTACTTGTTTGTCTTAGACTCCAGGAAACTCAAAATGATACGCAAGAACAAGGATGTGAACATGGACAAACAACTCACCGCCTGGAGAAACAGCATTCGTTACCGCATGCATGAGCAATATATTGATTTTGGAAACAGCTTGAGCAAACAACTGCTTCCGAATAAAATTCCATCCCAAGCATCACTCGTTATTATTCCGGACGGACGTCTGAGCTCGACGCCTTTTGAAGCCTTGTTTACCAAAGAACCCACCACAGAGGAGGAATTGCCTTTACTGCTTAAACAAGCCGCTATATCGTATAACTACAGTGCTTCACTCTACCTGGAAAGTTTAAAGAAAAGTAAAAATGAATGTGCCACAGGAAATGTGTTGTTGTGTGCCCCCGTTTCTTTTACAGGAAAAATGGCTGACTTACCAGGGACAAAACAAGAAATAGAAGGCTTGTCAAACTCTTTTACAAGTAAAGGCTTTGCCGTGCAATCCTTCTTAAACGAACAAGCCAGTGAAGCGGCCCTAAAAAAAGCCAGCACCAGTGAATGGAGTTATATTCACCTGGCCACACACGGACTAGTCAATGAGAATGACCCTGATCTATCAAAGATCATTTTAAAAAGTAATAAAGACGAAGACGGTGATTTGCATTCCGGGGAGATTTATACGCTGAACCTGAAATCCGAATTGATCACACTGTCAGCTTGTCAAACAGGATTAGGAAAAGTAACCAAAGGAGAAGGCTTGATCGGTTTGTCCAGAGCCTTGCTGTATGCAGGAGCCAACAACATCATTGTTTCGTTGTGGAGTGTTTCTGATCAGGCAACCTTACAATTGATGAATAACCTGTACAGCAACATTCTCAATAACACAAGCTGTATCAGTTATGCCAAAGCCCTTCAGAAAGCAAAACTGGAATTATTAAAAAATAAAGAAATGAGTGATCCGTATTATTGGGCGCCGTTTATATTAGTTGGGAAATAGAGAGAAGAGAGAACTGAGAACTGAAAACGGAGAACTGAGATTCGCAATAATTATTCATTCTATCTTCTGTCTTCTGTTTTCAGTTCTCCGTTTTCAGTTCTCAGTTTTCCGTTTTCCGTTTTCCGTTTTCAGTTCTCTTACTTTACTTCTACTGATTTAAACTCCATAGCATACTTTGCATTGAGGCTAAGGATATCAGCGAAATAACCTCCGTGTACGATTCTCTTTTTTTCGGAGTTCAAGGAGTAAGCAGAGCCATCGCCATTTTTTAAAAGTTTATTAAAATCAAAAGTAAAATTCAATTGTGTGATTTTGTTTTTTTCTACTTGTACCAAGGGTGTTATATTAAACAAATTACCATGTGCAAAAGGCATGATCTTATTGTCTCCTCCAATAGCAAAATGAAACCGCTCATTGGTAGAAATCAATTGTCCTTCTACCAATAAAAAAATATAACCTGAATTCCATTCCCAATACATGTCTTGCTGCGCCAGGTCAAGCGGAGGGAGAGCCATTGTAGGATCTGAATGATTGATTTGCCGTGGCAGTCCAATATCAAACCGAACATCTGTATAGGCTCCAGTCTGTACCTTCACAATTGATTGCACTCCGGTTGTGTTTGCCTTACCGAAATCTATCAGCAAAACAGGCAACTTGCTTTCCACAGCAACAGGTTGTTCGACTCCAAAGGAAGTAGAGAAGGCTATATTCGAAACAAAAAACTTCCAGTTTGTAATTTTATATTGCTCGCCGCCCGGAGCACTATAGATGGAATCCATGAAAAATGCCTCGCCCTCTACTAGAGGAATAAAATTCAGCATCACATCACCCTGCTCTTTCACCGCTGTCTTTTTCTGAGCATAGCAAGTACCCAGCGAAAGCGCTAGTAAAAGGACTGTTACATATTTTACAAAACTACTACTGGCGGTAGGCAGGATTGCGTATAAAATCGTCATCGTTTAATGCTTTTAAAAAATTTATCAAATCGTTTTTATCTTGTGCGGTCAACTCCAGCTGCGATCCGGTATGCACATGAAGTGACGCATTAAAATGTCCGGTGCCCGCGCTGCTGTAATGATTGATGACCTCTTCCAATGTCTTTAAACTGCCATCGTGCATATAAGGCGCGGTGTAAGCAATGTTCCTAAGTGTCGGCACTTTAAATTTACCAATGTCATTTTTATGTCCCGTAATACGCGCTCTTCCCTCATCTTTGTATTCGGCGTAAAGTCCATTGTTTTGAAACGTGTTGTTGCTAAAATTGACTCCGGAATGACAAGAAACACAGTGCACCTTATCGTTCCCAAAAAACAACAGGTATCCCCTCTTCTCTGACGCATTGAATGCGGTAGAATCTTTTTGATAAAAGTAACGATCAAACTTAGAATTTCCGCTGATCAATGTTCTTTCAAAGGAAGCGATGGCTTTGAATAAGGCATTGGGATTGGGTTCGCACTGATAGGCCTTTTCAAATAACTTCACATAGTCTTTGGAAGTCTTCAAACGGTAGACGGCTTCCCTCAACAATAAATTCATTTCCGTATGGCTCGTTAGCGGTTTTAACACCTGCATTTCTAAACTGGACACCCCACCATCCCAAAAGAAAGAATTGGACCAGGCGAGATTGATCAAAGGCATGGAATTGCGATCGCCCATCACTTGCTTGACACCGGGACTAACGGTTCGATTGTCAGAAAAAGAAAACTCTGGCATATGACAGGATGAACAAGAAATACTCGTGTCGAAAGAAAGTATTTTGTCGTAGAAAAGTTTCTTACCCAGCTTTACTCTTGCCACCGTCAACTCGTTGTCGGCAGGAATAAGCGGCGCAGGAAAGCCAACAGGAATTTTTAGCACATAAGGTTTACGATTCAGCTCAAATGTCATCGAAGCAAGAAACACCAGCACTGCCATCAACGTTAAGCTGAGAGTGAAAAAATTTCTCCTATAAAATGAACGAATGCGCATGCCTGAAAGCTCTGTACCTTGAATAGAAAACTTGTTGATCATTTTAAGATACAAAAGTTTAGTGACATTTCAGATCCCTGATTTCAGATCTCAGATTTCACCTCTCTCCCATTAGTCAATCATTGGCATGCGCGTAAACGGTTTGCTTTGATCAAAGAGGTAACGGTACGTCACGTGCGTTTTACGAATCGATCCTCCGGCTGATTCTGCCACACGCATCATCTTAGGATTAAAATCTCCGATCCAGTTCATTTCAAATTCAGTATACCGCTTCATCGGCTGAATTTTCTTCGCGGCAGCCATCACAATCGCTCCTTCCAGACCTCTTCCCTGAAACTCAGGGATGACGCCGAATGCCACGCCAAACATTTTTTTACAGGCACCGGTCCATTTGTAATACAGGAATTTCAATTTGGCGACGATGTCCCATTTGCCCTTCAGCTTGCCGTTTAAGTTTTTGAACAACTGATTCAATTCGGGAATCATAATAAAGAAAGCCGTCGGTTCTTCATTATAATAGGCAAACCAAATGATCTCTTCGTCCAATACTGGCTTCAATTGATTCATGATGGACATGGCCTGTGCTTTCGGCATCTCTCTTACCCCGGCATGCTTTGCCCATGCTTTGTTGTAGATGTAACGAAAATCTTCCGCGTACTTTTCCAGTTGATTTTTTCTGATGTGCTCAAAGCGAAACAAAGGATCGCGCGCAATGCGGTCTGCTTTCTGCTGATAGACTTCAGGTAATTGTCCGACTACAGGCCTCCAATACGTATACTGCTGAAAATATTCTTTGAATCCGTAATTTTCAAAAAGAGCTTTATAATATTTATGGTGATAAGGCATGCAATAGTTCGGCTCGTAAAAACCATCGACCAGAAGTCCCCACCATTTGTCGCGTTCGCCGAAATTAATCGGACCGTCCATGGCTTCCATGCCACGCTCCGCCAGCCATTTTTGGGAAACCTCAAACAGCTTCTTTGCAGCAGCCGCATCGTCAATGCATTCAAAGAAACCCATCCCACCGGTAGCATACTCCGAAGTTTTCGCGGTCTTTTTATTGATAAAAGCCGCTACCCTTCCAATGACCTTTCCCTGATCGTTGTACAATACCCAACGGGTGCATTCTCCATGGCGGAAGAATTTATTGACCTCCGGATCAAAGATGTCTTCGATGTCACTATCCAAAGGACGAATCCAGTTTGGGTCATTTTTATACAGTTCAACAGGAAATAGAAGGAAATCTTTTATTTCGGAAGAGGTTTTAACTTCTTGGAGAGTCATTCTTATTGGGATGCTTATAGACTACTAAATATAAGAATTGAAATGCTATAAACGAAAAAAGGGTTTCAAACTAGATGTTTGAAACCCTTTAACTATGTGGGAGCTACTGGGTTCGAACCAGTGACCCTCTGCTTGTAAGGCAGATGCTCTGAACCAGCTGAGCTAAGCTCCCATTGTGTTTTAAAGTCCTTTTGACTTAATTGGTTTGCAAATGTAAAGGCTTTTTTAATATTTACAAACTGATTCTGAAAAATATTTAAAAAAAGCTCATTAATACT